>CACEIY010000012.1 GCA_902559635.1 uncultured Pelagibacteraceae bacterium | reverse complement strand
GGGTTATCTTTTTCTGAGTACCAGTCAGTAATTACAATTCCTCCACTATAATTTGCAGAGACTAAAGGCATAAAGTCTAATATTTCTAAGGTTGCTTTCCAAAGAGGATTTGAAGATGCGAAGGAATAAGTAGTGTTATTTTTGCCGAATTGATCACTTAATCTGAATCCACGACCCTCAGTCAAGTTTTTCTCAACTCTTTGTTTTGGATCAGCTGAAACTTTTTTTGCATCTGTTTTCTTATCATATGCCAGCGGTCCACAAGCTGATTGAACAAAAAGCAATAATAACAATGATAAAGCAGTTATAAGTTTCATTTAAATTAACAAGTATTATTATGCTCTTTAACACACTATAAAAATTATAAAATCTCATAATTTTATGGTTTTTAAGAGTTTATGAATTATTATCATTATAAAGTGTGACTTTAATGCAACAATAAAACAAAATATTATGATATTCATAAAAAATAGTAAAAATTGCATATTTTTGAGCTAAAAATACTCTCATTATAATTAATTATAATTAATACAAAGGAGAACATAATGAACAAACTACATAAAGTTGGTTTGACAGCTCTGGCTACTTCACTTGTTGCTTCATCTGCTTTTGCAGGTGATCTAAGTGTATCAGGTGGTGCTTCAATCAGCTACACTGGTTTAAGCAATGCTTCAGGATCTAATCCTTGGGGTATGGGTAACAGTGTTAAATTTAACGGTAGTGGTGAAGTAAATGATATTGCTGTCAGCGCTTACTGGGAATTAGATGATGATGTAATGGACGACTATAACATGTCTTTTGGTCTACCAGATGATATGGGTACAGTTAAGTTCATCGGTGCTTCAGGTTTAGCTGGTGGTTTATCTACAGTTAATAATATTGTTCCTACTGCTTACACTGCAGTATTTGAAACAACTGATGGCGATGACAATGGTGTTGCAACATCTACTTTAGCAACTAATGCACAATGGGGTTATACTTGGACAGGAAGCGGTTTAACTGCATCTCTTGCTTACAATAAAAAACCTGCTGCAGGTGAAAACTCAGCTACACACTGGGGTGTTTCATATGATGTTGAAGGTATGGATGGTTTAACAATAGTTGCAGGTATGGGTAGCGATGGATCAGAAAATGACATCGAGACTTATGGTGTTTCTTACACTATTGGAAAAGTTACAGCTGCATATCAAGCTACAGAGATTAAATTAGCTGCAGGATCAGGAAATGATGAGTCAGGTACTCATTATGGTGTATCTATGGTAGTTAATGATGACTTCTCTATTTCAGCTGGTAAGCAGGAAACTGATTTCGGAACTGCTGCTCAGGATGAAGAAAACACTGGTTACAGTGCATCTTACACTATGGGTGGAATGACAATTGGTTATGCATATAACGAAGTTAAGAATGCTGCAGGATCAGCAACAGCTGTTGATATTGAAGCTTCTATAGTTAACTTATCTTTTGCATTCTAATTAAAGAAAAAGTTTAATTTTAAAAGGCCCCTAAATTATTTTAGGGGCCTTTTTTTTATTCAAAAAAAGAAATACCCGCAAAACCAAAAGGATTAATTAGTTTAAGTTTTTTAATATTCTTATTATTAATTCCACCAAGAGATATATCTTTCATAATAGTTATTTTTCTCAAATTTAAATATTTATAAATATTTAATTGTGGATTAATCTTACTTTTAAATAGTGGTGATAAGAAAATTTCTTCGACTTTTTGAAGCTCTTTAATTTTAATTTCTTTAATATTATGAGCAGATCCTAATATTTTAAATTTTTTTTTAAATTTAATTGATTGAAAATTTAAATTCTTATTTGTAGAAGGAATATAAACTCCATCTGCATTAATTTTGATCGCTAATTTGATGTCATTACTAATGTAAAATTTTCTGTGATTTTCTTTACAAAAATTACGCAATTTTAATAAGGTTTCAAAATCAGTTTCTTTACCTTTATTTCTCCATATAAAAGATATATTTTTATTTAAATTAATCAAATGAGAAACTTTAAACTTATTTATAAAATAGTATTTTTTTAGATTTTTAATATGCATTATACACAAAGTAACTTAATTGAAATTCAGGACAAAATTAAGAATAAAATTAAAAATTTAAAGTTATCTGAGTATAGTCCTAAAATAATAGCTGTATCAAAAACTTTTAACGAACAAGATATATTACCATTATTAAATTATGAACATTATGATTTTGGTGAAAATAAAGTTCAAGAAGCTTTAAATAAATGGACAGAACTTAAAAAAAGATATGAAAAGATAAAATTGCATATGTTGGGTAAGTTACAAACAAATAAAGTTAAGTATGCAGTAGAAATATTTGATTACATTCATTCTTTGGATAATTTAAAACTTGCTAATAAATTAGCTGATGAAATTTATAAAAAAGATAAAAAAATTAAAATTTTTATTCAAATTAATTTAGGAGGTGAAAAACAAAAATCTGGAATAGAACCGCCTGAGTTGGAGTCATTTTATAAAAATTGTTGTCAATTAAAATTGAATATTATTGGCACAATGTGTATTCCCCCTGAAAATCAAGATCCAAGACCATATTTTAAAAACTTATTAGAGCTTAACCATAAAATTGGTTTAAATGAAATTAGTATGGGAATGACTAATGATTATTTACAAGCTTTGGAATTTAAAGCTACATTTTTGAGAATAGGTACAGGTATTTTTGGAGA
The DNA here is from genome assembly GCA_902559635.1 of uncultured Pelagibacteraceae bacterium. Classification (GTDB taxonomy): domain Bacteria; phylum Pseudomonadota; class Alphaproteobacteria; order Pelagibacterales; family Pelagibacteraceae; genus Pelagibacter. The sequence continues at coordinate 22,152 of CACEIY010000012.1, read as the reverse complement.
AAGAACTAATTAATTTTTATCTTAGTATTTTTTTTAATCAACTTACTTAGAATTAAAAAATCTTTCTTTTTCAAAGTAATACATCCTTGTGTAGATGAATAATTTTTTGTTAAATGTAAAAATATTGCACTTCCTTTATTTTTGATTATTTTTTTAGAATTATATTTTATTACAATTAATAAATCATATTTATTATCTAAGCGAAAAAGTTTTTCATAGCTTATATTTAAATTTTTTTTAATTTTGATTAATTTATTGTAAAATTTACTTTCAGGATCATCACACCAAGCCATATCTTTTTTAATTATTATAGTATTTAGATTAGAAGTAGGTTTTTTAATTCTATCAGCTCTGTAATAAATACTGCCTATTTTAAAAACACCTTTTGGTGTTTTGTTATCTCCTTCTTTTTTATTATCACTAAATCCTTTTTTACCTATAGAACACTTAAATTTGAAGTCATCATATAAAAGTGTTTCTTTATTTTTAACTATAATTCGCATATTTTTAAAATATGAATTCAAAAATTTTAATTGTTTATGAATATCAAATTTTATTTGAAATTTTAAATGAAATTAAAGAAAACTTAAATTTTGAAGTTATAAAATCAAATAAAAATGATTTTAATAATATAAAATTTGATCAAAAATCAAATTTTCTAATTATATCATCAAAAAAACACAGAAAATTAGATAATTGTTTAGTATTAGATAAAGGTCCAATTAAATTAGAAAAAATCATTGAATTAATAAATATAAACTTCTTAAAAAATAAATTTTCAGATCAATCCGATCTTAAAATTGGAAAATATAAGTTAGACTTAAATTCTAGAAAAATTATTTTTGAAAACAAAGTTCTCAATTTAACAGAAAGAGAAACAAATTTAATTATTTTTATCAATCAAAAGAAAAATGTTGGTATCAAAGAATTACAAAAAAAAGTTTGGGATTATTCAACAGATTTAGAAACACACACAGTCGAAACACATATTTATAGGTTAAGAAAAAAAATGAAAGATACCTTTGATGATGAAGAATTTATTTTGTATGATAATAATGGTTATTCTATTGATTAAATACCTTAAATTCTAGCTCCAATTTTTTGAATAATTTTGGAAGATAATTCAGTACCTTTTAGTAAACTTTCTTTCACAGATAAATTGTTAATTAAACCATGTAAATAACCAGCAGCAAATAGGTCTCCGGCACCTGTTAAATCCTTGATTTTTAAATTGGGTATAGCATCACATTCAATTATTTCATTTAAATTTATTGCTACTGCTCCTTTTTCACCTCTTGTAATTATAATATTTTTTTTAATTTCTTTTGAAAACGAAATGACTTCATTAAATGACCTTGCATTTATTAAAGATAATATTTCTTGTTCATTAGCAAATATAATATCTAGTTGATTTTTTACTAATTCTAAAAAATATGGTTTATGTCTCTCCACACAAAATAAGTCTGATAATGACATAGCTACTTTATTTGAATAAGTTATTGCTAAATCAAAAGCTTTTTTTGGATCACCCTCATCCCACAAATAGCCTTCTAAAAAAACTATTTCAGAGTTTTTGATATGTTCTTTATTAACATCATCTTCACTAATTTTTCCCGCTGTTCCTAAAAATGTACACATCGTTCTCTCAGAGTCTGGTGTAATTAAAATTAAACAAGATCCTGTTGGAATTAATTCTTTTTTCTTACGATATAAATATTCTACATTTTCTTTATTTAATCCATCTTCATACTTTTGGCCTAACTCATCATCACTTACTTTTCCAATAAAACCTACCTTATTTCCTAATTGAGATAAACCGACTATAGAGTTAGCAACTGAACCACCAGAAATAGTTTCTTCTATTTTTAATGATGATAGTAGTTTTTTAAACTCTATCTCATCAACTAATTTCATAGTGCTTTTAGTTAGTGAATTTTTAGTTAGAAATTCGTCAGAGACTTTACAAAGTATGTCAACTATGGCATTTCCAATTCCTAAGATTTTCATCAAGGTTTTTTTACTGTAAATGGTTTTTTTCTATTAGGATAACAAGAAGTACATATTTTACAACTTATTCCATAACAATTTCTAGCTTTACAATATTCTCTTCCAAAATAAATAATTTGCAGATGAAGTTTATTCCATTCTTTCTTCGGAAATAATCTTTTTAGATCATTTTCAGTTTGAACAACATTTCTTCCATTAGTTAAACCCCATCTTTGTGCTAGTCTGTGAATGTGAGTATCTACAGGAAAAGCAGGATATCCAAATCCTTGAGACATTACAACACTAGCTGTTTTATGACCAACGCCTGGTAATAGTTCTAATTCTTTAAATGTTTTAGGTACTTTTCCTTTGTATTTTTTAATCAATATCTTAGATAAATTATAAATACTTTTTGCTTTTATTCTAAAAATACCAATCTTTTTAATTAAAGTTTCAATTTTTTTCCTTCCTAATTTTACAAAGTGTTCAGGTTTATAATATTTAGGGTATATATTTTTAGTAACATTATTTACGTTTACATCAGTACATTGTGCTGAAAGAAGAACAGAGACCAATAATGTAAATACATTTCTACTTTTTAATGGGACTACAATTTTTGGATAAGTTTTGTTAAGTATTTTTAATACTATTTTTGCTCTTTGAATTTCATTCATTATTTGAAATTCATCAAATCTCTCATTGAATATAGACCAGGTTTTTTCTTTATTAACCAACTTGCAGCTGATAATGCCCCTTCTGAATATAAGGCTCTATCAAATGCTTTGTGATTAAGTTTGATTATTTCTTTACCACTAGAAAATAAAACCTCGTGTTCACCAATAATTTCACCTTTTCTAATAGAATTAAAATTTATTTTATATCCATAGGGAAACATTTTTTTATTAAGATATTTTTTTCCTATTAAATTGTAAAAGTTTTTATTTTTACCAATAGCTATTCCTTTACCCAGCATTAAAGCAGTGCCTGAAGGATAATCTTTTTTGTGTTTGTGATGTACTTCATATATTTTACTTAAATACTTATTTCCAAGAGATTTTGAAGCGATTTCTGTTAAATGCATTAACAAATTAATACCTAAACTCATATTTCCAGCTTTTAAAATAGGAATTTTTTTTGAGTAGTTTTTAATTAAACTTTCTTCTTTTTTTGTAAAACCGGTAGTTCCAATCACAACTCTTTTTTTTAACTTTGATGCTATTTTCAAAACTTCAAACGTACATTTAGGTATTGTAAAATCAATAATAACATCTGTTTTTTTAAAAGCATCTTCTGTGTTTAATTGTGGTTTGATACCTGAAATCTTTTTATTTATTTGTTTGTATTCTGTTAAACTATGAAGAGAGAAACTTTTTGTTTTTTTTGATGCTTTGATAAGTTGCTGACCCATTCGTCCCATACATCCTGTAATAGTTAAATTTATTTTTTTAGATTTCATAACCAAATTTTTCCAAATCTTCTTTGTAGTATGTATTCATTTTTTTTATTAAATCTTTATTTAGTTTATCTTTCCAGTTATTTTTAGGACCTAAATAAAAAAATTTTATTTTTTTTTTATCTTTAGTTGAATATACACTTTCTGAAAATTTCCCTGTATTTTCTAAATTTTGTAATTTTTCAAACGTAGTAGATTGGATTGCATTTTTTAGTTTTTTAGCATCTATGCTATTATTAAATTTACAAATTGTATTTATGAAAATAATTAAATCTCTCAAAGTTTGATTAGGATTTTCTATCAAATCCTCATATTTAATCATCATCCTTCTATATCGATTGTTACTTAACCAAGATTGATAGTTAATTCTCCAAGAATTTATAATATTTGTTTTTGCATGATTATTTAGGTGTTTATAGTCTGAGATAATAGTATTTTCATTTTGCATAAAATTTAAGGCTTTTTCATATGTTTCAAAATCATTGTGATTTTTTACTGAGGTAACTACATTTCTAGGGTCTCTAATTATATAAACAACTCCAAGTGAATATTTTGGACTAGTAAAATCATTTCCAAAAGCAGTGATTAATGAATTATGGGTTTTTAAAAATTTAATTTTTTTTTCGCTAACTATTGTTTTTTGAGATTCTTCCCAATGTTTGTGAATTTCTCCTTCCTTTACTTCATCTTTGAAAAATTGTTTATTAGGATAATCCTGAATATGATTTAATTTATTGATATCAAAAATTCCATTTTCACAAAAATAATATGCTGTAAGAAAAGATCTTATCCAGGTATTTCCACTTTTGGGATAAGATGCTATCCAAATAATCATTTTAGTTAATTAAACTAGCACTCATTTTTTTCAACACTAATTTTAATTTTTCCAGAAACTTTTAGCTTTTTCAAAGAATTTTTTAATACTAGGATTAGATTTTTCATTTTCTATTTCTCTAAATTTTTCTAAAAGTTGTTTTTGTTCTTTATTTAATGAAACAGGAACTTCAGTTTTGACTTGAACATACAAATCTCCAAAATCACCTCTTCTCATAAAAGGCATCCCTTTACCTTTTAATCTAAATTGTTTTCCATCTTGAGTACCATCTGGTATTTTAATTTTTGCCTTTTTTCCATCAATTGTAGGTATTTCTATAGTTGTTCCAAGTGCTGCATCCGCAATAGAAATTGGAAATTCAAAAAATAAGTTTACATCTGATCTTTTAAATATTCCGTGAGATTTTACATTTATAAAAAGATATAAATCTCCAGTTGCACCTCCTCTTGTACCTGCTTCACCTTTACCAGCAAGTCTAATTCTTGTTCCATCATCTACACCTTTAGGAATGGTTACAGATATTTTTTTTGAAGTTTGATTGTTTCCTTTCCCATTACAATCTGAACACGGATTAGTAATTTCTTCTCCACTTCCTGAACATTGAGGGCAAGTTTGTTGTACAGTAAAAAAACCTTGGTTTGATCTCACTCTTCCATTGCCACCACAATAAGTACACCTATCAGGACTGGATCCAGGTTTAGATCCATTGCCTTTACAGGTACTACATTTTTCTGAAGTAGAAAATTGAATATTTTGCTTTTTACCTAAGTATGCTTCTTCTAAAGTTAATGATAAATCATATCTTAAATCAGAACCTCTATTATTAGAACTTCGTCCTCTTGAACTTCGTCTACTGCCTCCAAAGTCTCCAAAGAAGTCTTCAAATATGTCTGAAAAATCTGCACTACTAAAACCACTAAACCCTCCAAAACCACCTTGACCACCGCCACCATTTTCAAAAGCAGCATGACCAAAATTATCATAATTTTCCTTTTTAGATTTATCTGAAAGAACGCCGTAAGCTTCACTCGCTTCTTTAAATTTATCTTCCGCACCCTTATCTCCAGGATTTTTATCAGGATGATATTTAACGGCTAGTTTTCTATAAGCTGATTTAAGTTCTTCTGAACTTGCACTTTTATTAACTCCTAAGACATCATAGTAATCTCTTTTAGCCATGTATATAACCTGGACAAATAGATGTCAGTTAAGCGCTTTTTTCTTTATTCTCGTCTTTTACTTCTTCAAAATCCGCATCAACAACATTATCGTCTTTTTTTCCTTTTTCATCTTCCCCAGTATCTTTTTTAGATTCTGGTTTTGTACTTTGTTGCGATTTATAAATTGCTTCTCCAAGTTTCATAGAAGACTGGACTAGTGATTCAGTTTTCTTTTTAATATCATCTATATTTTCACCTTTTAAAGCTTCTTTTAAAGCAGCTGAAGCATCTTCAATAGATTTTTTTTCTGCATCTGAGACTTTGGAACCATGTTCTTTAAGATTTTTATCAGTTGAATGAATTAAAGTATCAGCTTGGTTTCTAACATCAACTGATTCTCTTTTCTTTTTATCAGATTCTTTATTAGCTTCTGCATCTTTAACCATTTTTTCTATCTCTTCATCACTTAATCCTCCAGAAGCTTGGATTTGAATTTTTTGCTCTTTACCAGTTCCTTTGTCTTTTGCAGATACGTTGACTATACCATTAGCATCAATATCAAAAGTAACTTCAATTTGAGGCACCCCTCTTGGAGCTGGTGCAATACCAACTAATTCAAAATTACCTAATATTTTGTTATCTGTAGCCATTTCTCTTTCACCTTGCAGTACTCTTATTGATACTGCAGGCTGATTATCTTCAGCAGTTGAAAATACCTGACTTTTTTTAGTTGGAATTGTAGTATTTTTTTCAATTAATTTTGTTGAAACACCACCTAATGTCTCAATTCCTAGTGATAATGGAGTAACATCAAGTAGAAGAACATCTTTAACATCTCCTTGTAAAACACCAGCTTGAATTGCAGCACCCATTGCTACAACTTCATCTGGGTTAACACTTTTATTAGGTGCTTTACCAAAGAAATTTTTAACTTCTTCAACTACTTTTGGCATTCTAGTCATACCTCCAACCATCACTACTTCTTCAATTTCGCTTGCTGTTACTCCAGCGTCTTTCAAAGCAGTTTTGCATGGCGGTATTGTTCTAGATATTAAATCCTCTACTAAAGCTTCTAATTTTGCCCTAGTCATTTTTATGTTAATGTGTTTTGGACCAGTTTTATCTGCTGTGATAAATGGTAAATTAATATCAGTTTGTTCTGCAGAAGATAATTCAATTTTAGCTTTTTCAGCAGCTTCTTTCAATCTTTGAAGAGCTAATTTGTCTGATCTAAGATCAATTCCATTATCTTTTTTAAATTCAGAAACTAAATATTCTACAATAGTATTATCGAAATCTTCACCACCTAAAAATGTATCACCATTAGTTGATTTAACTTCAAAAACACCATCACCTAATTCAAGTATTGATACATCAAATGTACCACCACCTAAATCATATACTGCAATCTTTTTATTTTGTTTTTTATCTAATCCATAGGCAAGAGATGCTGCAGTCGGTTCATTAATAATTCTTAAAACTTCTAAACCTGCAATCTTTCCAGCATCTTTTGTTGCTTGTCTTTGGGCATCATTAAAGTATGCTGGAACAGTAATTACTGCTTTAGAAACAGGTTGACCTAAGTATTTTTCAGCTGTCTCTTTCATTTTTTGTAAAATGAAAGCAGAAATTTGAGATGGTGAATATTTTTGTCCTTTAGTTTCTATCCAGGCATCACCTTTTTCAGAATTCACTATTTTAAAGGGTGCTCCTTGAATATCTTTTTTTACAGTTGGATCATCAAAATTTCTTCCAATTAATCTTTTAACAGCAAATATAGTATTTTCAGGATTTGTTACTGCTTGTCTTTTGGCTGGCTGACCAATTAATTTTTCATCATCATCTGTAAATGCTACAACAGAAGGAGTTGTTCTTGCACCTTCAGCATTTTCTAAAACTTTAGCTTGTGTACCTTCCATGATTGCTACACAAGAATTAGTAGTTCCAAGGTCTATTCCAATTATTTTGCTCATAGTATTATAATTTCTCCTTTTGCATATAGGTGCTAAATTCTATTCTACAAGTTAATCTATTCATTATTTGTTCTCTGAATTCTCTTTATTTTCCTTATTTTTTTCATCTCTATTTTGAGATTTTTTTGATACTCCAACTAATGATGGTCTTAGAAGTCTATCTTTTATGGTAAAACCTTTTTGAATTTCTTGAACAATAGTTCCAACCTCTTTTTGATCATCTTCTATCTCCATCATTGCTTGATGTAAATTTGGATCTAACTTTTTATTTAAAGACTCTATTGGTTTAATATTGTTTTTTGAAAAAATTGAAATAGTATCTTTATATATTACATCTAAATGTTCTAATGTTTTTTTTAAAACTTTAGAATTTTTTAAGCTTTCATCATTTTTAAGAATTTGTTTTGATCTCTCAAGGTTGTCAATTAAATTTAAAGCTTCTCTCGCAAAAGTAAATCCACCATAATCAAAAGCCTCTTCTTTTTCTTTTTCAAAACGTCTTCTTTGATTTTCCATTTCTGCAAAAGTCCTTACTAATTTATCTTCTAGTTCTATAATTTTTTCTTCAGGAGTTAATTCCTTTTTTTCTTCATCTTCAGTTTTAAGGGTTTCTTGATTAGAATCTTTTAATTCTTCAGATTTTTGATCTTGATCTTGTTTATTTTTTTGGTTTTGTTCTTGTTCTTTTTCCATATCCGCTTATATGGTAAGAAATTTCAAAATTGCTAGATTTATATGAAAAAAAATTCAATTTTATTAATTGGTACTAATAATAAGGGAAAATTAAAAGAAATAAGAGAATTATTACCAAAATCTATAAAAACAAAATCAACAACTGATTTTAATCTTAAAAGTCCAAAAGAAAATGGATCTACATTTGAGGAAAATTCTATAATAAAGTCAAAATATTTTTCTAATAAAACTAAATTGCTTTGCCTATCTGATGATTCTGGATTGGAAATAGATTTATTAAATAAAATGCCAGGGATTTATTCATCTAGATGGAGTGGAAAAAAAAATGATTTTAATAAAGCAATTAGAAAAATTTATACAGAGTTAAATAAAAAAGATAAAAATTGGAAAAAAAAAAAAATTAAAGCTAGATTTATTTGTGTTCTTTCAATTAGCTTATTGAGTAAAAAGATTGCTTTAGTTAAAGGAAAAGTTGAAGGATTCATTTCTTCTAAACCTAAAGGAAAAAATGGATTTGGTTATGATCCTATATTTATACCAAAAAAATATAAAAAAACTTTTGGTGAAATGAGTCCTTTGAAAAAATATAAGATAGACCATAGGTATCAAGCTTTTAAAAAAATTAAAAAATTTCTTTAAGAACACCATTGTCAACCTTATAGAAATTTAATCTATGATTAATTTTATTATTTTCTACATCAAAAATTCCAATTTTACCTTTAAATGAGTTTTTTTTTTTAAAAGATTTGTTAATTTCTGAGAGTTCATTTTTCAGAGAAAGATAATATATTAAACCAACTAAATCATAACTTAGCAAGGATAAATGATTTGGTATCTGATTAAATTGTTTTTGAAATTTTGATTCGAAATCAACTAAATTTTTTTTGTTAATTGATGGATAGTAAATAGGTTGAGAAATTGTTTCACCAAGTAAACTTTCATCAAACCATTGATTAAAAGTTATAAAATATTTCTCTTTGGGCGATACATCAGTATATAATAAGGATGTTACTACACTTTTAAGACTTTCATTAAAATCTGCGATAATAATAGAGTCAAAATTTAAATTACCTATTGTGTATCTTTTTTTAAGATTTTCTATTTTTTTTTCTTTGTTTGAATCATCTGATTTTTCAAGTCTAGTTATTTCATCATACAGATTTTGTTTCCTAACTTCATAGTTGGTTATTTCTTCAATTTGTTTAGTTAATTTAGTTGGTTTGATATCATAAAAATATTCTTTATGAGTTTTAATTTTTGAATTTTTTATTCCATTTTTAATTTCTAAATCGTAATTTAAATTTGGTATTAAAAAAATAGTTTTTTTAATTTCATTGAGCTCGATAAATTTTTTAATTGTATTTAATTGGGACGTTGAATTGATGCCTGCAGAAACAACATTTTCTGGAATTTCTAGGGTTTTATTAGTTAATGATAAAAAGGTAATATTTTTAACTTCATCAAGATAAATAATATTCTCATGAAAGACCGGGCCGATAACTATATTGATTCCTATTTGTTCTAGTTTAATTGCTGACTGTAAAGCTTTGTTTGGATCTGATTGAGTATCTTTTGGATAAATTTCTATTTTATTTGAATTAATATCTTTAATTGCAAGTCTTGTAGAATTTAGAATTTGTTTTCCTAATTCAGCATTATCACCTGTGAGAGGTACCAATAAACCAATTTTGATTTTATTTTCTTCAGTGTAAGCTTGCCCATTTAAAAAAATAAAATTAAATACAAGAAAAAAAAGAATTCTAAAAATTTTAATCATTTGATGATATTATAATCTTAATACTGTTTTAAATATGGTAAACCCTATATCCAATAAAAATGAAGTTAAAAAAGGCTTATATTTGGTACCAACACCAATTGGTAACTTGGGTGATATTACACTTAGGTCATTAGAAGTTTTAAAAAACTCAGATTGTATTCTTTGTGAAGATACTAGGGTGTTTAAAAATTTATTAAATAAATTTAAGATAAAAACAAAAATAATTTCAAATCATAAATTTAATGAAACAAAAAATTTATCAAAAATAATAAATCTATTAAAAGATGGTAAAATTATTTCATTAGTATCTGATGCAGGCACTCCTACTATTTCAGATCCAGGGGTTATATTGGTTAATGAATGTATAAAAAATAATATTAATGTAATTCCTCTTCCTGGTGCATCTGCAGTTACAACAGCGATCTCTGCTAGTGGTTTTTCTGAAAAATATCTATTTTATGGTTTTTTTCCTGAAAAGGAAAAAGATTTAAAAAACAGTTTAAAGTTTTTATCTGAACTTAATGTATGTCTTGTTTTTTTTATCTCACCAAGAAAGATTAATAAAGTAATACCTCATATTAGAGAATATTTTGTAGGAAGAAAAATTTTAATTTGCAGAGAGATTTCAAAATATTATGAAGAATATATTAGATGTTTAGTTAATGATTTAAGTATTTTTGATAAAGAGCCTAAAGGAGAGCTAACTATCGTTATTTCTGATAAAAAGACCATAAAAAAAACTTCTCAGATTTTGAGTGAATCAGATAAAAATATAATTAAAAAAATGATAAATAAATTAAGTACCAAAGAAATAACTGAGATAATTAGTGAATTTAGTAAAGTATCAAAAAAAGAAATATATAATTATTGTTTAAAATTAAAAAAATGAAAAATAAAATTATAATAATATTTATTTTAGTTTTATTTTTATCAGGATGTGTTGGTGTTGGATCGAAAGGGATTTTTGGAACAGGTGTAAGTGTAGCATTTGATCCAAGATCAGTAGGAACTCAAGTTGATGACTCAATTATGCAAAAAAACTTATCAGCAAGGTTTCTATTAGTAGATAAAAAATATTTATTATCAATAAAATCAAAAGTTTTAGATGGAAGAATTTTTTTAACTGGCAAAGTAGACAATCCAGAAGAAAAACTTAAACTTACAAAAATGGCATGGGAGACAGCTGGTGCGAGATCAGTCAGAAATGATATCAAGATAAAAGAAGAATTTAATTTTAAACAATCAGCAAAAGATATTCTAATTACATCTCAACTTCGTACTGCTCTAATTTTTAATAAAAATATAAAAGCTACTAATTATAATATAGATACTTATAAAAAGAAAATTTATGTTTATGGAATTGCTCTTACTTCAGATGAAAAAGATGAAGTTATTAAAGAAGCAAAAGAAATATTAGATGTAGAGGATGTCATTGCTAGTATACTCTTAGTGAATGATTTGAGAATTAAAAAAGATTAATTATTTTTTATAATTAATTACATCCGCTGAATAAGCTGCAATTGAAGCTAGATTTATTATTTCAGATACAGATGTTCTTAATGGAGCAATCTCTATAGGCAAACCTAGGCCTATTAAAAGAGGGCCAATTACTTTTGTATCTCCAAGAGTTTTCATCATTTTATAAGATATAGCGGCACTATGTTGACCAGGCATAATTAATATATTTGCATTACCAACAATTTTAGAAAATGGATAAAGACTCTTATATTCTTCATTAAGAGCCACATCTGGTTGCATGTCGCCATCAAATTCAAAATCAACTTTTTTTTGTTTTAAAATTTCAACAGCATTTCGAATATGTTTTGTTCGACTAGTAATTGGTTGTCCAAATGTAGAATGAGATACAAAGGCAACTTTAGGATCAAAACCAAAAAGCCTTACTACTCTAGCTGTGGATATAGCTATCTCAGCCATCTGTTCTGATGTTGGATATTCATGAACACTTGTGTCTCCAATAAAAATAGTTTTTCCTTTGTGTACTACCATGTTCAATCCAAACATTATTTCTCCTTTTCTAACATCTACAACTTGTTTAATTTTTTCAAGAGAAGCTCCAAAACGTCTTGTGTTTCCAGTTACGGCACCATCTGCATCATTACAGGCTACCATACAAGCTGCCCAAATAACTCGATCATTTCTGACTAATCGATCACAGTCTCTTTCTAGTAATCCCTGTTCTCTTTGGAGTTTTTTAAACAAATGATGGACATATCGATCTCTTTTCTTAGTATCTTTTGAATTTACAATCTCAATATCAAAATTTTCATTATATCCGATATTTTTAATTTGTTCTTTAATTTTACTTTCTTTTCCAATTAAAATTGGAATACCTAATTTTGAATTTTTAAATGCTATTGCTGCTTTTAAATTATTTTCATCTTCTCCATCTGCAAATACAATTCTTTTTTGATTTTTTTTAATGAATGAATTAATACCTTGCATAATTGTTACTGTTGGATCTAGTCTTTGTTTAAGTTGATCTTTATAAATTTCAAAATTACTAATATTTTTTCTAGCTACTCCACTTTCTATAGAAGCTTTTGCAACTGCAGCTGGGATTATACTAATTAATCTTGGATCAAATGTAGATGGAATTATATAATCTTTTCCATAATGAGGTCTTTCCCCACCCATAGCAGCTACCACCTCATCAGGAACATCTTCCCTCGCAAGTTTTGCAATCGCTTCAGCAGCCGCAACTTTCATTTCTTCATTTATTGTTTTTGACCTAACATCCAAAGCACCTCTAAATATATAAGGAAATCCAATTAAATTATTTACCTGATTAGGGTAATCCGATCTTCCTGTTGCTATTATTGCATCATCTCTAACTTCATTAATTTCTTCTGGGCTAATCTCTGGGTCAGGGTTTGCACAAGCAAATATAATTGGATTTTTTGCCATTGATTTAACCATCTCTTTTTTTAGAACTCCTTTAGCTGATAATCCTAAAAATACATCTGCACCATTAATTGCATCTTTAAGAGTTCTTAGTTTTGTGTCTACAGCATATCTTGATTTCCATTTATCTATTCCTTCAGTCCTTCCTTTATAAATTACACCTTTTCTATCGAGCATCGTTATATTTTTTGAGGGTACTCCAAATTTTATAAATAATTCTGTACATGCTTGAGCTGACGCACCAGCTCCATTTACAACAACTCTAATTTTTTTTATAGATTTATTACAAATATCTAGTGCATTTATTAATGCAGCAGTGGTTATTATTGCGGTTCCATGCTGATCATCATGAAAAACTGGAATATCTAAAATTTCTTTTAATTTCTGTTCAATTATAAAACAATCAGGGGCCGCTATATCTTCTAAATTAATTCCCCCAAAAGTTGGTGCAAAATTCTTGATTGATTTTATGATTTCTTCAGCATCTGAACAATCAATTTCTAAATCAATAGAGTCAATGTCAGCAAATCGTTTAAATAATACTGCTTTTCCTTCCATTACAGGTTTTGAAGCAAGGGCACCTAAATTTCCCATTCCTAAGATTGCAGAACCATTGCTTATAACAGCAACTAAATTTCCCTTGCTAGTATAGTCATATACTGTCTCTGGATTTTCTCCTATCATTTTAACTGGAGCTGCAACACCAGGTGAATATGCTAGTGCAAGATCCCTTTTGGTTGTCATATTTTTTGATGAAATAATCTCAATCTTGCCAGGTTTTTTATGTTTATGAAAATCTAAAGCTTCTTTATCTGTGTAATGATCAATCTTTGTTTTTTTCATTCTTGATAATAATTAAGTGTACAATTAGGGTAAAATTAAGACTAATATGATTTATGAATCTACTTAAGTCAACAGGCACATTTAGTTTTTATACTATCATTAGCAGATTGCTGGGTTATTTAAGAGATATACTTATTGCTATATTTCTAGGAACAGGTCTATTGGCTGATGCTTTCTTTGTTGCATTTAGAATTCCAAATACTTTTAGAAGATTATTTTCTGAGGGTACTTTTAATGCTGCATTTGTACCAAGTTATACATCTGAAATAGCCAAAGGTAAAAAACAATCAAATAAATTTGCAAATAGTGTTTTTAATTTATTATTTTTAGGTTTGTTATTTTTAATATTAATTGTTCAGATTTTTATGCCAGCATTTGTTTCAATAATTGCACCAGGATTTGTTGGTAATACTGAAAAAATGGAAATTGCAATTAATTTAACTCGTATAACTTTCCCTTTTTTATTTTTTATTTGCTTAGCATCTTTTTTTTCAGCAATTTTAAATTCACATAACAAATTTGCTGCAGCTTCAGCTGCTCCAATAATATTAAATATAATTCTAATTTTAGTATTAATGTTTTCAAGATTATTAGATGATCAGTTAGTATATTACTTATCTTACGGTGTTTCTTTGGCAGGTATTTTACAATTATTATTTTTATATAAATTTGTTTTTAAGTATTATTCTTTAAAATTTGACTTTAAGATTAAAGTAAACAATAAAGTAAAAATTTTTTTTAAAAAACTTTTACCGAGTATTTTTTCTTCGGGTGTTACTCAGATCAATATCTTAATTGGAACAATTATTGCTTCATTTCAAGCAAGTGCAGTTTCTTATCTTTATTATGCAGATAGAATATATCAGATTAATTTAGCTATTGCAGGTATAGCAATTGGAGTTGTTGTTCTTCCACAGCTTTCGAAACACATTGAGTCTAAGAAAAAAGAGAAGATTTCATTAATTCAAAACAAAGCTTTAGAGTTAAGTTTGTTTTTAAGTATTCCAGCTGCAGTTGCTTTAATAATAGGTTCGGAACAAATAATTTCTGCTTTATTTGGTTATGGTTCTTTTAATAATACTTCAGTTATAAATTCTGGTTTGGCATTATACTATTTTGCTCTTGGTTTACCTGCTTTTGCTTTAATCAAAGTTTTTTCGAGTTTTTTCTTTGCTAATCATGATACTAAAACACCATTTTATATTTCTTTATTTTCTGTGATATTAAATATTTTTATTAGTGTTTATTATTTTGGTGAAATTGGTTTTGTTATTATACCAATCGCAACGTCTATTTCATCTTGGTTTAATGCTATAATGTTATTTCTTTTTTTAAAAAATAGAAAACTATTTTATTTTAATGAAATGTTCTTTATTAAATTTATTAAAATAATGACTGCATCTATCTTAATGGGTTTATTTTTTAATTTTTTATTAAATTATTTTCAAAATGAACTTGCATTTAACCAAAATATAAAATCTATTTATTTAATTTTAAGCGTTGTATTAGGCCTATTATTTTATTTGATCATTTGTTATCTGATCAAAGCTTTTAAAATGAGTGATATTCAATTAAAGTATTAACTTTATGACTAAAAAAATTTTTTCAGGAGTTCAACCTACAGGAAATCTCCATTTAGGAAATTATTTAGGGGCAATTAAAAATTTTGTAGAGCTTAATAACGATAAAGAAAATGAATGTATTTTTTGTGTAGTAGATCTACATGCAATCACTATTAAACAAAATCCAAAAGAATTAAGAAATAATATCAGAGAAACAGTTGCAACTTTTGTAGCTAGTGGAATTAATCCCGAAAAAAGTATTATTTTTAACCAATCTAAGGTTTCTGCTCATACTGAAGCTGCTTGGTTATTAAGTTGCGTTGCAAAAATGGGTTGGTTAAATAGAATGACACAATTTAAAGAAAAAGCTGGAAAAGATAAAGAAAAGGCAAGTATTGGTTTATATTCTTATCCAATATTAATGGCAGCAGACATTCTTTTATACGATGCAAGTCATGTACCAGTAGGAGAAGATCAAAAGCAGCATCTTGAGCTTTGCAGAGATATTGCCCAAAAGTTTAATAATGATTTTGAAGTAGATAATTTTTTAAAGGTTCCAGAGCCACTTATACAAAAAGAATTTTCAAGAATAATGAGTTTAAAAGATGGTACAAAAAAAATGAGTAAATCAGAGATATCTGATTTAAGTAGAATTAATATGACTGATGATAAAGATTCTATAATCAATAAAATAAAAAAAGCTAAAACAGATCCTTTACCTTTACCATCCAATATTAAAGATTTAGAACAAAGACCAGAGGCAAAAAATCTTTTAAGAATATATTCAAGTTTAACTAATTTGAGTTTAGAAAAAACAATTAAAACTTTTGAAGGAAAAAATTTTTCTGAATTTAAAGAGAAATTGTCTCAAGTTTTATCTGATAAAATAGAACCAATTTCAAAAGAAATAAAAAAATTAATGAATGAGAAAGATTTTTTAGACAAGATTCTTTTAGATGGCTATAAAAAAGCTAACAATATTGCATCAGATAAAGTTAAAAAAATGCATGAAATTATAGGCTTTTAATTAAATTTTTTTAATTAGTTCAAATTTGTAAATAATTGATTATATAGTAGATATGTTCGTTCAAACAGAAGCAACACCAAATCCTAATTCTTTAAAGTTTATACCAGGGAAAGTTGTATCAAACGGGGGGTCATTTGAAATCACAAAGAAAGATGATGTTAAAAATGATCTTATAAGAAATATTCTTTCAATTAATGGTGTAGAAGGAATATTTTTAAATAGAGAATTTATTTCGATTAATAAATATGACAACATAAATTGGGATGAGATTAAGCATATAATTATTTCTTTTATTAATGATTATTATTCATCTGGAAAAGAGTATGTTGTTGATAAAGATATAAACGAATTAAATGAAAATCTTAGTGAAATTGAAAAAAAAATTGTTCAAATTCTTGACCAAAAAATAAGACCAGCTGTTGCAAAAGATGGTGGAGATATAAAATTTAAAGAATTTCGAGATGGTATTGTAAAAGTTCAATTACAAGGAAGCTGTTCAGGCTGTCCAAGTTCAACAATGACTTTAAAACAAGGAGTTCAAAATTTATTGTGTCATTATATACCAGAAGTTAAAGAGGTAGTTGCTATTTAATATATGAAAAAAGATACTAATAAAAATCGTATTAAAATTTTAAAAAAAATAGATGAGAACAATCTTGGATCTATAGCAAGAATACTTTTAAGTAGTTTTGTATTAATTTTCTTTTTTTATTCACTACCTTTAATTATAAAGTTTACAGATGAAAAAATTTTAAATACTAAAGAATACAAAAATAATTCAAAAGTAATTTTAGCCTATACTTTAGATCAAGAAAATATTGAAGACCCAAACGAGATTTATGATGAAAGTGATTTATTAGTTGATATTTATAGTTTAAATGAAAAAGAAACAGATACTGTAAGATTAGACGCTTCTACAATTAAACAACTATATGAAGATACTAATTATAAATTAGACGATATAAGGAAAAATAAATTAGTAAAACCAATCGCTCTCACTCTCCTACCTAAAGAAATTAAGATGATAGAAAATACAAAAAAAAGAAAAGAGTTGTTTATCCAGATAGTCTTGCCTTTAATTTTGAAGGAGAATAATAATATAAAGTTAGATAGAGTGAGACTTTTTGGGATAATTAATAAAAGTAACAATACTGAGGTTGAAAAAAAATGGCTTGATAAAAAATATAAACAATATGGAATACCATCAAGAGATTTATCAACTTTAAAAATTCGAATGGATGAGATACCAGTTTCTTTAGCCTTAGCTCAAGCTGCTAAAGAGACAGGATGGGGTACTTCAAGGTTTGCTCAGGAAGGAAATGCTTTATTTGGACAGTGGACTTGGTCTGGAGAAGGCTTGAAACCTAAAGAAGCTGAAAAAGATGAAGGTCATAAGGTTATGAAATTTAATATTCTGCAAGCTTCAGTAAGAGCCTATCAGAGAAATCTTAACACGCATTCTAGTTATAGAGAATTTAGGTTAGCCAGAGCTCAACTTAGAGATTTGGGAAAGTCTTTAGATAGCATTGTTCTTTCAGAATATTTGGACGAATATGCAGAGACGGGTAATCAATATGTCGAGGTGTTAAAAAAAATTATTACACAAAATAATTTGAAAGATTTTGATGATGCTAAATTATTGCCGTCAAGTATTGAACTTGAAAGCTTGATTTAATTTTCTTTTATTACAAATTGAGTTCCAAACCATCTCCATTTTCCATTATCATTCAATGAGCAATTAATTCTTCCTCTTCTAGGTTTAAATGGTTCTCTAAATTTTATAGTTAAAATATTATTATTAATTTTTATATTAGATTTTTCCCAAATGTCTCCTTCATTAGAAAAACAGCTAATATTTTGAATATTTTGTTGTTCTATAAAAAATTCTACTTGAAAATTTGGAGGATTATTTTCTTTATTTAATTTTTTTTCTAGAGGTAAAATTTTTTTATACTGAAGTGGGTAAGTATTTATTATAGATTTAAATCTGTCTAATTTTCCATATTTTTCATTAATTGGAAATCGAGGTAGTTCAAATTTTTCTTTATTTAAATCTATAACACCCGAATGTTGTCCGAAAGCAAAATCAAAATTTTTTGATATATAGTTTCTCATAAATTCAGAATATTCTCCAAAAGGATATGAAAAAATATTAGGAACATAACCAATATTTTTTAAAAATAATTTGTTAGCTTTTTCTATATCTGAAATAAATTCTGAGTTACTTTTATCAATCAAATATTCATGTGAATGTGAATGATGTCCTATAGCTGCAAAATTTTCTTTCTCAATCTCTTTGATTTGTTCCCAGGTCATATATCCATTTTTTCCAACTGGTTCAGTAGAAACAAATAAAATAAAAGGAATTTTATTTTTTTTTAAGAATGGCCAAGCATTTTCATAAAAAGATAAAAATCCATCATCAATAGTAATGAGAATTTTTTTTGTCTTTTTTGCTTTATCAAAATTTTCAATAAAATCTTTAAGGTTTAAAAAATGATAATTTAAATCTTTTATTAATTTTATATGTTCATAAAAAACATCGATTTTAATATTTGTTGAAGGATACTTATTTTCATTAAAACGATGATACATAATGGATAAAATACCTTCATCATTCGAATATTGTTTGGTATTATTTTCATCAGCTTTAGAATTTAAGGATAAAGAAAAAATTATTATGAATAGTTTAATTATTGATGCTGCTAATAAAAAAATATTTTTTATGCTCATGAAAGATAAAAATATTTATAGTGTTAGTCACGAAAATAGTAAAACTAATTTTGAAAAAATAGTGAGTTTAATTGATGATTTTTTGAATCTTAATAATTTAAAAATTGAAAATATTTCAAAATTATATGTAAATAGAGGACCAGGCAGCTTTGCTGGAATAAGAAACTCTCTTGCAGTAGTCAAAGCTATTTATTTAGCAAGAAAAATTGACTATTACTGCTTTAGTTTTTTAGATTTTGAAAAAGAAAGCAATAAAAAATATGAAAATATCCCCTATCTATGCGATAAATTAAAGATTAAAAAAAATTTGATTAATCCTATTTATCTGAGTTAGAATTAATTATGTCAGAAACAATAGAACAAAAATGTATTTCAAAAGGTGTAAAGTTAACAGATCAGAGAAAAATTATTGCAAAAGTTATGTCCGAGTCTTCTGATCATCCCGATGTGGATGAGCTGTATAATCGTGTTTCTAAAATTGATCCTAAAATTAGCATAGCAACAGTGTATAGAACAGTGAAGTTATTTGAAGAATCTGGAATTTTAACTAAGCACGAGTTTAAAGGTGGCAAAGCTAGATATGAAGAATTAAATGAAGGACACCATGATCACTTGATTGATGTTAAAACAGGAGAAATTATTGAATTTGTAGATGATGAAATTGAAGAGTTGCAAAAAAAAGTAGCTGAAAAATATGGTTATAAATTAGTTGATCACAAACTAGAACTTTATGGTGTTAAAAAAAAATCTCAATAATCATTAATGGATCAAAAAATATTTATTAAAACATTTGGTTGCCAAATGAATGAGTACGATTCAAATCGTATTTATGATACTTTGAAAAAAATTGGCTATAATAAAACTGAGAAATATGAGGATGCTGATTGTTATCTTTTAAACACATGTCATATTCGTGATAAAGCTAAAGAAAAAGTTTATCATGAAATTGGGAGAGTAAAAAAATCTTTTAAATTAAAATCAAAACCTTTAATAATAGTTGCTGGTTGTGTTGCTCAAGCAGAAAATGAGGAAATGTTAAAAAGAGAACCTTATATTGATTTAGTTGTAGGACCTCAATCTTATCATAAAATTAATGATATAATTTTAAATTATAAAAATAAAAATGAAAAAATAGAAGAAACAGAATTTGATGTAGTATCAAAATTTGAATATTTAAGTAAAATAAAAAACAAATCAAAAAAAATTTCATCCTTTTTAACAATACAAGAAGGTTGTGATAAGTTTTGTCACTTCTGTGTAGTGCCTTATACAAGAGGACCAGAGTATTCAAGACCATTTAATCAAATATTGGATGAAGCTAAAAACTTAATTGATAATGGTACTAAAGAAATATTTCTTTTAGGACAAAATGTAAATGCTTATAATTACAAAGATTTAAGATTATCAAATTTAATATTAGAAATAGAAAAACTTCAAGGTGTTGAACGTATTCGTTATACAACATCACACCCAAAAGATATGACTGAAGATTTAATAGAAGTTTATAAATATTCAAAAAAATTGATGCCGTTGGTTCATCTTCCAGTTCAAAGTGGGTCAGATAAAGTTTTAAAACTTATGAATAGAAAACATAATATTAAAACATATCTTGAAACAGTATATAAATTAAAAAAAATTAATTCTAAAATTGAATTCTCGAGTGATTTTATAATTGCTTATCCAGGAGAAAATGAAAAAGATTTTGAGGATACTATTAATCTAATTAATGAAATTAAATTTATAAATTCTTTTTCTTTTATTTTTAGTCCCCGTCCAGGTACTGTTGCTTCAAAATTAGACACTTTAGATAAAAAAAAATCTTTATTAAGACTTGAAACTGTACAGAAGATTTTATTTAAAAATCAAATAGAAATGAATAAATCTATAGAGAATAAAATAATTAATGTTTTAGTAGAAAATCGTACTGATGATAAAACTAAACTTTTTGGTAGATCAGAGTATATGACATCTGTTGTATTTTATGGAAGTGATGATTTAATTGGAAAAATTGTTAAAGTTAAAATTCTTAAAAGTAATCAAAATACTTTATTTGGAACTATAATAGATTCAACTCATCAGAAAGTGGCTTAAAATTTGAGCTTTAATACTAAAAAAAATTTTGATGCAAATTTAAAATTTGTTTATTCAGATAACAATACTTTGAGTGTAATATTTCATGACAATGAGTTATTAATGGGAGTAGTTGGAGAGTTTAATAAAAATCTTAAAGAATTAGAAAAACTTGCTGATGTCAATTTATATTCAAGAGGAAATTCAATTTTAATAAAATCAACCACAGATAAAAATGAAATAGTTAAAAATGCTATTCAATTCTTGGCTAATCAATTCATTAATAATGGAAGCATTGAAAATAAAGATATACTATCATCAATTGATAAATTTATGATTAATGAAAAAGTAAAAAATCAAAATATTACTGATATTATTAAGACACCAAAAAAATCAATTATCCCAAGGTCTGAAAAACAGAAAGAATATGTCAGAGCCTTAAGGCAAAGTGATATAGTTATTTCTGCAGGACCTGCTGGAACTGGAAAAACATTTTTAGCTGTTGCAATTGGTTTAACAATGCTTTTGGAAAAAAAAATTGAAAGAATTATTTTATCAAGACCAGCTGTTGAAGCGGGAGAAAGATTAGGTTTTTTACCAGGAGATATGAAAGAAAAAGTAGATCCTTATCTTAGACCTTTGTATGATTCTTTATATGATTTATTTCATTTTGAAAAAATTCAAAGGATGATTGAAATCGGAGATATTGAAATTGCACCTTTAGCATTTATGAGAGGAAGAACATTAAAAAATTCTTTTGCGATTTTAGATGAAGCTCAAAATGCTAGCGATATGCAAATTAAAATGTTCTTAACAAGAATAGGTGAAAATTCAAAAATAGTTGTGAATGGAGACCCTTCACAAATTGATCTACCAAATAAAAATATGTCAGGGCTAGATAGATCTAAAAAACTTCTGTCTCATTTAAATGAAATTTCTGTTATTGACTTTGATCACTCAGATGTAGTTAGACATCCATTGGTCTCTAAAATTGTAAAAGCATACAGTAATTATAATGATTAATGTTGATGTTTTGTCTGAAGACAATAATTGGTCAAAGAAAATAAGGAAAAAAAAGAATTTTTTTTATAAAGTTTGCAAAGCATTTCCTAAGAAAT
>CACEIY010000011.1 GCA_902559635.1 uncultured Pelagibacteraceae bacterium | reverse complement strand
ATAAAATTGCTTCATCAAAATATTATAGTAAAAAAGATTTCAGGTTAGCAAAAAAAGCTATTTCTGAAATGAAAAAAGCCAATTGGCCTGGAGCATTAAAATTTGCAAAAAAAGCTAGAGATAAATCAATATATAATTTTATACAATGGCGACATCTTTTAACTAAAGGAAATAATGAGTCATTTTACGACTACAAAATCTTTTTAGATTCAAATAAAAACTATCCAAGAATTGGCCGTATAAGATATTTGGCTGAACATAAGCTTTCTACTAAAACAATTTCGCCAAAAAAAATTATAAATTGGTTTGAGACAACTAAACCATTAAGTGGATTTGGTAAAATGATACTTGGTGAAAGCTATATCATGATAGGTAATAAAGAAGAAGGAATTAAATTAATTAAGGACGGTTGGATTAGTGCAGAATTAACAAAATCAGAATTAAGATTTTATAGAAAAAAATTTAAGAAATTTTTAAATGCAGATGATTATATAAAAAGAGCAGATTATCTTGCCTGGAATAATAAATACTGGGATTTAAAAAGATTATTGAGATATTTACCAAAAGATTATGAACTTCTATATAATGCTAGACAATTATTGATGAGCAAATCATATGGTGTAGATAATGCTATATCAAAGGTCCCATCAAAATTTAAAAATGATGCTGGTTTAAATTATGACAGATTAAAATGGAGAAGAAAAAGAGGCAGACTTGATAGTTCTGTTGAAATTTTAACAAAAATTAAAAATACTAAAGATTATTTGGTACGACCGGATAAATGGTGGATAGAAAGAGAAATAATATCTAGATCATTAATTTACAAAAAAAAATACGAATTAGCATACAAAATATCAAGCAACCATGCTATGAAAGAAGGTCCAGAATTTGCTGCTGCAGAATGGATGAGTGGATGGATTGCTTTAAGTTTTTTAAAGGATCCTTTACTGGCTAAAGATCATTTTGAAAAATTTTATAATAATGTTGGTTATCCCATAAGTGTAGCTAGAGGAGCTTACTGGCTTGGAAAAACATATGAAAAACTTGGTGATAAAGAATTATCTATAGAGTGGTATAATAAAGCTGCAAAATATTTAACAACTTATTATGGGCAATTAGCTTTTATGGAGCTAAACCCTAATGGTAATTTTGAGCTTTCAAAAAATATGGAAGTGAAAAAAGAATATCGAGATTATTTTTTTAAAAAAGAAATTGTCAAATTGATTTATTTATTAGACGAATTGGATGAGGATAAATACACAAAACATATGCTCAGACATTTAGCTAATGATAACATAGAAAGTGGAAGTGAAGTTTTAGCAGCAGAACTTTCAACAAATATTGAGCGTTTTGATTTTGCAATTCAAATTTCCAAAATTGCTTCCTATGAAAAAAGATTCCATAATAAATATAACTATCCAATTATTAGTACACCAAAATATATTAATGGAAGAAAAATTCCTGAAAGTGCATTTATTTTATCAATTATCAGACAAGAAAGTGAATTTGATTTAAGCGCTAGTAGTCATGCTGGAGCAAAAGGCTTAATGCAATTAATGCCTTACACGGCTAAATTAGTTGCAAAACAAGCAAAACTACCTTACTCAAAATCAAGATTAACAACTGATCCTGAATATAACATAAATTTAGGATCTCATTATATAGCAGGTTTAATTCTTGAATATGAAGGGGCATATCCATTTGCTATTGCAGCATATAATGCTGGACCTAAAAGAGTTAGATACTGGAAAAAAATAAATAAAAATCCTCAGAAAAATCAAATTAATTATATTGATTGGATTGAATTAATAAAATTTAAAGAAACAAGAAATTATGTTCAAAGAGTTTTAGAAAACTATAATGTGTATAGATATATATTAGAGCAAAAGCCAATTCCTATGAAGAATTTTTTCAAAAATAACCCTTTATTCTAATTATGGCGGAAGAGGAGGGATTCGAACCCTCGGTACAAGTTTCCTCGCACGGTCATTTAGCAAACGACTGGTTTAAGCCTCTCACCCACTCTTCCAAGAAATTTGTCGCCTTTGATTGTATTGAATAATCAATATTAATAAAGTAATTATTCATTAATTATGAAAAATAAGTACTCAATATTTTCACTTTTTAAAAATGCTTTTTCTTATCACGAAAATTGGGAGAAAGCATGGAAAGATCCTGAGCCAAAAAATGAATATGATGCTGTAATTGTTGGAGGCGGTGGACACGGTTTAGCAACAGCTTATTATTTAGCCAAAAAACACAATATGAAAAATATTGCTGTAGTTGAAAAAGGATGGATAGGAGGTGGAAATACAGGCAGAAATACCACCATTATTAGATCTAATTACTTATGGGATGCAAGTGCAGGCCTTTATGATCATGCACTAAAAATTTGGGAAGGTTTATCTCAAGAGCTCAATTATAATATAATGTTTAGTCAAAGAGGTGTTATGAATCTAGCTCATAACTTACAAGATGTTAGAGATTTAAAAAGAAGAACTCATGCTAACAGATTAAATGGAATTGATGCTGTTTATTTGTCTACTGAAGAGGTAAAAAAATTTTGTCCTATAATCAATACATCTCAAGATATTAGATATCCAGTTTTAGGTGGAACTTTACAAAGAAGAGCAGGTACAGCTAGACATGATGCTGTTGCTTGGGGTTATGCTCGAGGAGCAGATGAGATGGGGGTTGATATAATCCAAAATTGTGAAGTTAAAGGAATAAAAAGAATCAATGATAATATAGAGGGATTAGAAACAACAAAAGGATTTATTAAAACAAAAAAAATTGGTGTTGTAACAGCAGGGCATTCAAGTGTTATAGCAAATATGGCTGGTTTAAAATTACCTTTAGAAAGTAAACCTCTTCAAGCTCTAGTCTCTGAACCGGTAAAACCAATTATAGATACAGTCGTAATGTCTAATGCGGTCCATGCTTATGTTAGTCAATCAGATAAAGGTGAATTAGTAATTGGTGCGGGTACTGATGATTATATATCTTATACACAAAAAGGTAGTCACGAAATTGTCGAGGGAACTTTAAAAGCAATTTTAGAACTCTATCCAATTTTTAGCAGAATGAGAATGTTAAGACAATGGGGAGGAATAGTTGATATTTGTCCCGATGCTAGTCCAATAATCAGCAAAACTTCAATAAAAGGACTCTACTTTAATTGTGGATGGGGAACAGGTGGTTTTAAAGCAACACCTGGTTCAGGAGATTTGTTTGCTCATACTATAGCTAATGATGAACCTCATAAATTAAACGCTGCATTTAATATTAATAGATTTGTAAGTGGTGATCTTGTTGATGAACATGGAGCTGCAGCGGTAGCACATTAATGTTTATAATAAATTGTCCATTTTGTGGTAAAAGAGATCAAAGTGAATTCAAGGCTGGAGGTGAAGCTCATATAATCAGGCCTAAACAACCAACAGAATTAAGTGATGATGAGTGGGCTGAGTATCTTTTTATGAGAAAGAACATTAAAGGTGTTCAGTTTGAAAGATGGAACCATGTACATGGTTGTAGAAAATGGTTCAATATTGTTAGAGATACTTCTAATGATGAAATAAAAACTGTTTACAAAATGGGAGAGGATCCTCCTAAATTATAAATATGTCAAAAAATTTAAGGATTAATTCAAGTAAATACATCGATCAAACTCATCGAATCTCATTTATTTTTAATGGTAAAAAATATTATGGATATAAAGGTGATACCTTAGCCTCGGCACTTTTAGCAAATAATATACATTTAGTAGGAAGAAGTTTTAAATATCATAGACCAAGAGGGATAATGACTGCTGGATCAGAAGAACCAAATGCTATTGTTCAACTTCATAAAAACACATCAAGAACTGAACCTAATGTAAGAGCCACCGAAGTTGAGATTTATGAAGGCCTAGAGGCCTCAAGTCAAAATTGTTGGCCAAGTGTAAACTTTGATATTGGGGGAATAAATAATCTTTTCTCACCTTTTTTACCTGCAGGTTTTTATTATAAAACTTTTATGTGGCCTGCTGGCTTCTGGGAAAAATATGAATACTTTATTAGAAAATCTGCTGGGTTAGGCAAATCTCCTACAGAGCCTGACCCTGATATTTACGAACATAAATACATTCACTGTGATGTATTAGTTATTGGTGCTGGCATTTCAGGAATTATGGCAGCCAAAACATCTGCTAAGAATGGGTTAAAAACTTTACTAGTTGATGAAAAACCTTATCTTGGAGGTTCAACAATTTATCAAAATTCAGAATATTTCAAAATCAACAATCAAACTTCAGGATCTTGGTTAGAAAAAGAAATTAATGAAATCAAAAAATTAAAAAATTTAGATATTAAAACCAGAACAAGTGTTTCTGCTTATCATGGATATAATTTTTTATTAGCAAGAGAAAGCCTTACTGATCATTTTCCAATAGAAATTAGAAAGAACAAAACTAGACAAAGACTCTTAAAAATTAGAGCAAAAAAAGTTATTACAGCCACTGGATCTATAGAAAGACCTTTGATATTTGATAATAACGACCGGCCAGGTATTTTAATTTCTTCTGCAATCAAAAAATTTGCTGATTTGTTTGGAGTCGCGTGTGGTGAAAAAAATATTCTTTTTACAAATAATGATAGTGCTTATGAGACTGCAATTAGTTTAATTCAAAAAGGAATAAATGTTGAGGCAATAATTGATAATAGAGAAAATGTAGATTCTAAATTAATTTATGAAGTGGAAAAAAGTAATATAAAAATTTTCAAGGGATTTACTGTTGTTGATACTTATGGATATAAAAGGATTAATAAAATTTCAATAATGCAACTTTCTAAAGATGGACAAAAAGTTGTAGGTTCTAAAAAAAACTTATCTTGTGATTGTTTAGGAATTTCTGGTGGATGGACACCTTCTGTTCATTTATTTACTCAATCAGGTGGTAAATTAAAATTTAGGGATGAAGACCTAGTATTTATTCCTAATGAATATCCTTCAGATCAATTAAGTATAGGTGCCTGTAATGGTGATTTTTTTTTAGACGAAATTTTAACAAATGTTCCTAAATCCCTTCAAAAATTTTTAAATATCAAAAATACAGATTATGAAAATATTGAATTTATATCCTCTATTAATAAATCAAAAAGAAATATTTGGTTACTACCATCTGATAAAGTATTTGGAAAAACAAAACCTTTTATCGATTATCAAAATGATTCTACTGCAAAAGATATAAAACTTGCATTAAGAGAAGGTTTTAAATCAATTGAACATGTTAAAAGATACACAACAACTGGAATGGGTACTGATCAAGGAAAACTTGGTAACATGCATGCTTTAGGTATTATTTCTGAAACTGCTGGAGCTAAGATGGGAGAGCTTGGCACAACAACTTTTAGACCACCCTACACTCCTCTAACCTTTGGAACAATAGTTGGAAGAAATGTTGGTGAATATTTTGATATATTTAGAAAAACACCAATACATGATTGGCATATTGATAATAAAGCTGAGTTTGAAAATGTAGGTCAATGGAAGAGAGCTTGGTATTACCCAAAAGATAATGAAAATATGCACCAAGCTATTCAAAGAGAAAGTAAAGCTGCAAGAGAAAGCGCAGGTATATTAGATGCATCAACACTTGGTAAAATTGATATTCAAGGTACAGATGCCTCAGAATTTTTAAACCGAGTTTATACAAATGCTTGGTCGAAACTAGCTATTGGAAAATGTCGATATGGTTTAATGCTTAATGAAGATGGTATGGTTTATGATGATGGAGTTACAACTCGATTAAATGAAAATCATTATATAATGACAACGACAACTGGAGGTGCAGCTAATGTTTTGGGTAAATTAGAAGATTACTTACAAACTGAATGGCCAGAATTAGATGTTTATTTAACATCTGTAACTGATCATTTTGCAACAGTAAGTGTTTGTGGTCCTAACAGTAAAAAAATTGTGTCTGAAGTTATTCCAGATTTAAATTTAACAGATGAAAATTTTCCACATATGTCATTTAAGGATGCAAAAATTGGTAAAATTAATTGTAGAGTTATGAGAATAAGTTTTACCGGAGAGCACAGCTATGAAATTAATATCCAGGCTAATTATGGAAAATCAGTTTGGGAAAAATGTATGGATGCTGGGAAAAGATTTAATATTACACCATATGGAACTGAAACTATGCACTTACTTCGAGCAGAAAAAGGTTTTATAATTGTTGGTCAAGATACTGATGCAACGATGACACCAATTGATTTACAGATGGATTGGATTGTAAGTAAAAAGAAATATGATTTTATTGGTAAAAGATCATTATATAGATCAGACACTATAAAGGAAGATAGAAAACAATTAGTTGGTTTGCTTACAGAAAATCCTAATGAAGTATTAGAGGAAGGAGCTCAAATAATTGCTGATATAAATAAATCTCCTATTGAAATGTTAGGGCATGTTACATCAAGTTATTACAGCCCTAACCTTAATAAATCTATAGCACTAGGTGTTGTAAGAGGTGGAAAAAATATGATGGGACAAAAATTAATCATCCCGATGGAAAAAAAGAATATAAATGTAACTGTAGCAGATCCAGTTTTTTTAGATAAGGAGAACAAAAGATTAAATGCTTAATTATAATCAAGCGCTAACTGAAGAAAAAATATACCCACACCTTCAAATTAAAGAGATAAAACCAATTATGAAATTAATCATAAGAGGTAGAAAAAGGGAATTTTTATCAGCTTCTGGTAAGACACTTAATATGCTTTTACCAACTAAGGCTAACACTTTCACTCAAAATGATAAATTAACAGCCCTTTGGTTAAGTATAGATGAATGGATGATTTTCTCTAATGAAACTCAAAATAAAGAAACAAATATTTATGAAATTGAGAAGTTATTAAATAAGAATATATCTAAACTAAATCTTGGTGCTATTACAGATGTCACAGATCAATTTGTAATGATAAATCTTAAAGGAGATAAGATTTACGATTTATTTCAAACAGGATCTCCATATAATTTCGATATTTTTCAAAGTAAAAAAGGTGTTGTTATTCAAACAATTCTAGCAAAAGTTGATGTAATTGTTCAAAACCAAAAAAAAAATGAAGTAAATCTTTTCGTTAGACGCTCATTTGCTCAACATTTGTTCTCTTGGATGAATGATAGTGCGTCAAGATTATAGTCTCATTTAAATTTTAAATAAGTTATTAAGAAATATGAAAAAAATACTTTTAATAGCATTATTTGCTCTTTTACCTTTTTCTTTAAACGCAGAGTCGAATTTAGATAAAATACTATCATCAGGAGTTTTAAAAGTTGGAACAACTGGTGATTGGGATCCTATGACAATGAAGGACCCAGCTACAAATAAATATAAAGGATTTGATATTGATGTAATGAATGAACTAGCAAAAGATATGGGAGTTAAAGTAGAGTTTGTACCCGCTGAATGGAAAACAATTGTTTCAGGTATTACATCTGAAAGATATGATATTTCTACTAGTGTAACAAAAACTTCTAAAAGAGCTGAAGTAGCAGGATTTACAGATACTTACTATAAATATGGAACTGTTCCTCTAGTTCTTAAGAAAAATTTAAAAAAATTCCCAACATGGGATTCTCTTAACGATTCAAGCATAACTATTGCAACTACTCTTGGTACTTCACAAGAGGAAAAAGCAAAAGAATTTTTTCCTAAATCAAAATTAAATTCTGTTGAAGCACCTGCTAGAGATTTTCAGGAAGTCTTAGCTGGTAGAGCAGATGGAAATATTACAAGTTCAACAGAGGCGAATAAACTAGTAATCAAATACCCACAATTAGCAATAGTTCCAGATGGAGAAAAAAATCCAGCCTTCCTAGCAATGATGGTTCCAAAAGGTGACGATAAATGGAACAGTTACGTTAATGATTGGATAAAAAAGAAAAAGTCATCAGGTTTTTTCACTAAGTTGCTAGCTAAATACAATTTAAAAAGCTTATAATCAATTAGTAATTAATTTTTAATTCTTTATAAATTTAAGAGTGAGAAATTTATTTTTTTTACTTTTAATTTTACCTTTAACTTCATGTGGGAAGAACGAATTAAATTGGTTAATTTTATCTCCAAATAATATTGAGGGACTAACTAATCTAAAGTTTTTATTAAGTGGTTTAACTACAACTATTTTCATTTCTGTGGTTTCAATAATTATTTCTATCTTTTTAGGACTGGTTATTGCAATCCCATCTTTGGCTAAAAATAAATTTTTAACTTATTTAAATATTGGTTACGTCGAAATAGTAAGAGCAATACCATTATTAGTTTTAATTTTATGGATCTACTATGGCTTGCCAATAATGACAGGTATAAGTTTTAGCCCATTTGTGTCTGGTATAATTGCTTTATCAATTAGTGAAAGTGCTTTTCAAGCTGAAATTTTTAGAGCAGGTATAAATTCAATCAAGAAATCTCAATGGGAAGCGGGAAGCTCTTTAGGATTAAACTTTTTTAGAAAATTAAAATTAGTTATTCTTCCTCAAGCAATTAAGAATATTTTGCCAGCAATTGGAAATCAGTTTGTATATGTTTTAAAAATGTCTTCATTGGTATCGATAATAGGAATTGGTGATTTAACAAGAAAAGCAAATGAACTAGTAGTTACTACTTACCGACCATTGGAAATTTATACTTTTTTAATTTTAGAGTATTTGGTTTTAATATTAATTGTTTCTTATTTAGTTAGAAAATTAGAAAAAAAATTACAAAAAGATTAATTTTTTTTTCTCCAATCCCAAGGATATTCAAAATCCATTGACCACATGCCTAGGTTATTTAATCTCGCAAAATCTTCATCTCCAATAAATTTCTTAGAATATTTTCTATATGCAAAAGCATATCCACTTTTGACTAAATAACTTGATAAACTTAAATCATTTACAAAACATTCAGCTAAAGTTCTTTTGTACTGATCTTTCCCTTCTCTGACACAATTTACTTTGTTGTTTTCAATTTTCTTGGCTAATAATTCTTTAGCTTGGATGCCACATTTCACAATCTCATTATTCTTATTACACGTTTGTTTTATTTCTGGTGAGTCTATGCCACTAAATCTAATTTTTTCACCATTTAAATGAATAGTGTCTCCATCAATAATTTTTAATTCGCTTGATTTAACATCAAAATAAGTAAGAAAAAAAAATATTAGACAAATGCTAATAACTAAAAAGAGTTTTATTTTGTTTAAAAACATTATTAAGAAAATAACCAATAAATATTAAAACAGCAATTCCCATTGCCCAATTTGTAGCCATGATTGTATAAAAAATATCCTCGTAATCACCTCCCTTGATATTAATTACATACCATAAGCTTAAAAAAGGAAATGCAGTTAATCTTAGAATGCTTAAATAAAGACTATATAAAGGCTTTTTAACAGCTTGAAATACTGCTGTAGTAATAAAGAACACCGGATAAATTGGTCCAATTAATGCTGCAATCTTTAAATAAATAGTTCCGCTCTTAACTGCTTCTTGGTTATCAGTAAATAAAGAAACAAAAAATTCTGCGCCAAAAAATATTATTATTCCAGCAATTGCCATGAATGAAGAACCAAATAATAAAGCCTTAGAATAGAGCTCTCTAATTCTATCATAAGCTTTAGCACCAAAATTTTGTCCGCCAATAGAAAGAACTGCTGTATTTAATCCAATAACTGGTAGTAAGAAAACTTGTTCAATCCTTAATGCAGCGCCATAACCAGCAGTAGCTAGATCACCAAACTGTCCAATGAAATATAAGATATTAAATATACCTACTCCAATAAATAACATACTAAACATTACGGGCACTGCCTGTTCTGTTAAAGGTTTTAAATAATCAAATTTAGGAATAAAACATTGCGCTTTTAAGTATTCTCTAATTTTACAATTATTAACTTTATAAGCTAAATAGATTGTTCCAATTAGTTGAGAAATTACTGTGGCAATAGCTAATCCAGCTATGCCAAATCCAGGAATAAATCCATATCCCCATATAAAGAGTGGATTTAAAAAGATGTTTAGAAAAAAACTAAATATTAAAACATTTCTGTAACTTTTAGTATCCCCTTGAGCATTTAAAGTTCCGTTTAATGAAATTTGTATCAATACAATAAAAGTTCCATAAAAAATAATATCTAGATATTTTCTCGTTAGAACTATACCATCAGCATCAGATCCCATGACTCCTAGTAGATAGTTTGAAGCGTTTAAACCAAATATAGTTACGAATATTGAGACTGTTAAAGCAAAAATCAAAGACTGAGCAATATACATTGAAGCAACCCTTACTTTTTTTTCACCTATTGAGTTACCAATTAAAGCATTTGTTGCAGCACCTAACCCAACACCAACAGCTATAATAGTAAAATAAATGGGAAATGATTTTGCTATAGCTCCTATTGCTTCTGCAGAAATTCTACCTGCAAACCAAGTATCAACTAAATTATAAAAAGTTTGAAACAATGAACCAACACTTGCAGGTACTGTCACTTTTCTTAATAGAGTCCAAATTGGATCTTTAGTTAATTTTATTGATTTAGACA
This sequence comes from uncultured Pelagibacteraceae bacterium, assembly GCA_902559635.1. Classification (GTDB taxonomy): domain Bacteria; phylum Pseudomonadota; class Alphaproteobacteria; order Pelagibacterales; family Pelagibacteraceae; genus Pelagibacter. The sequence continues at coordinate 15,635 of CACEIY010000011.1, read as the reverse complement.
AAGTTATCCTTATTTAAATTCTTTTTGAAAAATATATTTTTTTCCAGATTGTTTTGCTTTGTATATCTGACTTTGTCTCATTCTAAAACGTGATTTTTGAGTTTCTGTTAATTTGTCATGACATTTTGGACAAGAAACACCTTCCTCATACTTATTCGATTTTTTATCTTTTGGAGATATGGGCACTCTGCATCCACTGCACATGAAATATGAGCCTAACTTTAATCCATGTTTAAGACTTATTCTGTTATCAAAAACAAAACACTCTCCCTTCCATAAGCTCTCTTTTTTCTTAATCTTCTTTAAATAATTTAAAATACCACCATTTAGTTGGTAAATATTATTAAATCCTTTCTTCTTTAGAAAAACTGAGGTTTTTTCACATCGTATTCCACCAGTGCAAAACATTGCTACAGGTCTATTTCTTTTAAGTTTATTTAAATATTTAGGGAAATCTCTGAAATTAGCAACATTCGGATTTACTGATTTCTTAAATGTTCCAACTTTAAATTCAAAGGGCTTTCTAGTATCAATTATATAAGTATCTTTATTTTGGATTAACTTATTCCATGCTTTTGGTTCTAAATGAGTTTTAATATTTCTTTCTTTGGAATTGATAGATAAATTCATTGGAACTGTTTCTTTTTTAATTTTTACTTTAGGTCTATGAAATGGTTGAAATTTAGATTTAGAGTCATTGCTATTATCAAATTGTTTAAATGAAAATAAAGATTTTAATTTTTTGATTGTTTTATTAACATCTTTAACACGACCAGAAATAGTCCCATTTAGTCCTTCTTTAGCGATTATGATGGTTCCTTTTATATTTTTAATTGATAAAAATTTTTGTAAAATATTCTTATTTTTTTTTAAAGATTTAATCTTAATAAATTTATAAAAACCAAAAACTTTAAGCATTATAAAACTCTACAAACAGTCATACCATCACCCAATGGAATAATAACCTGCTCTACCCTATTATCTTTGGATACAAATTTATTAAATTCCCTAATACTAATAGTAAATTTATCATCATTTTTTTCATCAACTACTTCACCATGCCATAAAACATTATCAACAATAATTAACCCACCTTGATTAAGTAGTCGTAAAGATTTTTCATAATAATCTTTATAATTAATTTTATCTGCATCTATAAAAACCATATCAAATTTTTTATTCTTAAGTTCTTCTAAAGTTTCAAGGGCTGGCCTTATAATTGTTTGAATTTTATGATCTTGGTTAGCTTTTTTAAAAAAATTTAATGCTATCTTGTTGGTCTCTTCATTTTTATCAAGAGCAATTAATTTTCCATCATCAGGTAAAGCTAATGAAATTGAGAGTGCACTTAGTCCTGTAAAAGTTCCAATTTCAAGTACATGTTTAATATTTGAAATTTTTATTATTAAATGAAGAAAATGACATTGTGTAGGATCAATCTGCATCCTTTTGATATCACCTAAAGTTTTGTTGTATTCAATTATTTCTTGTTGAACCGGATTTAGTCTTAAACCAAAATTATTAATATAATTTTGTAATTTTTCTGTGATATGAAGGTTTGCACCCATTTTATTAAAGCTTTTTCTTTAATATCTCATTTATTAATTGAGGATTTGCTTTACCACCTGAAGCTTTCATTGCTTGACCAACAAAGAAACCAAATAATTTTTCTTTTCCCTGTTTATATTCTATAGCTTTTTCTCTGTTATCATTGATTATTTTATCTATTAGAGTTTCTAAAGCTTTTGGATCACTTTGTTGTTTTAATCCTTTTTCTTCAACAATTTTTTGTGGATCTTTGTCTCCATCCATCATTAATTCAAATACTGTTTTGGCTATTTTTCCTGAAATTGTTCCATTCTTAATCAAATTTATCAATATCGCTAAATTCTTTGCACTTATTGGGCTTTGAGAAATTTCTAAATTTTTACTATTTAAAATCGCGAACAATTCACCTGTTATCCAGTTCACTGCTAACTTAATATCTTTGTTCTTACCCATTTTTACTATCACTTCTTCAAAGTATTTTGCTGTCTCAATATCAGAGACTAAAATTGTTGCTTCATAAGAAGATAATTTAAACTTATCAATAAACCTTTTCTTTTTATCATCTGGTAATTCAGGAATATCAGTTTTAAGTTTTTCTATAAATTCATCATTTACTTCTAGGGGTAATAAGTCTGGATCTGGAAAATATCTATAATCATGTGCATCCTCTTTTGATCTCATTGATCGAGTTTCGTTTTTTTTAGTATCGAATAATCTTGTTTCTTGATCAATTGGTTTACCTTCCTCTATTAAATCTACTTGTCTATTGGCCTCATAATCAATTGCCATTTGCATAAATTTAATTGAGTTAACATTCTTAATCTCACATCTTGTGCCTAAATCTTTTGAACCTTTGGATCTCACAGAAACGTTAACGTCAGCCCTCAATGATCCTTCTTGCATATTTCCATCACATGTTCCTAAATATCTCATTATAGATCTAAGTTTTTTTATATAAGCACTAACTTCTTCAGGTGATCTAAGGTCTGGTTTACTAACAATTTCCATTAATGCTACCCCAGATCTATTAAGATCAACAAATGTATTTTCTGGATCTAAATCATGGATACTTTTTCCAGCATCTTGTTCTAAATGTAATCTTTCAATACCAACTTCTTTTTGACCTTCAGGCATATCTAAAATAACTTTACCCTCACCTACTATTGGATTTTTAAATTGAGAAATTTGATATCCTTGAGGTAAATCTGCGTAAAAATAATTTTTTCTATCAAATACAGATCGTTTATTTATTTTTGCCTTAAGACCAATGCCAGTTTTAATAGCTTGTTTAACACAAAATTCATTTATTACAGGTAACATTCCAGGAAAGGCAGCATCGACTAAACTTACTTGTGTGTTTGGTTCAGCTCCAAATTTAGTTGCAGATGATGAAAATAATTTTGACTTAGAAGTAACTTGAGCATGTACTTCTAATCCAATCACAACCTCATATTGATTATCTTTTCTACTAATTAAATATTCTGATTTGTTTTTGCTCATTTAATCCACCAATCAGATATATTATTCTTAAAAGCAATTTTTTCTTCCATAGAATAAGCAATATTTAATATATTTTGTTCATCAAATGCTTTACCAATTATTTGTAATCCCAAAGGATACCCTTTGTCATCATGACCAGCAGGAATAGAAATCCCTGGTAAACCAGCTAAATTAACTGGAACTGTAAAAATATCATTTAAATACATTGAAACTGGATCGTCCTTCTTTTCACCGATCTTAAATGCAGAACTAGGAGTTGAAGGAGTTAAAATTGCATCGACTTTTTTATAAGCTTCATCAAAATCATTTTTAATTAATTTTCTTACTTTTTGAGCTTTAAGATAATAAGCATCATAATAACCTGATGATAAAACATATGTTCCAATCATTATTCTTCTTTGAACTTCAGCACCAAAGCCCTCTGATCTTGTTTTTTCATACATTTCAATTAGGTCATCTCCTCTAGCTCGGAATCCATATTTAACACCATCATATCTAGCTAAATTAGATGAAGCTTCAGCAGGTGCTACTATATAATAAGTAGGTAATGCGTAACTTGTATGTGGTAGTGATATATTCACTATTTCAGCGCCACAGTCTTTTGCATACTGAATGCCTTTTTGCCAAAGTTCATCAATTTCTTGCGGCATACCATCAACCCTATATTCTTTTGGTATTCCAATTTTTTTTCCCTTAATATTATTTGTTAGTTCTTTACTGTATTCATTTCTTTTAAAATCTATTGATGTAGAATCTTTTGGATCGTATGTACTAATTACTTCTTGAAGCAATGCGCAATCTTCTACATTTTGAGCCATAGGCCCTGCTTGATCTAAAGATGATGCAAACGCAACAATTCCATAACGTGAACAACTACCATATGTAGGTTTTAGACCTACAGTTCCTGTAAATGAAGCTGGTTGTCTAATTGATCCACCAGTATCAGTACCAATAGTTATTGGAGTTAATTGACCAGCGACAGCAGAGGCTGAACCACCTGATGAACCACCAGGAACTAAATTCTTATTAATTGGATTTTGTACATTACCGAAATAACTTGTTTCGTTTGAAGATCCCATTGCAAACTCATCACAATTTAATTTTCCAAGAAGTATAGCACCTTCATTCCATATATTTTGTGTAACTGTAGACTCATAAGTTGGGATAAAATTACCTAAAATTTTACTTCCAGCAGTTGTACGAATATTTTTCGTACAAAAAAGGTCTTTGACCGCCATTGGTATACCAGGTAATTTTAAATCTAGATTAGGCTTTTGATCAAATTTTTTAGCTTTATCTAAAGCAGATGAATAATCTTCGGTAATATAAGCATTTAATTCATTTGATTTTTCAGATCTATCTATAAATGCTTTTGTAATCTCTACCGAAGATAATTTTCTATCTTTAATATTTTTTACTAAGCTTGAAAGTGATTGTTTTGTAATATCTGACATTATTCAATCACCTTCGGAACAACAAAATAATCCTCATTATCCTGAGGTGAATTTTTAATAACTTGTTCTCTTATATTTTTACTTTTAATCTCATCAGATCTTAATTTAAGTGTTGTTTCAGCAATTGATGTAAGTGGTTCAATATTATCAGTCTGTAATTCATTAAGTTTTTCAATAAATTTGAAAATTGAATTTAAATCACCAGCTAATTTCTTCGCTTTTGGTTCATCCACTGATATTCTTGATAGTTTAGAAATATGCTTTATTGTTTTAAGATCTATACTCATATGCTATTTAAATATGACGCAAACTACCACTTAAGTTTAAATTATACAATATGATGACCTTAGCAGAATTCAAAAAAAAACAGTTAGATAAGTCTAGATTAATAGGTCTAGACCTTGGCTCTAAAAGAATTGGAGTGTCCATATGTGATGAAAAACAATTAATTGCTACACCATTTAAAACTATAAACAGAACAACCGCTAAAGACCTGATAAATGAACTAAAAATTATAATCAAAGATAATAATATAAAAGGAATCATTATAGGAAATCCCCTGAATATGGATGGATCATCAAGCAGTTCAACTCAGTCTGTAAAAGACACCTCTAATAATATAGAAAAAAGTATTAATTTGCCTATTTGTTTGTGGGATGAGAGATTATCAACTGTAGGAGCTTTCAATTTATCAAGTCAACTAGATGTTAATATTAGTAAAAGAGAAAAAAAAATAGATGAAAATGCAGCTGCGTTTATATTGCAAGGTGCAATAGATTTTTTAAATAATTAATACTTGCTATTATAGAGGTTTATGGCTATAGAGTTGGTTTTAATGGCAATTAAAACCAATAAAGCTATTAAAATTTCACAAAAACATCTTTTAGGTATCCAAGATTTATCAATTAACGATGTTAATTTGATACTTGATGAAGCACTTGAATTTATAAAAGTTAACCAAAGTAAAAATAAAAAGATTGATGCTTTAAGAGGAAAAACTCAAATTAATCTCTTTTTTGAACCATCAACTAGAACACAAAGCTCATTTGAATTAGCAGGCAAAAGACTAGGAGCTGATGTGATGTCTATGAATATAAGTAATTCAGCAATTAAAAAAGGAGAAACTTTAATTGATACAGCGATGACATTGAATGCAATGCATCCAGATATTATTGTAATAAGACATCAAGATTCTGGTGCTTGTAACTTATTATCTCAAAAAGTAAATTGTGCTGTTTTGAATGCTGGAGATGGTAGAAGAGAGCATCCTACCCAAGCTTTATTAGATGCGTTAACAATTATTAATCGTAAAAAAAAAATCGAGGGTTTAAAAATTGCAATTTGTGGTGACATTCTTCATTCAAGAGTAGCAAGATCTAATATTTATCTTCTAAACATGTTAGGTGCAGAGGTAAATATTGTTGCACCTACAAATCTAATGCCAAAAGAAATAGAAAAATTTGGTGTTAACTCTTTTACTGATATGAAAAAAGGTTTGAAAGATTGCGATATAGTTATGATGTTAAGATTACAAAATGAAAGAATGTCTAGTTCTTATCTTTCATCAAATAGAGAATATTATGAATATTATGGATTAACACCTGACAAGCTAGAACATGCTAAATCAGATGCGTTAATTATGCACCCAGGTCCAATGAACAGAGGTATAGAGATTGATACAATATTAGCAGACGATATCAACAAGAGTGTAATCAGAGAACAGGTAGAACTTGGAGTAGCAGTAAGAATGGCTTGTTTAAAAATGTTTTGTTTATAAATGAAAAAACAATATTTTATAAATGCAAATATAATTGATCCCCACAATTCAATAAACGAATTTGGTGGCCTAATTATTGATGAAGTTGGCAAAATTGAAGCAATAGGGAAAAAAGTAAATATAAATAATCTACCTAGTAGAGAAAAAATAATAGACCTAAAAGGAAGATATATTTTTCCAGGAATTGTAGATATGAGAGTTTTTGTTGGTGAACCTGGATATGAGTATAAAGAAAACTTCAGAACTTTGAGTGAGGCAGCTTTATCAGGGGGCGTTACATCTGTTGTTACGATGCCAAATACAGATCCAGTTATTGATAATGTTTCGATAGTTGATTTTTTAAAAAGAAGAGGAAGAGATAAATCAAAAATTAATATTTTTCCTTGTGCTTCTCTTACTAAAAATATTGAAGGTACAAATATGACAGAATTTGGCCTATTGCAAAATAAAGGAATAATTGCTTTTACAGATGGTATAAAAACAATTCAAAATCCCAGATTAATGTCAAGAATAATGAATTCCGCAAAAGATCTAGGCAGTTTGATTATGCAACACGCTGAAGATTATGAATTAGCAAAGAATGGTATGATTAACTCTGGAATAATAGCTACTAAATTGGGACTGTCAGGTATACCAGAAATTGCTGAAAGAATTTTAATAGAGAGAGATTTAACTTTATTAGAAAAAGTTAAATGTAGATATCATATATCTCAATTGTCATCTCAAAAATCTGTTGAAGTAATTGAACAAAGGAAAAAAGTAGTAAAATTCACCTCAGGAGTTTCAATTAATAATCTATCTTTAAATGAAAATGATATAGGAGATTTTAGAACCTTTTTGAAATTATCTCCTCCTCTTAGAAGAGAAGAAGATAGAATAGCTTTAGTACAAGGTTTAAAAGATGGATTAATTGATGTTATTGTTTCAGATCATAAGCCAGAAGATGAAGAATCAAAAAGGCTTACTTTTTCTCAAGCTGCTACTGGAGCTTCAGGAATAGAAACTCTTCTTTCACTTAGTTTAGAACTATATCATAATGAATCACTAAAATTAGAAACAATAATTAGATCTTTAACTTGTAATCCTGCAAAAATATTAAAAATAGATAAAGGGAATCTTTCAATAGGTAGTGATGCAGATTTATGTATAGTTGATATAGATAAACCCTGGATTGTAAAAAAAGATAAATTAATTTCAAAGTCAAAAAATACCTCTATAGAAGATAAAAAACTTCAAGGTAAAGTCACAAATACATTTGTAAAAGGTAAAGAATTATTTAAGCTATAATATGGACGTTTTAATCATAGGTATTATTTCTTACCTAATGGGTTCAATACCTTTTGGACTCATATTAACCAAAGTTTTTTTAAAAAAGAATATCAGAAAAATTGGTTCAGGAAATATTGGAGCAACAAATGTACTTAGAGCTGGTAATAAAATTGTTGGATATGCAACATTAATTTTTGATATATTAAAAGCTATTGCTCCTGTCATTTATGTAAAATTTAATTTTCCTGATTTTTTATATATTTCTTCTCTATGTGTTTTTTTAGGACATATCTTTCCAATTTGGCTTAAATTTAAAGGTGGCAAAGGTGTTGCTGCATACCTTGGAATTTTATTTGCAATAAATATTTTTTTAGGATTAGTTTTTATAATCGCCTGGTTGATTATTTTTGCTATTTCAAGATTTTCATCCTTGTCTTCATTAATTGCCTCTGCATCAATTCCAATTTATTTAATAATTTTAACTAATTATGATCAGATAGTTTTTTATACAATTATGTTTGTACTAATATTTTTTACTCATAGAGAAAATATTAAAAGATTAAAAAATAAAGAAGAAACTAAGACAAAAATTTATTAATTTGACTATCCAGGCCTTTTAAGAGTAGTTTGTAGATTATGAATCTGGTTATAGTTGAAAGTCCTGCAAAAGCTAAAACTATTAATAAATATTTAGGGGATAATTATAAAGTTTTAGCAAGTTATGGTCACATAAGAGACCTCCCTTCTAAAAACGGATCTGTTGATCCTGACCACAATTTTAGAATGGAATGGGAAGTTGATAGCTTTTCAAAAAAGTATCTAAAAGAAATTACAGATGCTGCTAAAGATTCTTCAAAAATTATATTAGCTACTGACCCTGATCGTGAAGGTGAAGCTATAGCGTGGCATGTAAAAGAATATTTAAATGAAAAAAAACTTTTAAAAGATAAAGAAATTGAGAGGGTTGTTTTTAATGAAATCACAAAAAAAGCAGTAATTCATGGTATAGAAAATCCAAGGCAGATAGAACCATTGCTTGTAGATGCTTATATGGCAAGAAGAGCCTTAGATTATTTAGTAGGTTTTAATATTTCTCCAATTCTTTGGACTAAATTACCAGGGTCAAAATCTGCTGGGAGAGTTCAATCAGTAGCATTAAAATTAATTACTGAAAGAGAACATGAAATAGAATCCTTTAAACCTAAAGAGTTCTGGACTTTAAGTATAAGATTTATTGATAATAATAATCAAAATATTACTGCCAGTATTTATCAACTAGATAACAGAAAAATCGAAAAATTTTCATTTAAAAATAAAGATGAAATAAATGAAGCTATATTAAATATAAAAAATAAAAAATTTAATATCACAGATATTTCAAGTAAAGTTATAAATCGTAATCCATCAGGACCTTTTACAACATCAACACTTCAGCAAACTGCATCAAGTAGAATAGGTTTTGGAGCCTCTCGAACAATGCAAATAGCACAAAAACTTTACCAAGGGATTGATATAGAGGGTGAAACTATAGGTTTAATAACTTATATGAGAACAGATGGTACAAATCTATCTGCAGATGCAGTTACTGCTTTTAGAAATTATATTAAAAAAGATTTTGGAAATGAATACTTGCCAGAAAATGCTTTGAATTATTCTGGAAAAAAAGCAAAAAATGCTCAAGAAGCTCATGAAGCCATAAGACCAACTGATATTACTAGAACACCTCAATTAGTTAAAAAATATTTGAGTCCAGATCAAAATAAACTATACGATTTAATTTGGACTCGAGCTCTTTCGTCACAAATGGAATCTGCAAAATTTGATAGAAACACAATTACTATATCTACTAAAGACGATGATACTATTTGCAAAGCTAGTGGTTCAGTTTTAAAATTCGATGGATTTTTAAAAATTTATAAAAATTTAAGCAAAGATGATGATGAAAATATACTACCAGAAATGTCCAAGGGACCAATTAATATAGAGTCTTTATTAGATGAACAACATTTTACTCAACCACCACCTAGATATTCTGAGGCAAGTTTAGTAAAAAAACTTGAGGAACTAGGAATTGGAAGACCATCTACATATGCAAGTATAATTTCTACAATAGCAAATAGAGGTTATGCTGAAATTATAAATAAAAGGTTTTTCCCTACTGATAGAGGTAAATTAATTTCAGCTTTCTTAGAAAAATTGTTTTCAAAATATGTAGATTATAATTTTACTGCTGGTTTAGAAGATCAATTAGATGAAATCACTACAGGTAAAGAAAGTTGGATTAAAGTATTGGAACTTTTTTGGAAAGATTTTAATAATAATGTATCTGAGGTGAAAGAGAAAAGAACCAGAGAGGTTTTAGACCTACTTAATGAAAGCTTGGGTGATTTAGTATTCGACAAAGATAATGATGGAAATATCATCAGAAAATGTCAATTATGTAACTCTGGAACATTAAGTTTAAAAAATAGCTTTAGAGGAGGAGCATTTATAGGATGTTCAAATTACCCTGATTGTAAATTCACAAGACCATTGTCTAAAGCCAAAGCTGCTGCTCAAGCACAACTTGCTGAACCTAAGTTAATAGGACAAAATGATGATGGAAAAGACATTTATTTAAAAAATGGTAGATTTGGTCCTTACCTTCAGTATGAAATATTAGAAGAAAAAAATGAAACCGATATTATTAAAAAGAAAAAAAGAAAATCAAAAAAAAAAATTGATAATAATTTAAAAAATGTTTCTATTCCAAAAGGAATAGAATTAGATAGCATAGATTTAAATAAAGCTAAATTTTTATGTTCTTTACCAAAGAGTCTTGGTGTAAATCCTGAGAATCAAAAAGAGATTTTCTTAAACACTGGTAGATTTGGACCTTATTTAAAATGTGAAAATAAGTCAGCAAGGATAGAAAATATAGAAGAAATTTTTTCTATAGGCTTGAATAGAGCTATTACCCTCATAGCAGAAGCAAAACCAGGAAGAATGTCATCATCAATTATAAAAGATTTAGGTGAACATCCTGAAGATAAAAAGCCAGTTAGAGTTATGAAAGGACAATATGGACCTTACATAAAATATAAATCTTTAAATGCTACAATACCTGAAGAAAAAGATCCTACGGATTTAACAATGGAAGAGGCTTTAATTCTAATTGAGAAAAGAAAAGAATACGATAAAACTAAAAAGTCGAAAAAAAATAAAAAGAAATGAAAAAAGTAATTTTAATTTTTACCTTTATCTTAATAACTTCAACTAATTCATTTTCAGCTGAAAAAAAATGTCAAGGAATGAAAAAACTATCTAAAGAATTTTTAGCATGTAAAACAAAATCCATTAAAGATGGCACCGTTAGTAAATCTAAAAAAATAACAGGTGGAGTGAAAAAAATTGGTAACAAATTAACTAAACCGTTTAAAAAGAAAAAATAACATTATGTCATATGATGAAAAAATTAAAGAATTGAATATTCAATTACCTGAAGCAAAAGCTCCTGTAGGTTCTTATGTTGCAACGAGAACAATCGGAAAACTTTTATTTGTATCTGGTCAAATCTCAATTTCAGATGAAGGAAATTTAATTAAAGGCAAAGTTGGTAAAGATTTAAACACAGAGGAAGCATATCAAGCAGCAAAAAGATGTGGGTTAAGTATAGTTTCTCAAGTCAGAGAAGCTTGTAATGGAGATCTTTCAAAAATAAAATCCTGCATTAAATTAACTGGCTTTGTAAATTCAACTGATGATTTTACTGAACAACCAAAAGTAATTAATGGTGCTTCTGATTTAATAGCATCAATATTTGGAGATGCAGGTATGCACACTAGAGCTGCAGTAAGTACTAATAGTTTACCATTAGGTGTATCAGTTGAAGTAGATGCTATTTTTGAATTAAATTAATTTTATCTTCCAATTCCAAAATATTTAATTTTCATTTTTCTCATTTTTGTTGGAGAGTAAATATTTCTCATATCATAAATTACTACATTTTTCTTTCTTACGAGATGTTTAAAATTTAAAAATTTAAAATCATTCCATTCTGTATGAATTATAATAAGATCACTTTTTAAACAAGCAGAAGATATATTCTTACAAAATTTAACATTTTTGATTTTTTTGAAAACTTTTTTTTCACCTGATGGATCGTAATATCTTATCTTACAGCTTTTTTTACTTAAAAAATTTATCATTGGTATGCTTGAAGCTTCTCTCATATCATCTGTGTTTGGTTTAAAAGTTACTCCCAGAAAAGTTATAGTTTTATTTTTAAATTTTCTTTTTAAAATTTTTTCTACTTTATTTGTTAATAAAAATTTTCTTTGACTGTTAGATTTTACTACACTTTTGACTATTGATAGACTTGTCTTAAATTGATTTGCAGTATCAATCAAAGCTCTCGTGTCTTTTGGAAAACAGGAACCTCCATACGCTGGACCGGCTCTTAAAAACCTTTCTCCAATTCTTTGATCTAAACCCATGCCAAATGAAACATCTTTAACATCAACACCTGTCTTTTCACATAAATTTGCAAGCTCATTAATATAAGAAATTTTTGTAGCTAAAAAAGCATTTGAAGCATATTTTATCATTTCTGCTCCTCTTCTGGATGTATTAAAATATCTACTAGTTTTTTTAATAATAGGTAAATAAAGTGAGCGTAAAATTCTATTAGCTTTTTTGCTGTCTGTACCAATAATTACTCTATCAGGATAAACAAAATCTCTAATAGCCTCGCCTTCTCTTAAAAATTCTGGATTTGATACAACATCAATTAATTTTTTTTTTTTTAGATTATTTAAAATTTTTTCAATTTTATCACCAGTTGTTACTGGAACTGTAGATTTTGTAATTATAATTTTATATTTAGAGATAATTTTTTTTAATTTATGTGCAACAGCGAATACATATTTTAGATCAGCAGAATTACTTTTCTTTTTAGTTGGGGTTCCAACGCAAATAAATATAATATCTGAGTTAGATACAGCTTTTTTTAAGTCAGTAGTAAAAGTTAGTCTACTTGCTTTAAAGTTCCTTTTTAATATTTCTTCTAATCCAGGTTCATATATAGGAATAATTCCATTATTTAATGAATTAATTTTTTCTTTATCTTTATCAACACAAACAACATTATTTCCAAGATCAGAAAAGCAAACTCCACTAACGAGTCCAACATAACCTGTGCCTATCATGCATAGTTTCATAATTTTGCAATTTCCGAAGATGAATTTATATAGCCTTTTATTGTGCCACAATCTAAATATTTACCAAGAAAATTATGAGCAATAAATTTTTCATTTTCATTAATTAAAGACTGAATTGCATCCGTAATATGTATTTCACCTCCCTTACCTGGTCGTTGCTTTTGTAATTTATTAAAAATAGTTTTTGGAAGAATATATCTACCAATTACAGCTTTGTTTGAAGGCGCTTCTCTAATACTGGGTTTTTCAATTACACTATCTATTGTGAAATTATTTTTTTCTAATTTTTTTTTTAATTTATATATTCCCCATCTTGATACATTTTTTTTACTTACTTTCATACTTGCCATTACTGAAGATCTATATTTGTTATGAATCTTAATCATTGATTTTGAACAATTATTTTTTATTATTAAATCATCGGGTAATAACATTAAAAAATATTTATCTTTGATATATCTTTTTGTTTTCAATACAGCGTCACCAGTACCAAGGGGTTTATTTTGATATACAAATTTAATCATTTTTTTATATCTCAAAATTTTTTGATATTCTTTAATAACTCTAGGATCTTTTTTTCTTTTGATTATTTTTTTATAAAATTGATCGTTATAAAAATATCTTTTTATCATTTCTTTTTTTTTAGAGATAATAAATATAATTTCTTTAATACCAGACTCAATGCATTCATCTAATATATATTCGATACCTGGTTTACCATTGATTGGGAGTAATTCTTTTGCAAAAACACTGGTTAAAGGAAGTAGTCTCGTACCTAATCCAGCTAAAGGAATAATTGCTTGTTTAATCATTTAAATGTTTTACTTATAAAAACTACTAATACAAATGAAAATTATATTAAATAACAAAGATTTAATAAAAAAGATAAACCAAATTAAAGATTTAGGTTTTGTTCCTACTATGGGGGCAATTCATGAAGGTCACATTTCTTTAATTAAAAAATCAATAAAAAGTTGTAATAAAACATTGGTCAGTATTTTTATAAATCCAAAACAGTTTAATAAGAAAAATGATTATAAAAAATATCCAAAAAATATAAGTCAAGATTTGTCCATCCTTAAAAGATTTAATATTGACTTCGTATTTATTCCAAAAAAAAGGGATATCTATAATTATAAAAGATCTAAAATAATAAGGCTAAATAAAAAAGACCAAATCTTATGTGCCAAACATAGAAAAGGACATTTTGAAGGTGTTTTAGAAGTAATGGATAGATTGACAAATCTTATTATTCCAAAAAAAATTTTTATGGGAAAAAAAGATTTTCAACAATTTATTTTAGTAAAAAAATATATTAAAAATAAATACAATATTAATGTTATTGGATGTCCAACAATTAGAGACAAAAATAAAGTTGCTTTATCATCTAGAAATTTTTTATTAAAAAAAAAAGAACTATTTATTGCAAGTCAAATAATAAAAGATTTATTCAATTTTAAAAAAAAATTCAAAAAATCAAAAAAAATTAATTCTCTCTTAAAATTAAAGAAAATTGATCTTGAAGATAGATATAAAATAAAAGTTGAATATTTAGAAAATAGAGAAATTAATAGTTTTAAAAAAACAAACAATTTTAATCAATCAAAAATATTTATTGCTTATTATTTAAATAAAGTAAGATTAATTGATAATTTATAAATAGTAAGCTCCAACCCCTAAAAAAGACACAAATCCAATTACATCAGTGATTGTTGTGACAAAAACACTTGAAGCTATAGCTGGGTCAATCTTAAATTTTTTTAATGTAACTGGTACAACAATCCCAAATAAACCAGCAACTATCATTGTTATAATCATTGAAATTGAAATTATTAATGAAAGTAGAGAGTCATTAAACCAAACTTGTACAATAAAAGAACTTATAATTGCAAAAATAATGCCGTTTAAAACACCAATATTAAATTCTTTTAAAATATTTTGATTAAAGTTATTTTTAGTTAAATCATTTGTTGCAAGTGTTCTAACTGTTACTGCTAAGGTTTGCATCCCCGCATTTCCTCCCATAGAAGCAACAATTGGCATTAAAAAAGCCAAAACAACCATTTGTTCAATTGTAGCACCAAACAAACTTATACAATAAGTAGCTAAGAAAGCAGTGAATAAATTTAACAACAGCCAATTAAATCTTCTTTTGGTTTTTGTAAGAACTCCATCAGTAATTTCTTCATCACCTACTCCGGCTAATCTTAAAGCGTCTTCTTCAGCTTCTTCTTTTAAAACTGTAAGAACATCATCAGATGTTATCATTCCAACTAGTTTATTGTTTTTATCTATAACACAAGCTGAGTTTAAATTGTAATTTTCAAATGAATGTCCAACTTCTTCTCTATCCATGTCCACTGGAACTAAAAAAATAGATTCATCCATAATAGTTGACATTTTAGCATCTCTTGATGTTCTTAAAACTTTCGATGAAGGAACAGCTCCTATAGGTTTAAAATTTTCATCAACAATATAAATCTCTAAAAATTCCTCTGGTAAATCTTTGTTTTCTCTTAAATAGTCTATTGTTTGTCCTACACTCCAATTGCTGGGAATAGCTGTAAATTCACGTTGCATTATTCTTGCAGCACTATCTTCGGGATAGCTTAAGCCTTCTAATAAAGCAAAACGATCTTTAGGTGGTAATAAACTTAGTATAGAATTTTTATCTTTTTCATCAACATTTTCTAAAATAGCTATAGCATCATCTGACTCGAGATTTTTTAATATACTAACTATTGCTTCTGACGAAAGATATTTTGTTATTTCTGTTTGTACAGACTCATTAAGTTCAATAAATACTTCTGGATCAATCTTAAAATTATTAAGTTTTATTAAATTTTCTCTATCATTTTGACTTAGATGTTCAATAATATCAGCTGCATC
>CACEIY010000010.1 GCA_902559635.1 uncultured Pelagibacteraceae bacterium | reverse complement strand
TGCTTCTCAAATTGAAGCCTTCTGTATAAAAAATGAAATCATTATTTAAATCTTTTTTTCTTTTTATATTTTCATTAATAAAAGCTTTATCTTGAGAATCTCTTAACAAACCATGACCTCGTTTCATTTTTGCTAATCTATCTATTTTTTTAGAATTTGTTGAAATCATTCCACCCTCAATAGTTGTCATATGATGACCGTAATAGAATGAAAAATTTGAGATTTCTCCAAGAGTCCCTGCTTTTTTTTTACCCACTCTTGCGCCATGAGACTCACAAACATCTTCGATTAAATAAATTTTTTTCTTTTTTATAAATTTAATAAATTTATCTGTTAATCCAATAAAACCCATTGCATGAGTAATAAAAATAGCTAATGTATTTTTATTAATCTTTTTTCTTACCAAGTTTTCGTTTAAAGCTAAATTTTCAAAATTTATATCTACAAACACTGGTTTGAATCCTGCATTAATTACTGAAACTACATCAGAGCTCCATGTAAAAGCTGGTAAAATAATTTCTTTCTTATTTTTATTTAGTTCTTTTAAAATATTAATTGATATTAAATTAGCTGACGCACCAGAATTTACAAATGTACTATATTTAACTCCAAGCCATTTAGACCATTTTCTTTCAAATTCTATTACTTTTGGACCATTGGTAAACTTATTAGTTTTTTTTATGAATTGAATTAGAATATTTTTATCTTTTGGCAATATATTATTAGACATTAGTTGCCATTTATAATTTTTCATAATTTGCACATTAAATTAATAATCGGTATAATCAATTTATTTAATCTCAACGATTTTTTATAAATACGAAAATGAAATTATTATCTATTGTTTTTTCTTTTAGAAATGAAGAAGGTAATATCGAACCTTTGGTAAAAAGAATTTCAACTACAATGGAAAAAATAGAAAATTGGAAATATGAATTAATTTTTGTAAATGATGACTCTACTGACAAATCTGAACAAATTTTATTAGATCTTCAAAAAAGCTACCCTATCAAACTTATCAATATGAGTAGAAATTTTGGTATTGATCCATGTGTATTAGCAGGCTTTAGGAATAGTTCAGGCGATGCAATAATTTACTTACATACTGATCAACAAGATCCACCAGAACTTATCCCTGAACTTATTAAAAAACATGAAGAAGGAAATGAAATTGTACACACGGTCAGGACAAAAAGAAAAGGTGAGGGAAAATTTAGAATGTTTTTGACAAAAATTGCTTACAAAATTATTAATTCTCTCTCAGATATAAATCTTCCAGTTCAAGCAGGAGATTATAAACTAATATCCAAAAAGGCTCTTCAAGAAATTTTAAAACAAAAAGAATTTAGACCCTATGTAAGAGGCTTGTCAGTATGGGTTGGCTTTAAGCAAGATTTTATTTTTTATGAGCGAGAAGCCAGAGGAGAAGGTGAGTCCAAAATGCCTTTACTTTCCGCAGGACCGATTACTGATTTTATAAATGGAGTTACAAGTTATTCACTAAAACCTCTCTACCTTGGAATATTTTTTGGATTTGTTTCAATGATACTATCTATTTTACTTATTATTTACGCTTTATATTTAAAATTTAATAATTTAGCTATTCCAGGTTCAACAAGTATTGTTATATCTATTTCTTTTTTCTCTGGGATCATATTGTTTACTTTAGGAATAATAGGGATTTATTTAGCGAGGATATTTGAACAAACAAAAGGTAGAGATCAATACGTAATCAAAGAAATAAAAGATTATAAATAAAACACTTAATGAAAAAAACTTTACCTTGGTTCTTTCTAATCTTGGGTGTAATTTTTTCAACAATAATTTGGAATTTTATTTCGCTTCCATACAATTCTTCAAATACAATTGTAGGTCAATATTCAATAAATAAAATAAATCCTAATAATGACACTTTAAGAGGGTTGTTTTTTATTTTTTTTCCACTCCTTTTATATTTTGGTGCTTTTTTAAAATATAATAAAGAATTAATATCTACCAAAATTTTTCAAAACATAAGTGCTACTTCAAATAATAATATAAATTATCTATGTTATATTTTTATAATATTTTCTATATTAGAATTTTATAGTTTAAATTATAAAGATTTTTTAGGCGCACTTGATGTTCATCATGAAGGCACTTTTTTAACAGCTCAATTAAATTTTTTTTCTAAAAATAAGATTTGGACTGGAACATTTTTTGACTATGGATTTTTGGGAAATGCCATAGGAATTTTTTTTAATTATATATTTGATGATTATTCAATTGGAATTCAAAGGTATTTTTTTAAATTTTTAATTCTTTTTAATAAAATATTAATCATTTTAATTTGTAGAAAAATTATCAATAGTCTTAATTTTACTAATCAAAAAGAAATTTTATTTTTAATTTTTACCTTATCTACCATAACATTGGCTAGTTTTTATGAAAATGTAACACCTTTGCACCCTAGAATTTTTATATATTTAATTTTTACCTTATTAGTTTTTAACATTATCACCTCTAAAAAAAATAATATTTTAAGCTCATTTCTAGTAGGTTTTTTTTCTCTGTTATCACTTTTGTTTTATTGGGATATAGGAACTTATATAAATGTTTTATTAATAATTGTATTAATTTATTTATTTACATTAAAAAAATTTAGTGATTTTTATAAAATTATTATAGGCATAATATTATCTTGGCTTATATTTTATATTTTAATATCGAACAATGAATTTAAAGAACTTATTAATCAATACTTTATTATATTAAATATTTCAGACTATTTAATTGGAATAGAATTTCCCAAGCCTTTTACTGATAAATCAACAAGACATACAAAAGCTTTGTTATTAATTATTATTTCAGGTGTTTTTTTGATTAATTATATTTTTGATAAATTAAAAAAAGAAAGTCTTGAATCTAAATTTTTACTTTTTTTTCTTTTCATTTCCTCAATTATTTTTTTTAAATCTGGATTGATGAGGTCTGATGGTCCTCACATAAAATATAGTTCGG
The DNA here is from genome assembly GCA_902559635.1 of uncultured Pelagibacteraceae bacterium. Lineage (GTDB taxonomy): Bacteria > Pseudomonadota > Alphaproteobacteria > Pelagibacterales > Pelagibacteraceae > Pelagibacter. Next base: position 32,081 of record CACEIY010000010.1, on the reverse strand, counting down.
GACTTTATACATTATTAATATTCTTTTTTATTTCTTACTATTTAATAGATAAAACTAGTTATTTAAAATTTTTTAGCAAAGTTAATATTTTTTTAAAAAAAAAAGTTTATTTTTTTACCCTATCAATTTTAATTTGCTTTTTATTTTTTTTTCAAAATAATTATTTAAACTTTTTAAATATTTTAAACTCTAATAAAAATTTTCAAATGATAACAAAAATAGATGATAAAAAATTTTTAAGCAAAGATTATTATAAATTTATTGAAATATATAAAGATTTGACAGAGGACGAAAATTGCGTTCAGCAGTTTACAGATGATAACGCCATACCATACTTGGTTGGCAAACCTACTTGCACAAAATATTATGTTAATGCTCATATTATCCAAAATTGGACTGAAAATGATTTCATCAATGAGTTAAAAGATACAGCACCAAATTATATCGTTTATTCATCAAAAATAAATTGGTTTAAAAACAGAAACAATGCCCCTAATGCAGATAAGTTTATTTTAGATAATTATTTTTTATACAAAGATCTTTCACCTTGGATAATTTATAAAAAAAAATAGTTTTTACTATTGGAAAACTTAATAAGTTAAAATCGTCAGAACACCTAAAGAAGCTAAAAATGTATAAAGAATTATCATTCTTTTCTTTTTTTCTTTCTTACTTTCTTCTAAAAGTTTTTGCTTTAGAACATCCACGTTTACCCTTCTTGGAGTCTCAATTCTTTGAGAGGGGTTCTCCACAACATTAGATGTTCTATTTAAGCTTTCAGTACTCACAAATTTATTTAAACACGAAAGATAAAAATATTAAACATTTCAATTGTCCAAAATGGGTTGATTTTTATTAATCTATAGTTCAAATTGGGTTTTTTAAATAATATGAAATCTATACCAAGCATATCTTCCCAAATTGATGAAAATAAAATTTTCAAAATTATTAGCAAGAATTTTAGTAAACTAGCGCCTAGTTATTATAAGCTAATTAGCAATTGGCTTATACGAGCTTATCATGTTTTTGAAGATATCGATAAATATCTAATTGTAGTTTATCTTATTAATAAAGATTTCATATTTTTTAGAAGACACGCAATAGTATTAGATTTTGACACTTTTTTTAAAGAAAAAACTCTCGAAATAGAAAAAATTAATATTAGTGATATTTCAAAAGATCTACAAATACCAAAAGAAAGTGTTAGAAGAAAAGTATATGAAATTGAAAAAAAAGGTGTAATCAAAAAATTAAAAAAAAAAATTTTTATAGATAGAACTGTTATATCAAAATATTTTCCGAGTATTAATAGAATGACAACATTAAACGAAGTAAGCTCCTTGCTTTACAATTTTAATATAATATTAAAAGCAGAAAATGAGATAAGTAAAACTTTTGAAATTAATGAAATTACAAGTTCACTTAAAGAAAATTATACATTTTGCTGGTATCAATTTAATAAGTTTATATTCATTTTTACTAATCGATGGAGAACTGAAGTTAAAGATTTGGAGACTTTCTGTGTTGGATTTCTGGTTATGCTTAACGCAACAGATAATAAAAATTTTAGAATTAAAGATTTAAATTTAAAAACTTTTCAAAAATTAGCCATGAATGCTGATAATGTTGGTTTGAATGCAATGTCTATTTCTGAGATTACTGGCATTCCACGACCTACCGTCGTTAGAAAAGTGAAATATTTAATAAATAATAATTATCTAAAAATAAATGAAAAAAAATTAATATCGGTAGATATTAAAGGTAGTGCTTTTAAAAGGAGCACAAATTTACAAGAAAAAAATATGCTTAGTTTAAGTAATTTTATTTACAGAGTTTTTAACAAAATCAAAGTTATAAATTCTAATTAGATTTTCTTAAAATATATATAAATATAAAGCCAGTTATATACATAATAAGCGCATAAGCACCTGTAGGTATAGCATATAATATATTGTCACCAAATATTTGCGTAGATACAAATATTGCTAAAGTACCATTTTGCAATCCACATTCTAAAGCAATACACCTTTGTTGTTTAACCCCCGCGACAAAAGTTTTAGCAAGAAAATATGCAATAATCATCATTGTTACATTTAACATTAATGTAATTAGACCTGCTTGAGTTATAAAACTTATAATATTTTCTTTTTCTTCATAAAATGCAGCTATAAAAAATATTATGAAGAATAATACATTGATCTTATTAAATATTTCAACTTTTGAAGATAAAAAATTATCTGCATATTTTCTTATAATCATTCCTAAAATAACTGGTATCGTCACAACTAATACCATTTTAAGAGCGATACTAATTATTGAAATGTTTTCAGAAATATTTGTTATTCCAAATAAATCAGCAGAAGTAAAAACAATTAATGGAACTGTTATAATGCTTATTAGACTAATTATGGCTGTCAAAGAAATTGATAACGCAACATCTCCATCAGCAAACTTAGTTAATATATTTGATGTAACTCCTCCTGGTGCTGCTGCAATAATCATAACTCCTATTGCTATTTCAGGTGGAGATTTTAAAATGATAATTAATAAGTAAGCAACTATAGGAAGAATTATTAACTGAGAAATAAAACCAATTATAAAATCTTTAGGATTTTTTAATACTCTTGTGAAATCTTGAACCTTCAAACCTAAACCCAAACCCAGCATTATTAAAGCAAGTATGATTGGTGCTATCTTAGTTACAATTTCCATAATCTTCTCTCTGTTAAATGAACTATATAAAACCTTTTAAATTATTTCTATATACATATTAAATTTTTAATATAATTGTAACTAATGCTCTCAAATAAAGAAATTGTTTGCCCAAATAATCTATTAAATAGCGCACATAAAAAAAAAAGAGTAAAGGTTGCTATTGTTAATGCAGGAAAACCCTTGCCAATGCTATCAGTTCAGGATTCTGTTAATGAAAATTTAATAGAACCAATTTTTATTGGAAACAAGCATGAAATATTAAAATGTGCTGAAAATTTAAAATGGGATATTTCACAATATGAAATTTTGGATGAACCTGTTGAAAACAACACAGCTAAAATTGCTGCTAAACTTGCTAGTGAAGATAAAGTAAAAATAATTGTTAAAGGGCATATACATACTGACGTCCTTATGAAAGAAGTTTTAAAACGCGAATATAATCTATTGGGAAAATCAAGATTAAGTCATATTTGGCATATGACTATTGATAAAAATGATGATCCATTAATTATCACAGATGGTGCTTTAAACGTTATGCCAAATATAAAAACTAAAATGCATATCCTTAAAAATGTTATAAATTTTTCTAATAGAATAGGAATTTCAAGACCAAAAGTATCTGTTTTATCAGCTACTGAAGAAGTTTTAGAGAGTGTGCCTAGCTCATTAGAGGCTGCTGAAATTACAAAATTGGCTCAAAAAGAAAATTTAGATGCTGATGTATTTGGTCCATTAGCGTTTGATAACAGCATTTCGAAAAAATCAGCGATTATAAAAGGAATCAAAAATGCTGTGGCAGGTGAAGCAGATGTATTACTAGTTCCAAATGTTGAGGCTGGTAACGCTTTAGTAAAAATGATGATTTACTTTATGGGAGCCTGTGCAGCAGGAGTAGTTATAGGTGGAAAAGTTCCAGTTGTAATTACAAGTAGATCTGATGAAGCTCAAGCAAGACTAGCTTCTATTGCAGCTGCTGTAGTTGCATTAGATTAATATTAATTTAATTAATTGAATAAAAAGCTTTTATACTTTAATAAAGGATGCTCAAAAAAACAATCGATGGCTATACAATATTTAAAAAAATCTCCAAAAACATCTTCTACTGATGATTCTAAAACAAGAGAAATAGTTGAAGGTATTTTAAAGGATATAGAAAAAACTAAAGAAGAAGGATGTAAAGAACTTTCAAAAAAATTTGATAAATATGAAGGTGATGTAATAGTTTCAAAAGAAAAAATTGAAAAAATAAAAAAAAATTTAGATCAAAAAACTAAAGACGACATAAGTTTTTCTCATGAAAGAGTTAGAAAATTTGCTGAAGCACAATTAAAAAATTATGGTCAAGATTTTGAAGTTGAGCTATCTGATGGCTTATTTGCTGGTCAAAAATTAATTCCAGTTAATACTGCTGGATGTTATGTTCCTGCTGGAAGATATGCACATATAGCTTCAGCAGTTATGAGTGTAACTACCGCTAAAGTCGCTGGAGTAAAAAATATTTTAGTTTGTAGTTCACCCAAACCAGAAATAGGAGTTCATCCATCAATTGTTTATACTGCTGACTTATGTGGTGCAGATGTGATAATGAATTTAGGTGGGGTTCAAGCTATAGCTGCAATGACAAATGGACTATTTGGAAATGCTCCAGCAGATATTTTGGTAGGTCCAGGAAATCAATATGTAGCTGAAGCTAAAAGAATATTGTTTGGAAAAGTTGGTATAGATTTATTTGCAGGGCCAACAGAAATAGCAGTAATAGCTGATGAAACTGCTGATCCTGAAATGGTAGCTTATGATTTAGTAGGTCAAGCAGAACATGGATATAATTCACCAGCATGGCTTTTTACTACAAGTAAAAAAATTGCTGATTATGTTATGAAAAGAGTTCCTGAATTAATCGCTGATTTACCGAAATTACCAAGAGAAAACTCAGAAGCAGCATGGAAAAATTACGGAGAAGTAATTCTGTGTGATACAGATGAAGAAATTGCAAAAATTAGTGATGAATATGCTCCAGAACATTTAGAGGTTCAAACTAAAAATCTTAATTGGTTTCATAAAAGATTAAAAAATTATGGTTCATTATTTATTGGAGAAGAAACAACTGTTGCTTATGGAGATAAATGTTCAGGAACAAATCATATTTTACCTACAAAAGGTGCAGGTAAATATACTGGAGGTCTTTTTGTTGGTAAGTTTATCAAAACATTAAGTTTTCAGAGAATGACAAAAGAATCTACAAAGGAAGTCGGAGCTGCTGCAGCTAGAATTTCCAGATATGAGGGCATGGAAGCTCATGCTAGAACTGGAGATGTAAGATTAAGAAAATATGGGTTTTCAAATTAAGGCCACTCTAAAGCGGCCTTAATAATTTATTTTATTATAAAGAATTTATTAAATCTGGGGCTATTTTTTTTGATTTAGCAGAAAATCTTATTTTTTTAATATTTTCTAAATTAGATTTATCTCCACCAACTACTACAAATCCAATCATTCCCATATTTTTATGAGGTGTGCACCAATAAGCGTAAATTCCAGGTACAGTGAATGTATATTCAGTATCTTGATTAAATTTTGATTTAAACTTATCAACGCCTTCAGGAACTCCACCTTTTATGAACTCAACATTATGTCCTTTATCAGTAGCTTTCCAAAATACAGTCTCTCCAACATCTACTCTTACAACTTTTTTAGAGTAAACCATTATTTCATTCCCTGATTTATTAAGCATTTCAATTGTTTCATCTGCTGCCATAGAGTTGCTAGCAAATATAATCAAAAAAAATGATGTTAATATTTTAATTAAACTTTTATTCATTTTGTAATTTAGTCCTTTCTTGGGGATAATTTAAATTTAATATGTTACATGTAAGTAATTAGTTTTTTTTAACAAGACAAGAATGGTGCAACAACTTGCCACACAAAGTCTTTAATAAAAATAGTTTCTAATATTAAAGAAAATTTCTATTAAAATATATAAAGCTAAAGATCCCATAAACATTATAATAAAAGTATTAATTGCATCCCAAGTTTTTACATTATTTGAATATTTTGATAAAAATTTAGACAAATAACCCAAAGCAAAAAAAAATATAAAAGAAGCTATTGATGCACCTAAACCAAATAAATACTTATGTGTTATAAAAAAATTTTTTGAAAAATTTCCAAGAAAAAAAACGGTATCTGAATAAACATGAGGGTTTAAATAAGTAAATGCTAATGTTTTGAATATTACATTTCTTAATGATGATTTTTTTTTATCAAAATCTAGATTAGCTTGATGATGTCTTGACTTAAATTTATTAACTATAAAATAAATTAAAAAAATAAGTAATAATGTATTTAAAATTAATTCTATATTATCAGTAAAATAACCCTTAAAATATTCAAATAAAAAAATGCCTAAAAAAATTAAGATTAAATCAGATATAGAACATATTAAACAAACTAAAAGTATATACTGTTTTTTTAAACCCTGCTCTATTACAAATATATTTTGAGCCCCTATAGCTAAAATTAAACTTAAACCAGTAAAAAAACCTAGAATTAGGAATTCCATCTAATTTAGATGAAACTATTCTGAGTTAGCTGTTAATGTTTTAATTTCTAATATATTTTCGTTTGGATCTTTAACAAAGAAAGTTTCTTGCTCATACTTTGTGCCTTTAAATCTTAAATAAGGTTCATCATAGTATTTAGCGCCTTTTTCTTTTAATCTATTTTTTAAAGTATCAAAATCTTTTCTTGATAAGTGAACACCAAAATGAGGTACTGAAACATTTCCCATATCGACATCATGTCTTTCGTTATCTAATTTATGTTCACTAGCATGAAGTGTTAATTCATTTCCCCAAAAATCAACATCAGCCCATTCTTGAGCAGAATTATCAAGACGACAGCCTAAAGTCTCACTATAAAATTTTTTTGCTATTTCTAAGTCTCCGCAAGGAATTGCTAGGTGAAAACAGTTGGTATTTTTGTACATAATATCTCCTTTTAATTCTTAATTTAGTAATTATATAACTGACATAATTTTTATATCAAGATATCAAATATTATGAACGATTATTTGCAATCTATAATTGACAGAGATCCTGCGGCAAAATCTAAGATAAGTTTAATTTTAACTTATCCTGGTGTGAAAGCTATTTTTTTTTATAAGATTGCTAATTTCTTCTCTTTAGCAAAATTTGATTTAATCGCTAGAATAATATCTCAATTCTCAAGATTTTTAACCGGGATAGAAATTCATCCTAAAGCAAAAATTGGAAAAAATTTTTTCATCGACCACGGTATGGGGGTTGTTATTGGTGAAACTTCTGAGATTGGAAATAATGTAACTATATATCACAACGTTACTTTGGGTGGAGTATCGCCTAGTATTAATTCTAATCAACAAAGAGATATGAAAAGACATCCAACATTAGAAGATAATGTTGTTGTAGGATCTGGAGCTCAAATATTAGGTCCTATAACAATAGGTAAAAATTCATTAATAGGATCAAATTCAGTTGTAACAAAAGATGTACCTGAAAAATCTGTAATGGCAGGAATTCCTGCAAAAAAAGTTGGAGATGCTACTAAAGGATTTAAGCCTTATGCGGTTACAGACGAGGACAAATAGTAATGATAAATACTAAAAATAATTTTATCGACTCAATTGGTAATACTCCTTTAATTAAGTTAAGAGCTGCATCAGAGATTACTGGATGTAATATTTATGGAAAAGCTGAATATCTTAATCCAGGCGGATCTGTAAAAGATAGAGCTGCTTTAGCTCTTGTAAAAGATGCACAAGAAAAAAAATTGATTTCTGAAGGAGGGATAATTGTTGAAGGAACAGCAGGTAACACAGGAATTGGATTATGTCTTTTAGGAAACTCACTTGGATACAAAACTATTATTGTAATGAATGACAATCAAACTAAAGAAAAAAAAGACACTTTAAGAAATATCGGAGCAGAATTAAGATTAGTCGCCCCTAAACCTTATAAAGATGAAGGTAATTATGTAAAAGTTGCTCAAAGACTCGCTGAAGAATTGAAAAACACAAATAATAAAGGTGTCGTCTGGGCTAATCAATTTGATAATATTGCTAATGCTAAAGGTCACTATCAAACAACAGGTCCTGAAATTTGGGAACAGACTGAAGGTAAAGTCGATGGTTTTGTTTGTTCTTCTGGAACAGGAGGAACTATTTCAGGAGTTAGTAATGCTCTTAAGGAGAAAAATAAAGATATTAAAATTTATTTATCTGATCCAAAAGGTTCGGCTCTTTATAATTATATAAAGAACGGTGAATTAAAATCAGAAGGAAATTCAATTACTGAAGGGATCGGCTCAAGTAGAGTTACTAAAAATTTTCAAAATGCAAAAATTGATGATGCTTTTTCAATTGACGATCATGAAGCTTTACCTATTCTTTATGATTTAATAGAAAATGAGGGTTTAAGTTTAGGCACAAGTTGTGGAATTAATATTGCAGGAGCAATAAGACTTGGAAAAGAATTAGGTCCTGGAAAAACTATAGTAACTATACTTTGTGACAAGTCAGACAAATACAACTCTAAGATGTTCAACAAATCATTTTTAAAAGAAAAAAAACTACCTATTCCTAACTGGCTATAATATCGCATAGCTGTCATGTAACAAATTCGTTACATTTTTATAGTAACATTAATTATTAATAGTAATATGAATAAATATATTATTTTTCTTTTATCATTTTTAATTTGCGCTTCAGCAAATGCAGGAATGAGTGATGGAGATAAAGCTAAAGCTTGGGATTGTGTAGGTATTTATATGGCTAACTACTTTCTCCCTTCTGGAGAACAATTTGAATACAGTATGAAAGAAAAATCTATATCTACTGTAAAGGTTCTTAAAGCATATGCTCTTGAGATAGGTATTCCTGAAAAAGATTGGGATGATGGAGTTAATAAAGCAGTAGATAAACATTACGGTTCAAAATACGACAAAGCTAAAACTGATAAATGTCATTCATTTGTTGAAGCTTTAGTTCCTAATGGAGCTGAAAGAGTAAAAAAAGTAGTTCAAACTTTATATTAATTAAAAAGGAGAAAAAAATGGAAAAAGAAATGTTAGTAGTAGCTAAATTAAAAGAAGGTATGTTTGAAAAATTTATGGGTTTCATGCAATCACCTGAAGGTTTAGCGGAAAGAGCAAAAGTAGCAGTAGTAGAAAAAACTATTGGAACTGTAACACCAGATAAAAGCACTGTAATGTTTAAGATATTTTGTACCGATGAAGCAGCTTTATATAAATTTATTGAAGGAACTGAAGTATCAAAACCTATCATGGATGCTGTTTTAGATAGCTATTCCGTTTATCATTTAACCAAAGCAAAGTAATAAAGAGGATTAGCAGTGAAAGTAATTTATACAAGAACAATGAGAGTAAAAGATGACGGCCTAGGAAAAGCAATGGAAATTGGAAAAGGCTTAGCAGCAGTTAGAAAAAAACATTATCCTAACCATGACGTCTACTTTTCTTTTCAAATGGGTGGAGACCCAAGAACAATAAGAGAAACTTTAATAGGACCTATGTTTGAAGGTGATAATGATGCTGACGCTAAAATGTCTGCAGATCCTGAATATATAAAACTTTTAGAGCAATTGAAAGAAGTTGCAATAGAAGGTACTATTGAAGATGAAATAAGACCAATATTTAGTTAAGGAATTCAAAATATGATAGAAAAATTTAATGGAATAATTTATTTAACTGTATTTCTAATTCACTTTATAGGCTTTGCTTACTATGGATTTAGATGTGTTTTCCAAACTAAATCCTTTTTAGATCAGTATGGTATTGATGATACTGGTGCAGGGATGGTTAGATTTTTTGGATCAATATTTTTTGGATCTGTAGCAATGGCTATTTATGTAGGCTTCATAAGACCTAATGGTTTGGAAGCAACGTGGGGATTCTTTAATCTTATATTTTTACAGAACTTATCAGCTTTTATAGTTGGTTTTTATAATACAAAAATAAATAAACTTGGTCATACAGACAAAACTTCTGATGAAGCAATATATGCGCCTTTAGTTCTAACTATTTTAAGTGCTGTACTTTGTTACGGTTTAGCTGATAAAATATACGTCTAAATAAAAGGAGAGGTTATGGCAGGAGTAGAAGTAAAATCTTTCAAAAAAGCAGATGAGGTTAATGATAATTTTAATAATGCAAAAATAGAAGCTGTAAAAGTTGGAAACCAAAGGGTAATGAAACTTACTCTACAGCCTGGATGGAAATGGTCAAAAGATATTAAACCAACAGTTGGGGGTGATAGCTGTCAGGCAACACATCTTGGTGTAATTGTTTCAGGAGCTGTTTGTGCAAAACATAATGATGGAACTGAAATAACTTATAAAGCTGGAGACGCATATTCTATTCAGCCAGGACATGATGGATGGGTAGTAGGAAATGAACCAGCTATTGTTTATGAGTTTCACGGAATGTGGGGTGAATAATGTCGATATTAAAAAGATACACTGATGCAATAGATAAGAAAGATGAAGCAACTATGAATGAACTTTTGCATGATGATTTTAAGTTCACAATGCATAAATCTGGAAATTCTCTTGGAAAAACTGATGTAATCAAATGGGCAATGAGTGGTGATATAAACCAAGATAAAGCTCGTATCGTGTATGAAAATGATGAAGTTGGTGTACATCATTCTATCGTAACTTTTAATGATGGAAATGTGGAAGCTGTAATGGCAGTTTATAGATATAAAGATGGAAAGATTATTAGCTTAGAAACTGGTGCTACTCCAATGTCTAAATAATGTTTCCAAAAAAATATTTTGATTTTATATTCATTTTAATTATGGGTTTTGGCATGAGTTTGCTCATGACACTTATAATTACTTATATAAACACAGGAATGGATAACGAATATATCAATAGATTTTTAAAGGCATGGTCAGTAAGTTTACCTATAGCAATAATAGCTGCACTTGTTCTTGGTCCACCAATAAAAAAATTAGTGGATAAAATTACCGAATAAGAATATTCTTAAATTAGTGAGTAACATAATTGCATACATAGTTCTTATACTTGCAGTTGTTTTAGGTACTGCAGCAAATGGTTTTGCTAAAGGTGCAAATGGTTTTACGTTGTTATTACCAAGCTTGTTGACAGCAATAACTATAGTTGGTTGTATGTTTACATTATCTATTGTTATGAAGACTATTCCTGTTGGCATCACTTATGCTTCTTTTGCAGGTCTATGTATAATAGCTACTACACTTATTGGAATATATAAATTTAATCAAATGCCAGATCTTTATACTATTATTGGTTTAACTTTGATTATTTCAGGAGTGTTAGTAGTCAATCTACTTGGAAAAACTAATTAGAAACAGGTTTTAAAATTTTAAGCATTTTATTATGAAGACTTTTGTTTGCTGAACAAATTATATTTCCAGCCTTTTTAGCATCATCATTTTCCCAAGTTGTAACTAAACCTCCTGCAGCTCTAATTATTGGAATCAAAGCATGAATATCCCAAATTTTATTTCCATATTGTATAACAACATCGAGTTTACCTTCAGCAAAATGAGAATAGCTTAAAGCATCTGCGCAAGGAAATTGCATTCGCTTTAATATTTGTGGAATTTTTTTTTGTTTATTTAATGTTAAGCCACCATGGAATCCTGCTGACATTTTCATGTTAGAGAATGTAGCTTTAATATTTACTTTTAATCTTTTTTTTCTTCCATTTTGAGAAACATATGCAGTCTTATCAGAAATATTGAAGTAAAATTTTTTAAGTATTGGAAAATTTGCGAGTCCTACAACAGGATTACCTTTATAATTCAAAGACACTAAATTACTCCAGGTAGGATTGCCTATAACAAATGATCTTGTTCCATCTATTGGATCAATCACCCATAAATAATCACTTTTAGATTTTTTGTGACCAAATTCTTCACCTATTACTTGGTGGTTGGGATATTTTTTTTTAATTTCTTTTCTAATAAATTTTTCAAATGCTCTATCAGCAGTTGTTACTGGATCATATCCTTTTCCCTTAAATTTATTAGAAGTTTTAAAGGGCTTATTAAGTTTTAAATAATAAAATTTAGTCAGTTTTTTTGCTAAATTTTCTATAAATTTAGAATAAGCTTTGTAATCAGTAGATTTTAATATTGGCACAGTGGACTAATACTATTTTATTACTATTGATTAAAGCTTAATTTTAAATAATGATTTAATATCTTTATGAAAATTGAACTAAAAGATAACAAGGTATTTTTTGAAAATCAGGGTTTAAAAAAAGAAATTCATCCTTTTTGGCTTAGAGAAAGAGTAAATGGAGATAATTATGTTGATAGAGGAACTCAGCAAAGATTATTTGACCCTACTGAGCTCGAAAAAAATATAGAAATTGATAATTTAAATTTATCAAAAGATTTTCTGGAAATTACATTTAATGATGGATCTTACACTAAATTATCAATTCAAAATATTCTCAAAGAATTTTCAGGTATAAATGAAGTTAAATATATAAATAAAGTTGAATGGGATTCTTCATTAAAAAATTTAAATAATTTTGAATTTAAGGACAACTTTTTTGAAGAAGAAGAAATGTACAAAGCATTAATCTATTTCTATAAATATGGTTTTGTAATATTTAAAAATGTGCCTACAGAAAATAATTTTATTGTAAAATTTGCAAACTCAATAGGAAGCATTAGAAGAACTAATTTTGGAGAATTTTTTGATGTTAAATCAAAACCAAATCCTAATGATTTAGCTTACACATCTCTTTCTTTGGCTCCTCATACTGATAATCCATATCGAAATCCAGTTCCTTGCATACAAATGTTACATTGTATAAAAAATGAAGTTAGTGGAGGTTCATCAACTTTAGTTGATGGTTACACTGTTACACGTAAACTTAAAAAAAATTTTCCAGATTATTATAAAATATTAAGTGAAATTAAAGTTAGATTTCAATTTATAGATCATAGCGTAGTTTTAGAAGATTGGGCTGAAATGATTCAATTAGATACAAACGGGGATTTTAAACAAGTAAGATTTAGTCCTAGATTAGATTTTGTACCTTTAATAGATAAAGAAAAATTAGAAATATTTTATTCAGCAAGAAAAAAATTATCAGAACTTTATAATTCTAAAGAATATAGAATTGAATTTAAATTATCACCTGGAGATTTATTAATGATGGATAATTACAGATTACTACATGGTAGAACATCGTATGATACAAATGAAGGAAGTCGTTTCTTACAAGGGTGTTATATTGATTATGACAGCACTGAAGGAAAACTTAAGCATTTAAAAAGAAAATTTAATCTTTAAGAAATATTTTCAATTTGTTTTTCTGCATTTTTTATAGATTTTTCATAATCTAATGCCATTTGATCAGCACTAACTACATCAACTTTTTCTATTCCAAAAAAGTTTAGGATAAATTTTAACCAAGGAGTTAAAAAATCTTCGTTGCTATTTAATTTAGTGCCTCCTGAAGTAATTACGAGATAAGCTCTTTTATTTTTTAATAATCCCTCTCTTCTTCCATTAGCTTTGAATTTGAAAGTTTCTCCAACCCTTGCCACTAGATCTGACCAAGCTTTAAGAGTTGCTGGAGGACCATAATTATAAATTGGTGCTGAAATTATTATAACATCACTTTCTTTAATTTCCTTTACTAGCTTATTAGATAATTCAAACATTTTCTTATGGTATTCAGTTTGATCCTCTTCATCAATTTTCATTCCAGATTCTGTAAGTCCACTGACAAAAAGCATTTCATCATCTAAATCTCTATAAATTATTTCATCACCTTGTTTTTTAATCTTATTTAAGAGTTTTTTAGCTAATTCTCTAGAAGTTGAACCTTTTTTTCTGGCGCTAGAATCTATTTGATAAATTTTCATTAAACTCTTTTAACCGAAATTTTGCATAAAAGGAAAGATTTCAATTATATAAAAACCAATAGCTTGTAATTGATCGGTTAAAATTAAAATACCTGTAATTAAAAGAATTATTCCACCCAATTTAGAGATCAAATTTATATTTTTCTTAAAATTTTTAGAAAATAATAAAAATTTCTGAATTAAATAACCTGAAAGAATAAATGGTAAAGCTAATCCTAAAGAATATAAAATTAATAAAAAAACTGCTTTTCCTAAAGTCTCCTCTATTGCGGCCAAAGCGAGAATAGAACCCAAAATTGGTCCAATACATGGAGTCCATCCGAACCCAAAAGCTAATCCTATTATATATGGGAAAACAATGCTTTGTGTTTTTTTTGCTTCTAATCTTTTTTCAACATTTAAAAAACTAAAATTAATAAATCCAATAAGCTGAAGTGAAAAAATAATAATAATTATTCCAGCAACAATTCTTAAAACTTGAGAATTTTGTAATAAGATTTGACCTAAAAATGATGCTGTTGCTCCAAAAATTATAAATACAGTTGAAAAGCCCAAACAAAATAAAACTAAAGGAAAAAAATTAACTTTTTTTTCTGATAATAATTCTTGTAGAGATTGTCCTGATATAAATGAAATATAACCAGGAATAAGTGGCAAAACACAAGGTGATAAAAAACTAATCAAGCCCGCAGCAAAAGGTAATAAATATTCAATCATAATAAAGATTTTTTTTACATTAATTAAAATTAATTTTTATTCTTTATAAGGGAGAACCTGATGCTTTTGTGTACCGAGCTTATCTATACCTAAAATTACTTCTTCACCTCCTTTTAAAAAATGTGGAGGAGACATGTTTTCTCCAACTCCTGGTGGTGTTCCTGTACAGCAAATATCTCCTGGATGCAAAGTCATACAAGAACTCATATAAGACACTAAAGTTTTGATATCAAATATCATTTTTCCAGTATTGCCTGTTTGCATTCTTTTTCCATCAACATCTAAAAACATATTTAATTTTTGAAAATCTGGAAGTTCGTCTTTTGTCACAATATGAGGACCTATAGGACCAAATGTATCAAAACCTTTACCTTTATCCCAAGTTAAACCTTTATTTTTTTGAAATTCTCTTTCACTTAAATCGTTTACAAGAAAAAAACCAAGAACATGATCTAGTGCTTTATCTATACTCACATTAGTAGCTTTTTTTCCTATGACAAAACCTAATTCAACTTCCCAATCTGTATGATTAGATCCTTTAGGAACAATAATTGGATCGTTTGGACCAGTTATACAGCTAGTAAATTTTGAAAAAATAATTGGCTCTTTGGGGATTGGTAAATTTTGTTCTTCAGCATGGTCTTTAAAATTTAATCCTATTCCTATAAATTTTGATGGCTTTGAAACACAAGCGCCAATTCTTAAATTTGAATCTAACTTTGGTAAATTCGAAATATCTGTATTCTTAATTTTTTCAATTGTATTAAAATTCAATGTCTCAGGATTAAAATCATTAACTATTGAAGATAAATCACGATAATTACCGTCTTTATCTATAATTGCTGGTTTTTCTTTTCCTGTATTTCCTAATCTTAATAATTTCATTAACCTTTAATTCCTAAGTGAGTATATTTAACATTTAAATAATCTTTAATTGCATTTGAACCACCTTCTCTTCCATATCCACTTTGTTTAATCCCCCCAAAAGGAGCTTCTGCAATTGCCACAACGCCTGTATTTACTGCTACAGATCCAGTTTCTAATTGCTCTGATGCTATATGAGCTGTTTCCATAGAATTTGTACAAACATAGCTACACAATCCTAACTCATGGTTGTTAGCTCTTTTAATAACTTCATCAAAAGTTTTAAAAGAAAGCATAGGTACTAAAGGTCCAAAAGGTTCTTGTTTCATTATTGTAAAATCGTCTTTAACATTATCAAATATAGTTGGTTCATAAAAAAATCCTTTATTAAATCCTGCAGGTCTTTTACCACCTAGTAAAACTTTTGCCCCCTCTTTTTTTGTTTTTTCAACTAATTCCTCGACTTCATTTAGTCTCTTTTCAGTTGTTAATGGGCCTAATTGGATATCTGGATCCATACCATTTCCAATTTTTAACTTTTTAGTTTTATCAACAAATAAGTTTACAAATTCATCTTTTTTACTTTCATGAATATAAAATCTATTAGGAGATATACATACTTGTCCGTTATTCCTAAATTTAGCTGCTATAGCCATGTCAGCTGCTTTTTTTATATCAGCATCATCAAATACAATAAAAGGTGAGTGGCCTGAAAGCTCCATAGTTACTCTTTGAACTTTATCTGCAGCTTGTTTTAATATTAATTTTCCAACTCTTGATGACCCTGTAATAGAAATCTTTTTTACTATATCAGAAGCAATTAATTGTTGAGCTATACTTGGGGGATCACCAGATAAAAGATTTACTACACCTGAAGGTACACCGCATTCTCTACAAATATCTACCATCTCCATAACAACTCCAGGAGTTATCACATCAGGTTTTATAATAACTGAACATCCAGCAGCTAAAGCAGTTGAGATTTTTCTAGCTGATAGCACAGCTGGAAAATTCCATGGGGTTAATGCTGCAACAACTCCAACAGGTTGATAATAAACATGCACTCTAGTATCTTCAAATCTACTTTCTACAGTTTGACCAAAAATTCTTTTAGTTTCTTCTGCATTCCACTCAAAAATATCTGCTGCCCCAGCTATTTCACCTTTTGCTTCTATCAAAGGTTTTCCAACTTCTAATGTCATCCATTTAGCTAGAACTTCTTGCTTTTCCCTAATCTTATCTGCAATTCGCCTGATAATATAAGATCTTTGCCAAGGAGCAGTTTTCTTCCAAACATCTAATCCTTTTTCAGCTGACTTTAGTGCTGCGTCCACATCTTTTGACGTAGCTTTTGAGGCATGTCCTAAAATTTCTTCATTGGCAGGATTAATAACTTCATAAGTTCCCTTATCAGATGATTGTTGCCATTTACCATCAATAAATTGTCCAAATTTTTCGTACATAATTTTAATCTAACATTACTATAAGTTGTGTCTACTATGCAATTTTTACTGATTAAATAATTCTGTAACAATGATAAGCTAAAATAATTAAAAAAAGGAGTGATTATGAAATTTGTAGTACTAGGAAGATATACTGAGCAAGGTTTAGCTGGATTTGTAAAAAATCCATCTGATAACCGACAAGAGGCTGCAAAAAAAATAACTGAAGCTGCAGGAGCAAAGTTAATTGAGATGATGACTTTAAGAGGAGCTTATGATTTTATAGCTATCGTAGAAGGGTCAAATTTTGAAACTGCTGCAGGAATGAAAATGCTAATGGAAGCTACAGGAACTATTAAAGATATGACTATTATGGAGTCTGTAGACTTTAATAAAGCTGCTGAAATTGCTTCTAAAGCTGCTGCATCTTATAGACCAGTTGGAAAATAAATTCTATTTCCCCTTTAATAAAAGGTTAGAGGGGAAATGCTACCTATTTATTCACAGAATTCATAACATAGAAAGATACTATATCTATTTCTTCCTTGGTTAAAATTTCTCCCTCTCCAAAAGCTGGCATAACGCCAAGACCATAAGTAACGATGTCAGTAATAGATTCTATTGTTAAATTTGATACAGTATCTAAATTCGGGCCTATGTTTCCTTCTGCACCAGCAGCTTTTAAAACATGACACGCAGCACATCCTGCAGTTTCATTAAATATTTCTAAACCCTTTTTCATTTTTGCTTCATCAGCATATGAAATATGAAATTTAGATATTATAGAAAAAAATAAAATTAATAAAAAACTTTTAATTTTCATTAATTAACTTTAACTATTTTGGTCTTTTATACTACAGTAATATTAACACTATGGTCTTTCCAACCATTATGCGCGTAACCTCTTCTGTTTTCCATTCTTAATTCAGGTTGTTTTTTAGAACCATTAGAAGCCAAGCTGGCAATATTGTATTTTCCTGCACTTAAAGTTGTCTCTAATACAAATTGTCTCCAAGCGTATTTCCCTAGATCAGGACCTATAAACTTCGCTTTTTTCCAGCTACTACCGCCATCAACAGAAACTTTAACACTTCTTACTTTTCTAGTTCCTCCCATAGCAACACCTACTATTTGAACTTTTCCTGCTTTTACAGTTCCAGTTTCATCTGTTGGTCTTGTTATCCATGATTTAACAGGCATCTCCCAACAAGAAGGATATTGTGATCCTTTTTTTCCAATAGGAGAAATCCTATAGCTTGATTTCATGTACTTCACGGAAGATTCTTTTGATGTAAAAGCTACTTTTCCAAGATGTTTAACATTGTTTATTCCAAAGTAACCTGGTGTAATCATTCTTAATGGTCCTCCATGTGCATTTGGTATTGGTACACCATTCATTTCCCATGCTAGCATTGCATCTTTAAAAGCTTTTTTAGGCACTGATCTTTCTATCATAGCTTTTTTAGGATCTAATCCTGTCGGTTCATGATCAACTCCTGCAGAAGTCATAAAAACTGCATCTCCATTAATGCCTCCACAAGCCTCAACTACTGTTTTCATGGGTACTCCAGTCCAAAAAATACAGGCTGCAGCTCCTGTCTCCCATTGAGATCCTCTAACTTTATGTTCAAAAAAACCTCTTCCATTCCCTGAACACTGTAAAATAGTTGCCATAGTCGTATGACCTAATTTTTGAAGCTGAGCTAACGAAAATGTTTTAGGATTTTTAACGCCTTCTATAGAAACTTTCCAATTTTTTCGATCACCTATTTGTTGATCTGTCATAGTAGGCATATTGTTTCTTATATAAACATTTCTATTTGGAGTTATTAAACTCTCACCTATAGCGCTTCTATGGGTTTCTATACCTTTATCTGAGTGTACAATTAATGCATCTCTATCTTTCCAATCTATAAAACCAGGTAATCCTTTTTTTCCTTCAGTATGATTAGCATTAGCAATAGTTATAGGAACTACTGACGCGGTAGCGGCAATACCTGCTAGTGTTGCAGTTCCAGTTAAAAAATTTCTTCTATTTAAATTTAGTTTAGATTTATTTTTGCTCATAAAAAACCTCCAATTGGATAATATTTTAACAAATTATAAAAAAGTAAAAATAAAAAAAAGAATTTACAATTTTTGGTTGAAATTCATTATTGAGATTTACTGTTTATTTAAATTTATTAATTAACAATTCTAGTATAAGTTTATTTTATGCAACATTTGCAAGATAACTTTGGAAGAAAATTTCCTTATGTAAGAATGTCAATAACTGAAGTTTGTAACTTCAAATGTGGTTATTGTTTACCGAATGGATACCAAGTAGATAAAAGTGATAACAGAAAATTTCTTCACTTAGACGAAATTAGACGATTGGCTAAAGGTTTATCTGAACTGGGAGTGCATAAAATTAGATTAACTGGAGGTGAACCAACAGTTAGAAAAGATTTTTTTGAAATTGTAAAGATTATAAAGAATGAAACAGAAATTAAGAAAATTGTTATTACAACTAACGGATATCACCTTGATCAAAAAGCAAAATTGTTAGTAGATAGTGGTTTAGATGGAATTAATATTAGTATTGATAGTCTAGATCGAGAAACATTTAAAAATATTACTGGTCACGATAGACTACAAGAAATCCTAAGAGGAATTAAAAATTTACAAAATTTAGGTTTTGAAAATATAAAAATTAACGCTGTTCTTTTAAATGGAATTAATGCTTCTACTAAAGACTTTAATAAATGGTCTGATTTTATAAAAATAAATAAAATTAATTTTCGATATATTGAGCTTATGCAAACTGGTGATAATCTTGATTATTTTAGAAAATACCATATTTCATCAAAGATATTTAAAAATTTTCTAATTGAAAATAAATGGATTTACCAAACTCTTGGTCAAGATGCAGGACCTTCTTTGAACTATATAAATCCTGAATACAAGGGAAAATTTGGAATTATAGCCCCATATTCTAAAGATTTTTGTAAATCATGTAATCGACTTCGAATTACATCAAAAGGTGATTTAAGACTTTGTTTATTTGGTAATACTGGAATAAGTGTTAGACACCTTCTTCAAAAAGATGATCAAACAGAGGAGTTAAAAGATCTTATTTTAGGACAAATGAAATTTAAAAAAGAATCTCACTACTTAGAACTTGGTGAAACAGGTTTAACAAAGAATTTATCTAAAACTGGTGGTTAAATGAAAAATTTAAAAGTTATCAACCAAGAAGAACTTCAAGATTGGGCAAAAGAAATTTTTCAAAAAAATTCTTTTAATATGGTCGACGTTTCTTCTAAAAGAGAAACATTCCGTAGGGCATTAGCTTCAGGAAAAATTTATGTTGGTAAAGAAGTTTTCGAATTAATTAAAAATAAAAAAATGCCTAAAGGAGATCCAATTACTTTAGCAGAAGTTTCAGCTGTTTTAGGTGTCAAAAAAACTAGTGAATTAATTCCATTGTGTCACCCACTTCCAATCGATCATACTGCTACTAAAATTATTATGAATGAAGTAGATAGTTCATTAGAAGTTTATTGTGTTGTATCCGCTGTTGCAAAAACAGGTGTTGAGATGGAAGCTATAATGGGTGTTAACGCTGCGTTAATAACTATTTATGATTTAAGTAAAATAGTTAACCCACATCTTAAAATTGATAATGTTAAATTATTAATTAAAGAAGGAGGAAAAAGTGGCTTATGGACAAATCCAGATGGCCTTCCTAAATTCTTAAAAAATATTTTTTAATTTTTTAATGTCAGTTTACCTAAGTTCTCAAAAGATTATTAAAGATTGGATTGATTACAATGATCATATGAATGTTTCATATTATCTTTTAATTTTTGATAAATATGGAGCAGATACTTTAAATGATATTTTCAAAATGGGAGAACATTCTGCAAAGACTACTAAAAAAAGTACGATGATGGTTGAATCTCATATAACATATAACCAAGAACTTCTTCTGAATGATGAAGTTGATATAAATTTAGTTTATTTTAATCATGATAAAAAACGTCTTCAATATAAAATGGAAATGATCCATAAAGAAAAAAAATATCTTGCATCCACGATAGAAGTTCTAGCTTTATATGTTGATTTAAATGAAAGAAAAGTTGCAGAATTTGAAGAGGAAAAAGTACAAATAATGGATAACTTTATTAAAGAAAATAAATCTAAATTTAATGATGAAGAATTGAAATTTTCATCAAAATTAAAGAAATGAAAATTAAATTACAACTATTTGGTTCTAGCAGAGATTTTAGTAAGAAAGACCATCTAATGCTAGAAGTTAAAGATAAAGCTTCTATTAAAGATTTAAGAAACGAAATTATTCATTATCTAGATAAGAGTTTTAAAGGTAACGAAAGTTTTATCAAAATAGTAAATTCATCTGCCTTTTGTTCTGAAAATAATGAAATTATTAGCGACAATTATAAAATCACCAAGGATCAAAAGATTGGTATTATACCCCCTATCGGAGGTGGTTAATGCTTCACACTAAAATAGTCGATTCTAAAAAAGAAAAAATACTTACTTCGAATGCTGAAAAATTTATTAAAGATTCAAAGTTTGGAGCTTCAATTTATTTTTTAGGTACTGTAAGAAACACGAATGATAACAAAGTTGTAACTGGGATTACTTATGACAGTCATGATGAAATGGTTATTAAAAGCTTTAAAGAAATTTATAATGAAGCAGACCAAAAACTAGATATTAATGATAAAGCTGTTTTTATAGAACATGTTAAAGGAAAACTTAAATTAGGTGAGATCAGTATTATTATCGCTGTTGCTTGTAAACATAGAGATCAAGCTTATATCCTTTCACGATTCATAATTGAAGAAATCAAAAAAAGATCTCCGATTTGGAAAAAAGAACATTATGATAATGAAGATAGTGCTTGGTTAAAAGGAAATCCTATTACAAACAAATCAAGTTCTAAAGTCTGAAGCTTTATCAAAATCTTTAAAGACTCTACTGCTATTAGTTTTAATAAATTTTGTTCTATTCTTAAGTCTTTTAACCATATATTTTGCTCCAAACTTACCTTTAATATTTTTAAATTTTTTATTTAAAGAGATATCAAAACCTATAGGATTACCGATCTTATTTTTATACTTTAAAACGTAGACCAAATATTTTCTAAATTTAATTGAACTATAAATCTTATTGATATCTGTTTTTTTTATAAAAGGCATATCTGATTGGACAACAATAAAACCTTTATCATTTCTTGATACTTTTTTTAAACCAGTTTTAATAGATGAGGCCATTCCCTTTTTATAATCTTTATTAAAGATAAAAATATTTTTTTTATGTTTTTTGATTATCTTTTTAATTTTTTTATGCTGATAACCAAAAACAATAATAACTTTGTTAACTTTACTTTTGTGTAATGTTTGTAGTGTATGATTAATTAAATGTTTTTTTTTATAAATCTTTGCTAATTTATTTTCTGATTTAAGTCTTTTTGACTGACCAGCAGCAAGCAAAATTGCTTTAATCATTTTTAAATTTTAGATTGAACAAATTCTAAGATTTTTGAATTATAATATTGAAAACAATCACCAAAGGACATCCAGTGACCATTTGTAAGTGGCTCAGTCCATCTTTCTCCATTATTAATCCCAATTCTTTTACAAGACTTGTTGTTTATCTTAAAATCTTCACTGATTACAATTCTTTCAGTACCTGGAATATCTTCAACCCAATCTGACAACAAGCCATCAAATGGATCTTTTGGATGAGTAAAGATCAAAACTGGTAAGTTTTTTGCCTCACTTATAGCTTTTATTTGAGATGTTCTAAAATATGATGCAACAGGTTTCTTTTTTTCAAATTTTTTTAAAGCTTCTTCTTCACCAACTTTTTTAACTTTATATTTTGTGGATAATTTTCCATAACATGCGTGGTGAGTAGAGATTCCACCTGCAATTTTATTTGGATATTTTGCCATAAACATCATAGTAAGCCATCCTCCACAAGAGTGTCCTGAAATAAAAATTTGATTGTTTGGTACTCCAAGATTAATAAATTTTTCAATCAATTCATGATTAGCTTCTACTCTTTTTTCTAGTTTTGGGGTACCTTGATATTTTACGTCTTTTTTCTTCCAAAATATTTTCCAATCATCACCCCCAAGGTTATCCGAACAAAAACTATAAACCAAGATTTCTTTATTTTTTATTTTTTTTCCAGATAAAGCTGCAAAATTTCTTACATTATTCTTCCATTGACAATTTTTAGAAGGTTTATCATTTTCATCTGAACCATGGTTATAAATTATTATAATTTTATCTTTAGGGTTATCTACTTTAAAGTTTATATCTAAATCCCATTCTCCACTTAAGAAACCACTTTTCAATAATTTATCTGCATAAGC
Organism: uncultured Pelagibacteraceae bacterium; assembly: GCA_902559635.1. Taxonomy (GTDB): domain Bacteria; phylum Pseudomonadota; class Alphaproteobacteria; order Pelagibacterales; family Pelagibacteraceae; genus Pelagibacter. The sequence continues at coordinate 9,025 of CACEIY010000010.1, read as the reverse complement.
AGAAGAAGTTAAAAATATCAAAACAAATACAATATAAATTTTTTTCATTTTTTATATGTTTCTGCAACTAGCTGAGCAATAATAGATAATGCTATTTCAGGTGCAGATCTTCCACCCAATTTTATACCAATTGGTCCATGAATAGAATTAATTTGATTTGAGCTAAAACCTGCTTCTTTTAATCTTTCACATCTGTTAGCATGAGTTTTTTTACTTCCAAGTGCACCAACGTAATAAAATTTTTTATTTAAAGCATGTTGTAATGCCGGATCATCTATCTTAGGATCATGAGTTAAAGCTATTAAAGCTGTATTTTCATTTGTTTCAATCTGCTTGAAGGCTTCATCTGGCCACTTATTAATTATCTTCATTTCAGGAAATCTTTGCTCAGATGCAAAGTAACCCCTTGGATCAATTATAGAAATTTCAAAATTCAAACTTTTTGCAAATTCTACCAAATATTGAGCTATATGAACTGCCCCAACTATAATTACTTTAATTGGTTTTATATAAGTTTCTATAAATATTTCTGTCCCATCAATTACTCCATTCTTTTTAGATTTAAAAAATTCATTAATCTGATTAGAATATTTTTCTAATTCTTTGCTTAAAGGTTTTTCTTTTTCAAAAATTTCGCTTTCACCTGTTGATAGATTTGTAATTATTGCAAATTCAGTTTTATTTTTTTTTTTACTAATAATTGATTTTAACGTTTCTAATTTCATTAGTTTATTTGTTCTAAATAAACTGTAATTTCACCACCACAAGCAAGTCCAACTTCCCAAGCACTTTCATTAGAAACTTTAAATTCTATTTTTTTATGAGATTTGTTTTCCTTAAGTAATCCCATACTTTCTCTAACAACTGCAGATTCAACGCATCCACCTGAAACTGATCCAGAGAAGTCACCTTTCTCATTCACTATCATTCTACTACCAGTTGGTCTTGGGGAAGAGCCCCATGTTTGAATAACTGTAGCTAAAACAACTTTTTGATTTACTTTAACCCAGTCATGAGCTTCTTCTAAAATTTTTTCATCAAATGAATTTTTCATTTGAAAAAATAAATTCTAATTAACAAGCTTCAACAGCTTTTTTTGCATATAAAGAAACTAGATTAGCTCTATATTCAGATGATGCGTGCATATCTGAATTCATCTCTGAGTCATCAACTTTCATACCTTCAATAGCTGATGAAGAAAAACTTGATGATAATTTTTTAGATAAATCCTTATCAATGTAAACACAAGATTTTGCACCTGTAACTGCTACATTGACTTCCTTTTTATGTTTAGCAACAAAAACTCCAATAATTGCATATCTTGATGCTGGATTTGGGTGTTTTTGATAATCAGCTTTTTCAGGAACTTGAAATTCTACTGCTTCAACAAGTTCACCTTTTTTTAAAGCAGTTTCGAACATACCTGTAAAAAACTTAGCAGCTGGAATTTTTCTACTATTAGTATGAATTACTGCGTTAAGTGCCATACACGCTGAAGGATAACAAGCAGATGGATCATTGTTAGAAATTGATCCTCCTATTGTTCCTCTATTTCTTACCTGAGCATCTCCAATATTCCCTGCTAATTTTACAAGAGCTGGAATTGCTTTTTGAACTTCTTTTGAAGAAGCGACTTCTGCATGTTTTGTAGTTGCACCTATCGTTACAGATTTTCCGCTTACTTTAATACCTGATAGTTTTTTGATATTCTTGATATCAATAATATCTTTGTAAGTTGCTAATCCTAACTTTAATGATGGGATAGTTGTCATACCTCCTGCTAAAAAAGCGGAATTAGATGATGCTAACTTTGAAGCATCTTTGACATCCTTTGGTGCATGATAATTAAATGATTTCATATTTTCCTCCTATGCTGCTTTAGCGTTAGATTTTTTCATCACCTTACAAGCTTTCCAAACTTTTTCAGCTGTTGCCGGCATTGAAATTTCTTGACCACCTAATGCGTCAATGACTGCATTCATAACTGTTGGAGGTGAAGCGATTGCTCCAGCTTCTCCACAGCCTTTAACGCCTAAAGGGTTTGAAGTTGCATGTGTACAAGTAAAACCTAAATTAAACTCAGGAAAATTATCTGCTCTTGGCATTGTATAATCCATATAAGAAGCAGTCATTAATTGTCCTGTTTCATCATATTGAGTATTTTCATGTAAAGCCTGACCTATTCCTTGAGCGATTCCTCCATGTACTTGTCCTTCAACAATATTTGGATTCACAATTCTTCCAAAATCATCAACTGCTGTATATTTTTCTATTTTTACATTACCGGTATCTGGATCAATTTCAACTTCACAAATATGTGAGCCAGCTGGAAATGAAAAGTTTGCAGGATCAAAAAATGAAGACTCAATCAAACCTGGCTCATCACCCTCAGGTATTGGAGATTTCATCTCATCTCTTTGTCCAGGTAAATAACAAGCAAAAGCAACTTCACCAATTGTTTTTTTCTTGTTTGATTTTAAAGCTACAAACTCTCCATCCTTAAATTCAATTTCATTTTCATTAACTTCAAGCATTTTAGCTGCAACTCTTTTTCCTTTAGCAACAATTTTTTTACAAGCATTAACAATTGCAATACCTCCAACAGTTAATGATCTAGAACCATAAGTTCCCATGCCAAAAGTACCTTTGTCGGTATCACCATGAACAACATCTATGTTTTCCATAGGTACTCCTAGTTCATCTGCAGCTATTTGAGCAAATGTTGTTTGGTGACTTTGTCCGTGACTGTGTGCACCTGTAAAAACAGATATTTGTCCAGTTGGATTAAATCTTACTTCAGCTGATTCCCACAATCCTACTCCACACCCTAATGACATAACTGCTGCTGAAGGTGCAATTCCACAAGCTTCAAAATAAGACGAAACTCCTATTCCTCTTAGTTTTCCATTAGCCTCTGATTTCTTTCTTCTAGCTTCAAATCCCGAATAATCAGCCATCTGTTTCGCTTTCTCTAAACCAGCAACATAATCACCCGAGTCCACAGTGTGAACTAGTGTTTGTTTGAAAGGAAATTCTGTTGGAAAATTTTTCATTCTAATTTCAGTTTTATCAATACCTAATTCCATAGCAGCTTTTTCTACTAATCTTTCAATTGTATAAGTTGCTTCTGGTCTTCCAGCACCTCTATAAGCATCAACAGGTGCAGTATTTGTATAAACTGCTTTAACATTTGAATAAGCTGCAGGAATTACATAAACACCAGTAGCACATGGTCCAAATAAATATGTAGGCGTTACTGTTCCAAATACTCTTGCATAAGCACCTAAGTTAGCAATAGTTTCATTTTTAAATCCTAAAAACTTACCTTCTTTAGTTACAGCTAACTCTGCGTGAGTAACATGATCTCTTCCATGAGTATCCGTTAAGAAAGATTCTGTTCTTTCAGCAACCCATTTTATTGGTCTTTCAATTTTTTTTGATGCCCAACTACAAACTATCTCTTCATTGTAAACATTAATTTTAGATCCAAATCCACCACCTACATCAGGAGCTACTACTCTCAATTTATTTTCTGGTGCAACACCACCAAACGCCGACATAACTAATCTAGATAAATGAGGATTTTGACTTGTAGTATACAAAGTAATTTCTTCTGAAGCACTATTATAGTCAACCACACATGCTCTTGGTTCCATCGCATTAGGAACTAATCTATTATTTATTAAATCAACTTTGATAATTTTGTCAGCTTTTGCAAAAGCTTCATCTACAGCTTTTCTATCTCCTAGTAACCAATCATAACAAAGATTTTTATCTACACCATCATGGATGGCTTCGCTTTTCATAGCATCAGCTGGATCTACTACAGCTTTTAAAACTTTATAATCAACTTTTACTTTTTCTGCACCTTCTTTAGCTTCATCTAAAGTTTCTGCAAAAACAACTGCTATAGGCTCACCAACAAAGTTCGCAACATCTTTTGCTAATGGTGGGTTTGCTGGAACTTTCATTTCAGATCCATCTTCGCTTCTTATTGCCCATCCTGCAATTAAACCTCCAATTTTATCTTCTGCAATTTCTTTACCTGTTAGTACTCCAACAACACCTGATGATTTTAAAGATTTTGAAGTATCTATATTTTTAATTTTTGCTCTTGCATGTGGAGACCTTACAAAAACAGCGTATGTTTGGTTTGCTATGTTTATATCTGCTGTGTATCTTCCTTTTCCTTGTAAAAATCTGCCATCTTCTTTTCTTTCAACTCTTGATCCAACTAAACTTGCCATTTTTTATATTCTCCTTTTGTTTAATTACATTTTTGTTGCAGCTTCTTTGACTGCAGCGACTATATTTTGGTAACCTGTACATCTACAAATATTACCTTCTAGCCATTCTCTAATTTCCTTATCACTTGGGTTTTTCTTTGTTTGTAGTAAATCTACTGCACTCATCACCATTCCAGGTGTACAAAATCCACATTGTAATCCATGCGTTTTTTTAAATGCTGCTTGCATTGGATGAAGCTTTCCATCTTTAGCTAATCCTTCAATGGTTGTTACTTTAGATCCGTCAATATCAGCAGCCAGTGTTGAGCAACTTTTTATAGATTTACCATTAACGTGAACTACACAAGCTCCACATTGACTAGTATCACAGCCTACATGTGTGCCTGTTAAATTTAAATTATCTCTCAAAAAAACTGATAAAAGGGTATGGTCTGGAACCTCTTTGCTGACCTTTTTACCATTTACTTCTAGTGTAACTTTAGTCATTTCATGTCCCCCTAATTTAATACTTAATTACATCATAACTAAAATTGATAAGCAATTATTAATTTTGTTGCTTTTCTACTTCCACTAGAAGTTTGATTTTTATTTATTATGAGATTCCGTAACTTTTAGAAAAAAGAATATATCAAAATACCCAGAGCAACTGTAACAGCAGCATATATTAAAATTTTTTGATTTTGTCTTTTAGGTTTTGCATGATCTTGTTTTTCAATTTTTTCTTCGGTTGATGTCTCGCTAGATAAACTTTCATCAAATGATATCAATTCAGAAAATTTTCCAAAAAATATGTCTGCCATTTTCTTTGCTGTCATATCTATCAATCTAGATCCAACTTGTGCAATCTTTCCTCCTACATTTGCCTCAACTTCATAAATAAGATTAGTTCCATTTTCATGATCCTCTAATTTTACTTTTGCTTCTCCTGATGCAAAACCAACAGGTGAATTACCAGAACCAGTAATTTTATAACTATTAGGAGGATCAAGATCTGTGAGCTCAATATCTCCAGTAAAACTAGCATTAAAAGGACCAATTTTATTTGTAGCAGTTGCAGTAAATTCAGTTTCTGAATTTTTTTTAAATTCTTCACATCCTGGAATAGATTTTTTTAAAATTTCAGGATCATTCAATGCTTCCCATACTTTTTGTTTAGATAAATTAATTTGATAGGATCCGGAAAGTTTCATATTATGTTTATATATAAAATTTTATGGATGATAAAACAAAAAAAGAATTACAGTCTGCAACTTTTGATAGATTAATTAATCACTTAAGAGAAAGAAAAGATGTTCAAAACATAGATTTAATGGATCTTGCAGGCTTTTGTAGAAACTGTTTATCAAAATGGTATAGAGAGGAGGCAGAAAAAAAAGGTATTACTATTTCTGATCCTGATGCAAGAGAACATGTTTATGGAATGCCTTACTCTGAATGGAAAGATAAGTACCAAAAATAATTATTTTTCTTTTAATCTTGGAAACAATTCAACAAAATTACACGGTTTGTGATTAACATCTAGTTGATGTTTTAAAATTCCATCCCAAGCATCAGTAACACCACCAGATGAACCTGGTAAAGCAAAAACGTATTTACCGTTTGATAATATTGCACAAGCTCTAGATTGAATAGCTGAAGTTCCTACTGTTTTTAAACTTATATTCCTAAATACTTCTCCGAAGCCAGGAATGTGCTTATCTGCAATTTCATCTAGTGCTTCTGGAGTTATATCTCTTCCTGTTAAGCCTGTTCCACCAGTTGTTATAATGGCATCAATTTTTTCATTTTTAAGCCATTCTTTAAGTATTAAAACTATTTCATCTTTGTTATCTTTGCATATTTTTCTATCTAATAAATTATGATTAGCTTCTTTGATTTTATCTACTAATATTGCACCTGATTTATCATTATCAAACGTTCTAGTATCTGTTACAGTCAATAGTGCAATGTTAACTTTCATAATAATCTTTTAGCATGTTTATATTATCAATATTTTTTTTTATAACAGCTATTTTATACTCTAGTGTTGGTTTTGGGGGAGGATCTACTTATTTAGCTCTTTTACTAATTTGGGATATTCCATATTACATCTTTCCAATAATCGCGCTTTTATGTAATATTATAGTAGTTTCAGGTAATTCTTTTAATTATGTTCGTGCTGGAAATCATAACTTTAAATTATTAGTCCCTTTTTTAATAGGATCTATACCATTTGCTTTTTTTGGTGGAACTTTGAAAATTGAAAAAGATATATTTGAAGTTCTTCTATTTTTTGTTCTTTCAATTGCAGGTATCTTATTGTTGATAAATAACAAATCTTACGAAAATAATAATTTAACTACAAAAAAATTAAATTTTATTGCCTCATTTTTTATAGGTTCTATTCTTGGATTGGTTTCAGGAATTGTAGGAATAGGTGGTGGAATTTTTTTAAGTCCAATTCTTTTTTTACTTAAATCAGAAAAACCAAAAATAATTGTTACAACGGCTTCTTTGTTTATATTAATTAACTCAATTTCGGGGATATTAGGACAACTTACAAAAGAAAATATTTTAATTGAGATATCAAATTATTTACCTTTATTTTTATGTGTTTTTATTGGTGGACTTATAGGAAATTATTTAAACTTAAAAATTTTTACTAGTAGAATACTTGCAATAATTACATCTTTCTTGGTTTTATTTGTATCTATTAGAATGGGTATCAAGGTTTTTTTATAAACTATATTTGATTAATCTTAAAATTTCGAATATATTCAAATTGCCGATTTGATCCTATTGCGGGCATAAACTGCTAAAACGGAATTCCCATAATAATCAATCTGTAGGTAGTTGAACTGTATTGTGCACCTTGCATAAAGCTAAAGCACTAAAAAAGTGAGGATAAAATGGACTTAAATTTTTTCAAACAAACTAGAATTTTAGATGGTGGTATGGGACAAGAACTTCTTGCAAGAGGGATGAAGCCAAAAGGAACATTGTGGAGTGCAAATGCATTATTAGATCAGAATTATCACCAACTATTACTAGATACGCATAGAGATTTTGTAAAAGCTGGCGCTGAAATTATAGTAACCACAACTTTTACAACTAGACGTAAAAGATTACGAGATAATAATGTTGAAGACAAATTTGAATATTTAAATAAGAAAGCTGGTGAAATTGCTCTTGCTGTTAAAGGAGAATTTCCAAATATTTTGATAGCTGGTGGTTTACCTCCTCAAAATCTAACTTATGAGTCTGATGATAGAACTGAAGAAGAGATTATTAAAGATTTTAATGAACAGGCTAAACTATTAAACCCTTATGTTGATTTTTTTTATTTCGATGTTTGGAGTAGCATCAAAGAATTTAGATGTGGAGTTGAGGCAATAAAAGAATTCAATAAACCTTATTTGATTGGTATTCATATTTCTGAGGGAACAAATTTGCCAAGTGGAGAAAAAATTTCAGAAATAAAAAATATAATAGATAAACATTTACTAGGTATTATGCTTTCATGTGTTTCACCAGAAAATTATGAAATTAATCTTCAAGAGTTAAAAAGTTTAAATGTTCCTTTTGGATTTAAAATAAATGGATTTGTTACAACTAAACCCAAAAATGATGGGTATACTTCAACTTTTGAAAAATCCAATGGTAATCCAAATGAATTTCTTGGTGTGCGGTTAGATTTAACTCCAGAAAAAATGTTAGAATTTGCTAAGAAATTTAAGGATGCAGGTGCTACAATATTGGGTGGATGTTGTGAAACAAGACCTTCACATATAAAAGCTTTTGCTTCACTTAAGTAGTTTTTTATTATCTGCTTTTCTAACAAAATAAATACCTACGCAAACAGCTATTAATGAAATTAGTACTTTTGTTGTAATTAATTCTTTTAAAAAGATATAGCTTAAAATAGTTCCAAAAATAGGAATTAAATAAGAAACTTGAGATTGAAAAATTAAACCGTTATTTACTAAAATTCGAAATCTTAGTAACCAAGCAATTCCAGTAGAGACTAATCCCAAATAAATAACTGAGATTGTTGAGTCTAGTCTTGGATTAACATTCCATGGTTGTTCAATAAAACTTACTAATGGAATTAAAATAATCACTGCCCAAATTAGTATCGAGCCTGTTACATTTTCATTTTTTTTCTTACTGATTTTTAAAGTTAAAACTCCTCCAACTACGTAACAAGTGGAACCAAGAAGGATTAATAATGCTGATAAAAAGTTATCATCATCAATTAATAGATTATCTGAAAATAAATAAAGTATTCCTGAAAAGCCAATTAAAATTCCAAAAGTTTTTATAAAATTAAACTTTTCATTTTTTGTATAAAAATGTCCTAAGACTGTTGAGCTTAAGGGTGTTGTGGACATTAAAATGGCAGCTAAATTACTCTGGACAGACTGTACTCCGTATGCAATTAAAAAAAATGGTGCAACTAAATTTATGAATCCAATCATAGCAAACCAATGCCAATCTTTAGAAAAAGCTTCAATCTTTATATTTTTATAATAACAAAGTAATAAAACTGGTACTGCTCCAAAAAAAACTCTGAGAAAAGCAATTGTTACAGGTCCAAAAGAATAAGTTGCAATTTTTATATTAAAAAAAGCTGAGGCCCAAATTAAAGCTAATAAAATTAATAATAAATAGTCTAATAATTTTGCTTGTCTCATTCTGTTATTTCTTTAATTGAACCATTTGTAATTTTTTGTAAATCTGTAAAATTTATTTTAAATACACAGTTAGGATGTCCTGCAGCTGCAAACAGAGAACTAAAT
>CACEIY010000009.1 GCA_902559635.1 uncultured Pelagibacteraceae bacterium | reverse complement strand
AGATAAATAAATTTTTTTTTTGAATTAGTTATTTTCAAGATTTATAGACCATTTACCTTGGGCAGCTAAAGAGCACATTTTTGCTCTATGATCAAAAACCTTTTGAGTTCCTTTAATGTCTTTTATATCTTTTGACCAATGTTTTAATGCACTTTGTTGTAATGCTCTTCCGTAGGAGTAGGACATTATAAAACCTGAATCATTAAATTTATTTATTAAATTTAAGTTTTCAGTAGCTTGTACTTCAGATTGTCCTCCTGATAAAAAGGCAATTCCAGGCACTTCACTTGGTACAGATTCTTTTAAACATTTTATTGTAAGTTTAGCTGTTTCTTCATTAGATATCTGATTATTTGACTCAGTCCCTGCTAAAATCATGTTTGGTTTTAAAATCATCCCTGTTAAATCTACCTTGTGCAAAATTAAATCTTCAAAACATTTTTTAATTACTGAAGAGGTTTTGTTAAAACATTCTTCAGCAGAGTGATCTCCATCCATTAAAACCTCAGGTTCAACAATTGGAACCATATTACATTCTTGAACTAATGCTGCATATCTTGCCAATACATGGGAATTAGAATGAATTGATAGTTTGCTAGGGTAATCTTTGGTTATGTTATAAACACCTCTCCATTTTGTAAATCTAGCTCCAATTTTATAATATTCTTTTAGCCTTTCTCTTAAACCATCAAGCCCTTCAGTAATCTTTTCCTTAGGACTTCCAGCCAATTGTTTTGCTCCAGTATCAACTTTTATACCAGTTAAAGATCCCATATCGGAAAGGAGATTGGAAACTTCTTTTCCGTCATTAGCTTTTTGATTTATAGTTTCATCAAAAAGTATTACACCACCTATATATTCCGTCATTCCTTTTGAGGAAAACAATGTTTCTCTAAACAAAATTCTATTTTCCGGAGTAGATTCTATATTTACACTTTGAAGTCTTTTGGTCATTGTTCCAGTGCTTTCATCAGCAGCCAAAATTCCTTTACCTTTTTCTAAAATTTTTAATGCTATTTTGTTTAATTCAGACATTTAATTTAGCGCTCTTATACCAGGAATTTCTTTACCTTCAAGGTACTCTAAAAAAGCACCACCAGCAGTTGAAACAAAATTAAAATATTTCAAAATATTAGCTTTGTTTAAAACTGCTATCGTATCGCCACCACCAACTACAGAATAGATTTTATTTTCTGATTTAACTATCGTTTGAGCAATTTGAATACTTCCTTTTGCAAAATTTGAGTTTTCAAAATATCCAGCTGGTCCATTCCATAGAACAGTTTTGCTATTTTTTATTAAAGAGATAATTATCTTTATTGTTTCATCTCCAATATCTAAAATTAAATCATCATTATCAATTTCTGATAAATTTTTTGTTTGTGATTTATCATTTAAATTTTTTCCTACCGAAACATCAGAAGGGTAAAAAATATTACAATTATTGATTTTTGCTAGGGAAAAAATTTCTTCAATAGTTTTTTTACAATTATTTTCTTTGATTGATTTCCCAATTTTATATCCTTTGTATTCCAAGATATTATTCGCCATACCACCTACAATTACTATATTTTCAAATCTGGGAATTAAATTTTTGATTATATTAATTTTAGTTGAAATTTTAGAGCCACCTATAATACAAGTAATTGGTCTTTCTATATCGGATGTAATTTTTTTTAGGGCAGAAATTTCTTTATCCATTTGTAATCCACAGTAAGATGGTAAAAAGTTTGTTATTTTTGTTACAGATGCATGATTTCTATGAGAACAAGAAAAAGCATCATTTACAAATATATCTCCAAAATTAGACAAAATTTTTGCAAATTTCTCATCATTTTTTTCTTCTTGTTCATAAAACCTTATATTTTCTAACATAGTTATTTTGCTCTCATGATTTTGAAAAATCGTTTTAGGATCAAAATCAAAAATATTTTCTTCAAGTAATCTTATTTTTATATTCAATTTTTTTGACAAATAATCACAGACAGGCTTCATCGATAATTGTTTATCAACTTTTCCTTTTGGTCTCCCTATATGTGAAATTATTACTATATTACAATTCTTTTTAATTAAAAAATTTATGGTAGGTAAAATTTTCTCAATTCTTGTAGCATCAGTTATTTGATTATTTTTTAATGGAACGTTCAAATCAAGTCTGAGTAAAATTTTCTTTTGTTCAAGATTTTTTAAATCTTCAATTTTTTTCATTTAAAAGCTTTAATTAAATTTTTTATGCAAATACCTTGCAATATCACACATTCTATTTGAGAAACCCCATTCATTATCATACCAGGCAGAAATTTTACCCATATTGTCCCCAACTACATTTGTTAAAGACCCATCTATAACTGAAGAGGCTTTATTATGATTAAAATCAATAGAAACAAGTTTTTCATTTGTAATCTCAATAATACCTTTCAGTTTATTTTCAGATGCATTTATAAAAGCATCATTAATAGCTTTTATAGATAAATTTTTTTTGCTTAAAAAAACAAGCTCAATTAATGAAACATTTGGAGTGGGCACCCTCATAGCAATACCTTCTAGTTTTCCTTTGAGAGAAGGAATGATTTCTGATAATGCTTTTGACGCTCCAGTAGAAGTAGGCACAATTGATTGACTTGCTGATCTTGCTCTTCTAGGATCTTTATGTGAATTATCTAATACTCTTTGATCACTAGTAAAAGAATGGATTGTAGTCATGAAACCTTTTTCAATTTCAAAATTTTCATGTATTACATTTGCAACAGGAGCCAGACAATTAGTTGTGCAAGAAGCTGCAGAAATTATTTGATCATTATCATTTAAGACATTTTGGTTTACACCATAAACAATAGATTTATCAGCATTTTTACATGGCGCTGAAACAATAACTTTTTTAGCTCCGTTTTTTAAATGAGCCTGTAGTTTTTCTTTTGAATTAAAGTTACCAGTACATTCAAAAACATAATCAACATCTAAATTTTTCCATTGGATATCCTCTAAATTTGAATGTTGACTGTATGAAATTTTATTTTTATTTATAAATAAATGTTTTTTATCAAAACTCACATCAGCACTAAATTTTCCATGAACTGAGTCATATTTAATCAAGTTTGCAAAAATTTCTAAATTTGATTTATTATTAATATGTTTAATTTCTATATCTTTTAAATTATTCTCAAATATTGATCTAAGAACCATTCTTCCAATTCTTCCCATTCCATTTATACCAACTTTTATTTTCATAATTTTTCTTTAATCTTTTTAACTATACTTTCAGTATTTAAATTAAAATGATTGTAAATTTCTTTATAAGGTGCACTTTTTCCAAAATTATTAATTCCAAAGTTCAATCCATTAATACCGGTGTATTTTTTCCAGTGACTTGTTTCAGAAGCTTCTATAGATACAACCAGGTCAGTTTCAGCTAAAACTTTATTTTTATAACTTTTACTTTGTTGGTCAAATAATTCCTGACAAGGCATAGATATTACTTTGGAGTAAATACTCTCTGTGGCTAATTTATGACTAATATCACATGCTAAACTAGTTTCAGACCCAGAAGATATTATTGTTATCTTAATATCATCTCCAGTTCTCAAAATTTCATAAGCACCTGAAGATGATTCATTTTTGGAAGAATTTTTAGTTCTAACAGGACTAGTTCCCTGTCTTGTTAAAGCAATTACGCTAGGGGAATTTTTATTTTCTATTGCTAATTGCCAGCATTCAAAAGTTTCTATCAAATCAGCTGGTCTAAATACATTTAAGTTTGGAACAGATCTTAGGCTAGTTAACTGTTCAATTGGTTGATGCGTGGGGCCATCTTCTCCAAGACCTATTGAGTCATGAGTAAAGACATATATTACTCTTTGTTTCATCATAGCTGCTAGACGGATTGAAGGCTTGCAATAATCACTGAATATTAAAAAAGTACCTCCATAAGGAATTAAATTACTGTGCAGAGCAATTCCGTTCATTACACCACACATTGCATGTTCTCTAACTCCGTAATGAATATAATTTCCAGAAAAATTACCAGGCTTTATTATTTTGTGATCTTTGGTTTTTGTGTTATTTGAACCAGCTAAATCAGCCGAACCTCCAATAAGGTTTGGTAATTTTGATACAATATCTAAAAACATCTCAGAAGACTTTCTTGTTGCAAGAGGCTTTAAATTTTTCAAATAATTTTTTTTTGTTTTTTCGATTGAATTATTAAATGAATTTAGAATTTCATTATTAGAAAGGATTTTCTTATATTTACTTTGGTGTTTTTTAGCTTTATTGGAAGCTTTATTTCCAATCTTTTTCCACTCATTTAATAAATCATTTGGAATTTCAAAAGGTTTATACTTCCATTTTAATTTTTTTCTTACTAATTTTATTTCATCTTCACCTAAAGGACTCCCATGAGATGATGCTTTGCCACTTTTATTTGGAGAACCATATCCAATTTTAGTTTTGCAAGAAATAGCTATAGGTTTTTTTGATTTTTGAGCTTTTTTTAAAGCTTTGAATATTTCTTTATTATTATGACCATTAATTTTCAAATAATCCCAACCATAACTTTTGAATCTTTTTTCATGGTCATCTGAAACTGCTAGACTAGTAGGGCCGTCAATGGATATAGAATTATTATCAAAAAGTAAAATAAGATTTTTTAGTTTTAGATGTCCTGCTAGACTTAGAGCTTCGTGACTTATTCCTTCCATTAAACAACCATCACCAGCTAGCACATAAGTTTTATGATCAATTTTATTTTTTCCAAATTTTTTTTTCAAAATTTCTTCAGATATTGCAAAGCCTACTGCATTTGATATTCCTTGTCCCAAAGGACCAGTAGTAGTTTCTATTCCAGTATTTGGATGATATTCTGGATGACCAGCACAAATAGAATCTAGCTGCCTAAAATTTTTTATATCATTTAATGAAATGCTTTTATAACCTGTCAAATATAGAAGAGAGTAAAGCAACATAGATCCATGACCTGCTGAAAGAACAAATCTATCTCTATTTATCCAGCTTGGATTCTTAGGATCAAAATTTAAAAAATTTTTAAAAAGAACAGTAGCAACATCAGCCATTCCCATGGGCATACCAGGGTGCCCAGAATTTGCTTTTTGAACAGCATCAATAGATAGAAATCTTATACAATTAGCTAATTCATTGTGTAATTTGTTCAAAATTTATCCTGTGTAGACTAAGAAGATTCTATTTAATAATATAATTATATATATATGAATTCTGTGAACGAAAAAGAAAAAAAATTAAAATTAGCTCTATCTAAACTAAGTAATTTTAATTTAAAAAATCCTGATTTGCTAAATAATATTGAAAAATTAAAAACAAAAAAAAATCAATTAGAAATTGAAAAACTAGAGTTAGAGGAAAAATATAATCTTTTAAAAGAGGAATATAATTATTTATCTCAAAAGTTAGATGAATTTAAAAATAAAGAAAGTGATGAACAAAAAAAACACATCCAGTTTTCTGAAAAAATTGATGAATTAAATCAAGAAACAAATACTTTGTTGGAGGAAATCGATAAATGGCAAACGTAAGTATTAAATTTAATGGTAAAGATTTTTTATTATCATGTGAAGATGGTCAAGAAGAACATTTAGAGGAATTGCTCATTCAGATTAATCAAAAATTTAATGAGTTAAAAAATGACCTAGGCTCTCTTGGTGAGAATAAACTTTTGTTAATTACTGCAGTTAAAGTAATGGATGAATACCATGAAACAAAAAAAAAAGTTGAACAAAAACAAAATGAATTAATGAATTTATCAAGTAAGTTTAAGGAGCTAAAAAATTTAGTTTATGATTACAGAGATAAAAAAGAAAAAGAAATAAAAGAATTAAATAATAATCATATGGATTTAAAGGCAGAAATTGAAAATAGTCAAAAAAATTATGAAAGATTAATTGATGAAGCTGCAGATGAAATTTCAAATTTTGTTGATAAAGCAAATATAGAAAATTTATCTTAAAATTTGTGAATAAATCTGAAATAAGAAAAAAAATCTTAAAAAAAAGAAAAGAAAATTATTTTAAAAATTTATCAATTAATCAAAACAAATTTTTAAATTTTTTAAAAAAAAATAAACTTAATAATAAAATTATAGGCGGATATTATCCTTATAATTATGAAATAGATGTGCTCAAAATATTAAAGTTACTCGAGAAAAAAAATTATAAAATTTCATTACCCAAAATTAGAAAAAAAAAACAAATGAATTTTTTTGAGTGGTCATTTGATGAGCCATTATCAATTAGCAAATATGGGATACCAGAACCAATATCAAAAAAAATAATTTATCCAGATGTTTTAATCATGCCCTTAGTAGCATTTGATGATAAACTAAATAGACTCGGTTATGGAGGTGGTTATTATGATAGATATCTTGCAAAAGCTTTAAAAAAAAAAAAAATTATAAAAATAGGAATTGCATACTCTTTTCAAAAACTACAAAAAATACCTAGAAATAAATATGACATAAGGCTTGATCATATAGTTACTGAGGAAAAATTTTATAAATGAGAATTTTATTTTTAGGGGATGTGGTTGGAATAACAGGTTGTTCAAAAATAATGAATAATCTTAAATCAGAAATAAAGAGAAAGAATATTGATTTTGTAATACTAAATGGAGAAAACTCCTCAGGGCCAGGTGTAGGCATTAATATAAAGACATGTAAGGACTTTTTTAATTGTGGTGTAGATGTAATTACCACAGGAAATCATGTATGGGATCAAAAAGAAATAATTAGCTTTATTGAAAAAGAAAATAGACTTCTACGACCTTTCAATCTTTATGAACCTTGTCCAGGAAAAGGATTTGAAATTTATGAGACTTCTCAAAATATTAAAATAGGCGTTTTAAATTTAATGGGTAACGTCTTTATGAAAAAATGTGATGATGTTTTCTCAATCTCTAAAAAATTTATGAATAATTATAAATTAAAAGAAGATTATGATTTATTGATAGTTGATTTCCATGGAGAAATAACGAGTGAAAAAAATGCTATCGGTCACTATTTTGACGGACATGCAACATTAGTGGTTGGTACTCATACACATATACCTACTAATGATGCAAGAATTCTAAATAATGGAACAGGTTATCAAACAGATGCTGGAATGTGTGGAGATTATGACTCAGTAATAGGCATGAATAAAGAAAATTCTATCAGTAGATTCTTAAAAGAGAAATCAACCAAACACTTTCCTGCAGTTGGAGAAGCTACTTTGAGTGGAGTTATAGTAGATTGTAATATAGAAACAGGTTTAGCAAAAAATGTAGAAAGTTATATTTTTGGAGGACAATTAAAAAATACACATTAGTTATGGCAGGACACTCACATTGGGCTGGAATTAAGCACAAAAAAGGTAAGGCAGATAAACAAAGATCCAAAATTTTCTCTAAATTATCTAAAGAAATAACTGTTGCAGCAAAACTTGGAGACAAGGATCCTACAATAAATCCCAGATTAAGATCAGCAATACAAGCTGCAAGATCAGCCAATATGCCAAAAGACAATATAGAAAGAGCAATTACCAAATCCTCTATAAACACTGAGTCTAATTTTGAAAATTTAAGGTATGAGGGATTTGGTCCAGAAAAAGTTGCAGTTATAGTGGAGGTTTTGACTGATAATAAGAATAGAACGGTTTCAAATATTAGAACTATTTTTCAAAAAGCTGGAGGTAGTTTAGGAACCCAAGGATCAGCATCACATAATTTTAATCAATTAGGTGTTATTAAAATAGATAAAAATGAAATTTCTGATGAAGAAATTTTTGAACTCGCAATAGATTCAGGAGCAAATGAATGTATATCCAAAGATGATTTTCATGAAGTACATTGTTCAATTAATGAAATTTATAATGTAAAAAAAAAATTAGAAAAAAAAATAAATAATTTCATATCGACCAAAATAGAATGGATTCCTTTAAATAGTGTGCAAATATCAAAAGTTCATCAAGCTAATTTAATAGAATTTTTTGAAACTTTAGAAGATGATGATGACGTTCAAAATATTTTTTCAAATGTTCAACTAAATATAATCTAATGTTAATTATAGGTATAGACCCAGGAATATCAGGATCAATTTGTTTTTTCGAAGATGGTAAAATTTTAGATGTTATTGAAATGCCAACTATGACAGATGGAAAAAAAAACAAGAGACAAGTAAATGGTTCACAAGTCTATAATGAAATTTCTAAAAGAATAAAAAAAATTGACAAAACAAATATTAGAGTAATTATTGAACAGGTATCAGCAATGCCAGGGCAAGGGGTCACTAGTATGTTTAATTTTGGCCAATCTTTTGGTATTTTGAAAGGAATGTGCTCTGCAATGCAGTTACCAATGTATTTTATAAGACCAGCGAAATGGAAAAAATATTTTAATTTGATTAATTCTGAAAAAGATGCGAGCAGGACTAAAGCAATTCAGATTTTTCCTTATTATTCATCAAATTTATCAAAAAAAAAGGATTCCAACAAAGCAGATGCAATACTGATTGCAAGTTATTACTATGAAACCTTTAGATTAGAGGAATAAGTTGTATTTAAGAGTCAAATTAATGACACATTTGAGTGTGAAAAGAATTTAATATGGAAGCAGATATTTCAACTCAAGCAGTAGGTTTAGCGTCTAGTGCAGATTTTTCTTTAATGAATCTTTTTTTAAGAGCAGATATTATCGTTAAATCTGTAATAATAATACTTATAGTTTGCTCAATATATTCTTGGGCAATCATAATTGACAAATTTAAATTATTTAAAAAGATAAACACTTCATCAGAGGAGTTTGAAGAAAAGTTTTGGAGATCTAAATCAGCTGAAACTTTTTATAATAGCTTGCCTAACAAAATTGATGACCCTATGGCTTCATTGTTTAAAGAGTCTATGCAAAGCTTATTAAAATCAAAATCTAAATCAAATTTGATGGAAAGAATGGGTGGCATGCTTGAAGTTGGAATAGAAAAACAAATGTCGAAAATTGAGAAAGGGTTTACTTTTTTAGCAACTGTTGGATCAACAGCTCCTTTTATAGGATTGTTTGGAACAGTTTGGGGAATTATGAATTCTTTCCAGTCAATTGCAATTTCAAGGAATACAAGTTTGGCAATTGTTGCACCAGGAATTGCTGAGGCACTATTTGCTACCGCTCTAGGATTGTTGGCAGCTATTCCTGCAGTAATTGCTTATAATAGATTCAATAATGAATCTAGAAAATATTCTGAAAAATTAGAAAGTTTTTCCAAAAGATTCATTTCTATCATTTAATTAAAAATGGCTTTTAAATTAAATCGTTCAGGAAAAGAACCAATGAGTGAGATTAATGTTACACCGTTTGTTGATGTGATGTTAGTATTATTAATTATTTTTATGGTAACTGCACCTCTCCTTACAGTTGGTGTACAAGTAGATTTACCTGAAAGTTCAGCAGACTCTTTACCAGAAGAACAAGAACCATTAACTTTATCAATTAATTCAAAAGGAGAAATTTTTATTCAAGAGTCAAAAGTTGAATACGATAAAATCATAGCTAAAGTTTTAGCAGTTTCAAAAAATAGAACAGATACTCGAATTTATGTTAGAGGAGATAAAACCATAAACTATGGTAGGGTACTTGAAATCATGGGACTACTCTCTGGTTCTGGTTTTACTAAAGTTGCATTAATCTCTGAGCCATATAAGGAAAGGTAATTTTTTATAGTGAATAGAAGTTTAATAGCATCTTCTGTTTTACATATAATAGTAATTTTTATAACAGCAATGAGTCTTCCATTCCTATCAAAAAAACCAATAGACTTACCACCAATAATATCTGTAGAGTTGATTCAAATTAGTGAAAAAACAAATATACCATTTGCCCCAAAAGCAAAAAAAATAATTGAAGAAGTTAAAGAGAAAGAAAAAAAAATAGTTTCAGAACAGGCACCCCCCTAAAAAAGTTAAAAAGAAAAAACCAGACGCTATCCCAATGCCTGAGGATAATGTAAAAAAGGTTGAGAAAAAGAAAGATGATACTCAAAATCCAGAAAAAATAGATAATGAAGTAAAGCAAGTATCTGAATTTGAAAAAGAAGAATTGTTTGATCCAAATAACATCGCATCATTAATTGATAAATCAAAAGAAGAGGCAGCCTCAACTATCAAAAAAACTGATAGTGTTACACAAGATAAAATGAAAAATTTAGAAAATACTGGTTTATCTTTAAGTGAAGAAGATGCTTTAAAAGCACAAATTTTTGGATGCTGGAGTATTCCGCTTGGGTTGCCTTATGATGAAAATTTATTGGTAAGAATTAAACTTGAATTAAAGCCAGATGGCTCAGTTGTTAAATCAGAAATTTTAGATCATGCTAGAATGAATATGCCAGGTCAAGGATTTTATAAAGTTTTAGCAGAAAGTGCGCTTAGAGCGGTAAAGTTGTGTCAACCTTTGAGAGTTCCTACCACAGGATATGAGCGATGGAAAGATCTACAATTAAATTTTGATGCAAGTGAAATGCTAAAAGGTTAATCTATGGGAAATATGAAAAAATTTTTTATTTTATCTTTATTAATATTTATAATACCTTTAAAATCTTTTAGTCTAATTGAAGTTGATATTACTAGAGGTAATTTGAATCCTCTTCCTTTAGCTGTTTCACCCTTATCAATTGATGATAATTCAAGAAAAAATTTTAAAAGGATATTAGATAAAGAAAATATTGGGATAGCAATTTCTTTAATTGTTGAAAATAATTTAAAAACTACAGGTTTATTTAATCCTCTTAATAAGGATGCCTTTTTACAAGCTCCTGATATAGCAAATTTAAAACCAAGATTTGAGGATTGGAATTTAATTAAAGCTCAAGCTTTAATAACAGGAAAAGTAGATTATGTTGATGAAAAATTGAGAGTAGAATTTAGATTATGGGATGTGTTAGCAGCAAAAGAGATGATGGCTCTTGCTTTTACTACAGTACCTAATAATTGGAGAAGAGTTGGTCATATTATTTCAGATAAAGTTTATGAACGGTTGACGGGTGAAAAAGGATATTTTGATACAAGAATAATTTATGTAGCTGAAGAAGGTCCTAAAACAAAAAGAATTAAAAAATTAGCAATTATGGATCAGGATGGAGCTAATAATAAATTTTTAACATTAGGTAATGAATTGGTGTTAACTCCCAGATTTAATCCAACAAGTCAGATGGTCACTTATTTATCTTATTTCAGAAATCTTCCAAGAGTATATTTGTTAGATATTGAAACTGGAATGCAAGAAGTTGTAGGAGATTTTCCAGGCATGACTTTTGCGCCAAGATTTTCCCCAGATGGTAAGAAAATAATAATGAGTTTTGCAAAAGATGGAAATTCAGATATTTATACAATGGACTTAGAGAACAGAATTGTTGAAAAAATTACTAATCATCCGTCTATAGATACTTCACCTTCATACTCTCCAGATGGAAAATTCATTTGTTTCAATTCAGATAGAAGTGGATATCAACAAATATATGTAATGAATAGTGATGGCAGCAAAGTTAAAAGAATATCTTTTGGAAATGGAATTTATGGAACACCTGTATGGTCTCCCAGGGGAGATCTAATTGCTTTTACAAAATTACATAAAGGTAAATTTTATATAGGTGTAATGAGAACTGATGGAAGTGGTGAAAGATTGTTAACTGAAAATTTTTATCAAGAAGCACCTTCTTGGTCTCCTAATGGAAGAGTTTTGATTTTTTATAGAGAGACAAAGACAGATGCTGATGGCAAGGGATTTTCAGCAAAATTGTGGTCAATTGACCTTACCGGTTATAATGAGAGAAAGATTAAGACGCCCACTGACGGATCAGACCCATCATGGTCATCATTATTAAGTAATTAACCTCAAAGTTCTTGATTTTTCACCTTGAAACATCTAATTACTTGTGAAAAGATAAGTTATAGAAATATTGACTAAGGAGCAAAAATGAAATTAAACAAAATTCTAAAAAATTCACTTCTAGTTGTTTTAGCGTGCTTAGCTTTGACTGCCTGTGCAACTAAGAAGGTTTCACAACCAGGTCAAATGCAGGGAGATGTTTATACTGGAACTGATACTGTAGAATATTTAGCTTCAGGTGTACCTGACAGAGTATTCTTTGCAACTAATGAGTCAGTTTTAACAACAGCTTCAAGAGAAACTTTAAGAAAACAAGCTGCTTGGCTAAGAAAAAATTCAGACATAACAGTTGTGTTAGAAGGTCATGCTGATGAAAGAGGTACTAGAGAGTACAACTTAGCTTTAGGTGAAAGAAGAGCTAACGCTGCAAAAGATTACTTAATGACTTATGGAATATCTTCAGACAGAATTTCAGTTTTAAGTTATGGTAAAGAAAGACCAGTAGATTCAGGATCAAATCCTTTAGCTTGGTCAAAAAACAGAAGAGCAGTTACGGTTAAAGCTAACTAACAAATATTTCAAAATTTTAAAGACCTCTTGAGCGTTCTTTTAAGAGGTCTTTTTTTTGCCATTATTTTAGACATAAGTTAAATTATCTTATGAAACAATTTAAAATTTATTTTTTAATTAAAGTAATATTTTTTATTAATTTTATTTTTTGCTCTATTTCACTTGCTGACAATCATAATATTTATGAAACACTTGAGCAAATTCAAAAAGATATAAAAACATTAGAAAAGGCAATCTATTCAGGGTCTATAGAACTTGATAGCAAATCTTTAAATTCATCTAATTTAGATACAAATGCTGAAGATGTTTTAACCAGACACTTATTAAAATTATCTGAAATTGAAAATCAATTTCAACAACTTACAAATAGATTTGAAGAAATAAATTTTAAATTAGATAAATTATCAAATAGACTATCTAAAGTTCAAGCTGATAATCAAATAAGATTTCAAGATATTGAAAATACCTTAACAACTGGTGAGAACGTTAAAACATTAACTAAAAATAATGTTGATCAGAAAGAAGAAGTTTTGCCAGGTTCATCTACACCTCAAGATTTAGGTTCAATATCTTATAAAGATACTGCTACGAGTGAAACTTCACAACAAATTCAATCAATTGAAACAACAGCTTCAATTGTTACTGAAACTTTTCAAACAGAAGAGAAAATATTACCTAACGTT
The DNA here is from genome assembly GCA_902559635.1 of uncultured Pelagibacteraceae bacterium. Classification (GTDB taxonomy): domain Bacteria; phylum Pseudomonadota; class Alphaproteobacteria; order Pelagibacterales; family Pelagibacteraceae; genus Pelagibacter. Next base: position 30,539 of record CACEIY010000009.1, on the reverse strand, counting down.
GATCCAAAGAAACAATATGAGTTTGCTACAAGTTTTTTAAAAGTGGGAGATTACCCAACTGCTGAAAGAGCATTTAGAGAATTTGTTTTAGAAAATCCTAATCATGAGTTAGCGGGCAACGCTCAATATTGGTATGCAGAAACTTTTAGAATTAGACAACTTTATACAGATGCTGCTTCAGCATATTTAGAAGGATACCAAAAATACCCAAAAGGAGAAAAAGCTCCAATTAATTTATTAAAACTAGGTGTATCAATGGTGCAGATTGGAGAAAAAGATCAGGGCTGTAAAATGATAAATGGAGTTGAAGAACAATATCCAAAAGCTAATCAATCTGTTATCCAAAAGGCTAAATATGAGTCTCAAAAATTTGAATGCAAACAAAATTCATAGCATTTTACAAAAAAAGATAATTAATAAAAAAATTAAACATTTATTTAATTTATTCGAAAAAGAGTTAAGAATTAGGGAAAAATTTGCTGTAGCTGTGTCCGGAGGACCAGATAGTTTAGCTCTTGCATTTTTAGCTAAAATTTATTCAATTAAAAATAAACTGGCTATTAAATTTTTTATTGTAGATCATAAACTTAGAAAAGAATCATCTAATGAGGCTAAAAAGGTAAAAAAGTTATTAAAAAGTATATATATTAATTCCGAAATTTTAAGCTGGAATGGGAAAAAACCAAAAAAAAATATTCAATCAATTGCTAGAAAAAAAAGGTATCAATTATTGTTTTCGAAATGTAAAAAATACAAAATAAACAACCTTTTACTTGGTCATCATTTGGATGATTTATACGAAAATTTTTTTATTAGAATAGTTAGAGGAAGTGGACTGAAAGGATTAGCATCTTTAGAAAAAAAAAATCAAATAAATAAAATTAACTTGATTAGGCCTTTGTTAGTATTTGATAAATCTGATTTAACTTTTATTTCAAAACATGTATTCAATTTTTTTATAGAAGACCCTTCAAATAAAGATTTTAAATATACCAGGGTCCGAATTAGGAGTTTTATTGATGAACTTAAAAAAGAAGGCTTTGATAAAAAAAAGTTATTTTTGACTATAAGCAATTTAAGAAGATCTAATCAAACATTATTATTTTATGTTGAACAAAATAAAAAAATGAATTCTTTCTTAAACCAAAAAAAAAATGAATTAATTTTAAATGAAAACTTTTTTAAAAATCCTTACGAAGTGATTTTTAGATCTTTGATAGATTCCATTAAGATTATTGGAGGAAAGTATAATACAGTCAGAGGTAAAAAAATTGATAATATTCTTTCTAAAATTGAAAATAATGTCCTAATTAAAGAAACATTAGGGGGATGTATTATCAAAAAACTAAATCAAACTGTGATTATCTCAAAAGAAGACTAATTTTCGCACTTGTTTAATTGAGAATAATTCTTATTTTATACCTATGAATTTTAAAAATCTTGCTATGTGGGCCATCATCGTTTTTTTAACTATTGGTCTTTATAATATGTTTAAAAATCCACAGTCTAATATTAGAGCTGGAGACCAAGTTATATTTTCTGATTTTTTAATTTCAGTTGATAAAGGTGAGGTTTTAAAAGTTGAAATACAAGGAAACAATATTAAAGGTGTATATTCAGACGGAAACAGTTTTACTACTTATGCTCCTAATGATCCAAATTTAATAGAAAAACTTTCTGATAAAGGAGTTAGTATTTCTGCAGCACCTATAGAGGAAAAAATGCCTTCGCTTTTTGGTGTATTGCTTTCATGGTTTCCAATGTTGTTGCTAATTGCTGTATGGATTTTCTTTATGAGACAAATGCAAGGAGGCAAAGGTGGAGCTATGGGATTTGGAAGATCAAAAGCTAAAATGATGAATGAGTTAAAAGGCAAAATAACTTTTGATGATGTTGCTGGGGTTGAAGAAGCAAAAGAAGAAGTGGAAGAAATAGTAGAATTTTTAAAGGATCCAAAAAAGTTTAGTAGACTTGGAGGAAAAATACCTAGAGGTGCATTATTAGTGGGTCCTCCAGGAACTGGTAAAACTTTGTTGGCCAGAGCAATAGCCGGAGAAGCTGGAGTTCCATTCTTTACAATATCAGGTTCTGACTTTGTAGAAATGTTTGTGGGAGTAGGTGCATCTAGAGTAAGAGACATGTTCGAACAGGGAAAAAAGAATTCTCCATGCATAATATTTATTGATGAGATAGATGCAGTTGGAAGAAGCAGAGGCGCTGGTTTGGGAGGTGGTAATGATGAAAGAGAACAAACTTTAAATCAATTGTTAGTAGAAATGGATGGTTTTGATACGAATGAAGGAGTGATAATTATTGCAGCAACTAATAGACCAGATGTTTTGGATCCAGCATTATTAAGACCAGGGAGATTTGATAGACAAGTAGTGGTTTCAAATCCAGATATAATAGGTAGAGAAAAAATTTTAAAAGTTCATGTTAAAAAAATTAAAATGGCACCCGATGTGAATTTAAGAACTATTGCAAGAGGGACACCAGGATTTTCAGGAGCTGACCTAGCAAATATAGTTAATGAAGCTGCATTATTAGCAGCTAGAAAAAATAAAAGAATAGTGACTTTTAATGAATTTGAAGAAGCTAAGGATAAAGTAATGATGGGAGCTGAGAGACGCTCAATGGTCATGACTGAAGATGAGAAAAAATTAACAGCATACCACGAGGGTGGTCATGCTTTGGTGTCTTTTAATATGCCTAGTTATGACCCAATACATAAGGCTACAATTATTCCAAGAGGTAGAGCATTGGGTATGGTTATGAACTTACCAGAAAGAGATCAGCATGGTCATTCAATTAAATATCTTAAAGCTAGATTAGCTGTGTGTTTTGGTGGAAGAGTGGCAGAAGAAGTAATTTTTGGAAAAGATAACATATCCACAGGAGCTGGCGGTGGAACAGGATCAGATATTAATCAAGCTACTCAACTTGCTAGAGCTATGGTAACAAAGTATGGAATGAGTGAAGAAATGGGACCTGTAGAATATGGAGAAAATCAAGAAGAAGTTTTTTTAGGGAGGTCAGTAACACAAACACAATCAGTTTCTGAGGAGGTTGCTCGTAGAATAGACAAAGAAATCAGAAAGTTGGTTGATGAGGGCTATAATAAAGCTAGACAAATTTTAACAGATAAAATTGAAGATCTACATAAAATTGCTAAAGCTCTTATGACCTATGAAACTTTAACTGGTGAAGAAATTGAAAATATAATTAATAAAAATATATATCCAGCGGATAAACAAGATTTAAAGACTGAAGATGATAAAGGTTCAGCTATGGGTGCATTGGGTCTAAAACCAAAAATTGTTCATTAATTTAAATGCCTAGATATTACACTAGAGTGTGTAATTTCTTTTATGGCAATCATTCTAAATTTTTAGTTAGTAAAAAAAAAAGCAATTCCTTTACACCAGATTAAAGAAATCTCATTTGACCAAATTGAAATAATTACTAGAAAATCAAAAAAAAAAATTTCTATTAATCAAATTAAAAATTTGTCTAAGCCTCTAAAGACTAAAATAAATTCAGATTTAAAAAAAATTAAATCAAAAAAAAAAAACTTTTCTAATCTTAATTTTAAAAAAATTCCTAATTTATTGGGGGTATTAAATTTAACACCTGATAGTTTTTCTGATGGAGGACAATTTAATTCAAAAAAAAAAGGTGTTGAACATGCAATTTTTTTATTAAATTCTGGAGCAGACTTAATTGATATTGGAGGAGAGTCAACTAGACCAGGATCAAAAGCAATTAAAGAAAATTTAGAATGGAGCAGAATTAGTAAAATTTTAAAATTAATTAGTAAAAAAATACCTTTATCTTTAGATACAAGAAAATCAAATATTATGAAGAAAGGTATAAAATTAGGAGTAAGGTTGATAAATGATGTTTCTGGATTAAAATATGATAAAGAAACTATTAACGTTTTAAAGAAATATAAAACTCCATTTGTTATTCAGCATTCACAAGGATCTCCAGAAAACATGCAAAAAAAACCAAGTTATAAAAATGAATTATTAGACATATATGATTTTTTTGAGGAAAAAATAAAATTTTTAAGATCAATGGGTATAAATCATAACAATATAATTATAGATCCTGGAATAGGTTTTGGAAAAAATTTGAAACATAATATGAGTCTAATACACAATATTTCTATTTTTCATTCGCTTGGTTTTCCTATACTTGTGGGTAATTCAAGAAAAAGGTTTGTTAAGGAATTATCTGGAAAAAATGATAGTAAGTCACGCATTGGTGGAACAATATCTTCTTCAATTTATTTAATGATGCAAGGAGTCCAGATTTTAAGAATTCATGATGTTAATGAATTAATGCAAGGTATAAAAGTTTTTAAAGGGATAATAAATAATTAATGGCAAAAAAATATTTTGGTACAGATGGTATTAGAGGAGCCACCAATAGTAAAAATATTAATGGAAATATGTTTTTTAAATTTGGTTTGGCAAGTGGAACATATTTTAAATCTCAAAAAAAAAGAAAACAAATAGCAATCATCGCTAAGGACACCAGACTATCAGGTTATACGCTAGAACCTGCATTAGTATCAGGACTGGCATCAGCAGGCATGCACGTATATACCTTAGGACCTCTTCCAACAAATGGTTTAGCTATGCTTACAAAGGTCATGAGGGCAAATATGGGAATTATGATTACTGCTTCTCATAATCCTCATTATGATAATGGGTTAAAATTATTTGGTCCTGATGGAATGAAATTGTCGGATAAAATTGAGAAGAAAATTGAAAGCCTTATTGATAAAAAAATTACTAAAAACCTCTCGAAACCAGAAAAATTAGGCAGAGTAAAAAGATTAGAAACTGGTACCAGGGATTATATTAAAATTTTAAAAAAAAATTTCAGTAAAGAATTTAATTTAAGAGGACTTAGAATTGTAATTGATTGTGCAAATGGTGCTGGCTATAAGGCAGGACCTGAATTACTAAAATCTTTAGGTGCAAAAGTAATTGCCATCGGGATAAATCCTAATGGTTTAAATATTAATAAAAATTGTGGCTCAACATTTCCTGAAAAAATAAGATCAGCAGTTAAAAAACATAAAGCTCACATTGGTATTTCATTAGATGGCGATGCAGATAGAATTATTATGTGTGATGAACAAAGAAATATTATAGATGGAGATCAAATTATTGCAGCTTTAGCTACAAGATGGAAAAATAAAAAAAATGTTAAAAGGAGGAGTCGTTGGAACGTTAATGTCTAATTATGGTCTAGAAAACTATTTTAAAACAGAAGGTATAAAATTTATTCGTGCAAATGTAGGCGATAGATATGTAAAAGAAAAAATGCAAAAATATAAATTTAATTTAGGTGGTGAGCAGTCTGGCCATATTATTTTAGGAAAATTTGCGACAACTGGCGATGGTTTGCTCGTTGCTTTAGAGTCATTATTTGCATTGAGAAAAGGAAAAAAAGCTAGTGAATTTTTTGAAAAATTTAAGAAAACACCACAGCTATTAAAAAATATTGATGTAAAAGATAAAAGTATAATTAATAAACCAAAGATAAAACGTTCTATAAAATTAGTAGAAAAATTAATTAAAGGTCATGGAAGAATTTTGGTGAGAAAGTCTGGAACAGAATCAAAAATAAGAGTAATGGGGGAAAGTGAGAATAAAACTCTTCTTTCTAAATGTGTAAATACTATTGTAAGAAAAATTAAATAATTTGAAACTGAGATCAAAAATTTTAATTATTGCAGGATCTGACTCATCTGGAGGAGCAGGAATTCAAGCAGACATAAAAACCGTTACAGCCCTAGGATCATACGCAATGACAGCTATCACTGCTGTAACAGCACAAAATACTACTGGAGTAAAATCTATTATTGAAATTGATCCTAAAGAAATTTTAAATCAAATTATTTTTACTTCTAAAGATATAAGACCTGATGCTATTAAAATTGGCATGTTGAATTCTTCAAATGTAATTAAATCTGTTTTAAAAGCTTTGGATTTTATTAAAGTTAAACAAATAGTTTTGGATCCTGTAATGGTAGCAAAAGGTGGGGCAAAATTAATTGATGAAAAGGCAATTAATTTACTAAAATCAAAATTGATCAAAAAAGCATTACTTATTACACCTAATATTCCTGAGGCAGAAATTTTAACTAAAACTAAGATTACTTCTAAAGAAGACATGGTTAATGCTGCTAGTAAGTTACTTGAATATGGTGCTAAGAATGTTCTAATTAAAGGTGGACATTTAAATACTAAGATAGTTCATGACGTCTTTGTAAATAAAAAAGATATTAAAATATTTAATAGCTATAGATATAATACTAAGAATACTCATGGAACTGGATGTACACTATCTAGTGCAGTTACAACATTTTTATCATGTGGAAAAACAATAAAGAAATCTTGTGAGCAAGGAATTAAATATGTAAATTCAGCTATTAAATCAAATCCTAACTACGGCAAAGGTCATGGTCCAATTAATCATCTTAACTCCGTGAAAATAAGTAGAAAATTTAAATAATGAAAAATATAGTTGTTGTTGGATCTCAGTGGGGAGATGAAGGAAAAGGGAAAATTGTAGACTGGTTATCTGAACAAGCAGATGTTGTAATTAGATTCCAAGGTGGGCATAATGCTGGCCATACTCTTGTTATAGAAGGTGTAACTTATAAGCTAAGATTGCTTCCTTCAGGGATAGTAAGAAAAAATAAAATTTCAATAATTGGCAATGGTGTCGTAGTTGATCCTTGGGCATTATTAGAGGAGATTGAGGAAATAAAATCTAAAGGTGTAGAAGTTAATATACATAATTTTATTATTTCAGAATCTGCAAATTTAATTTTACCATTTCATAGAGAAATGGATGAGATACGAGAAGATGCAGCTGGAAAAGAAAAAATTGGAACAACAAGAAGGGGAATTGGCCCAGCATATGAGGATAAAGTTGGAAGAAGATCAATCAGAGTAATGGATTTAAGATCTGAAAAAAATTTAGATCAAAGGTTAGAGTCAGCACTAATTCATCACAACGCAATTCGAAAAGGTCTTGGAAATAAAATTTATGAAAAAGAACAGCTAAAATCAGATTTGTTAAAGATTGCGCCTAAAATATTACAATATTCTCAACCTGTTTGGTTTAAAATTGATCAATTTAAAAAACAAAAAAAGAAAATTTTATTTGAAGGTGCTCAAGGTATTTTACTTGATGTAGATCATGGAACTTATCCCTATGTTACTTCATCTAACACAGTTGCTTCAAGCGCTGCAACAGGATCAGGATGTGGTCCTAATTCAATAAATTACGTTTTGGGAATAACGAAAGCTTATACTACTAGAGTTGGAGAAGGTCCTTTCCCTACAGAATTAAAAAACGATATTGGAGAGTTATTAGGCACTCGTGGAAAAGAGTTTGGAACAGTCACAAGTAGAAAAAGAAGATGTGGTTGGTTTGATGGTGTTCTAGTTAAACAAACAATTAAAATTTCAGGTATAGATGGTATTGCACTTACTAAATTAGATGTGCTAGATGAATTAGATGAAATTAAAATGTGTATTGAATATGAATTAGAAGGAAAAAAAATTAATTATTTACCAGCCGCAGCAGAAGATCAATTAAAATTAAAACCTGTATATACAATATTTCCAGGGTGGAAAAGCTCAACAAAAGGAATAAAAAATATAAATGATTTACCTGAAAATGCAAAAAAATATATATTTGCTGTAGAGGATTTTATAGGAGCAAAAATTTCAAGTATATCTACAAGTCCAGAACGAGATGATACAATTTTAGTTGAGAATCCTTTTGAAATTTAATCAACGGGTAAAAGATTTCTAGATTTAGCCAGTAGAAGCATATGCTTTTGAAGTTTTTCAAATGCTTTATTTTCAATTTGTCTTACTCTTTCTCTACTAATCTTATATTTTTTACTTAAATCTTCTAAAGTTGTAGGATTATCATTTAATCTTCTAGAATATAAAATCTCTTTTTCTCTTTCATTAAGAACTTTAATTGAGTTTTTCAATAAATCTTTTCTTTGTTCCATTTCTTCCTGGTATGCAAATTTTAAATCATGATCAAGTTCTTTGTCGACTAACCAATCTTGCCATTCATCACCATCTTCACCAACCTGAGCATTTAAAGAGAATTCTTTACCAGACAATCTTCTGTTCATCGAAACAACTTCATCTTTACTAACATCAAGCTTATCAGCTATTTCGTTAACATGTTCTTGTCTTAAATCTCCTTCTGTTTGAGGTGCAATTTGGTTTTTTAATTTTTTTAAATTAAAAAATAATTTTTTTTGTGCAGTTGTAGTACCAATTTTTACTAAACTCCAAGATCTTAATATATATTCTTGTATGGAAGCTTTTATCCACCACATTGCATAAGTTGCTAACCTAAAACCTTTTTCTGGTTCAAATTTTTTTACAGCTTGCATTAGACCTACGTTACCTTCTGAAATCATTTCATTCACAGGTAAACCATAACCTTTATAACCCATTGCTATTTTAGCAACTAATCTTAAATGACTAGTAACTAATTTTTCAGCTGATTTTATATTCCCAGTGGTACGCCAATTTTTAGCAAGCATATATTCTTCTTCCGCATCAAGCATTGGGAACTTTTTAATTTGATCTAGATATCCTGAAAGCCCCCCTTCATTAGTAAGAGCTGGAAGATTATTGTTAATAGCTATATTCATCACTAGTTTATCTAATTAAATATTTTAATTTTTCAATGAGTTATTTGTTTGTATTTCTTAGCTTTTTTAAGATTATTTCAAGTTCCTGTGGCAAAATTGAGGAAAAAACCATTTCTTTTTTTTTTCTAGGGTGAAAAAAACCTAAAGTTTTAGCATGAAGAAACTGTCTATTTAAATTTACTAAAAGTTTCTCTAGATCTTCATCAATGTTTTTAATTTTTTTAAATTTTTTTTTGTATTTATCATCACCAACTATACTATTACCCAAATAGTTTATGTGAACTCTTATTTGATGTGTCCTTCCTGTTTCAAGTTTGCATTCCAATAAACTTAAAGTTGGAGTATTATTATTTTCAAAAATTTCTACTGTTTTGTAATTTGTGATAGCTTTTTTCCCTTTTTTATTGCTAACCTCCATCATTTGTCTATTTTTGGAACTTCTTCCAATTAAAGTTTCTACTTTTCCTTTTGAAGGTCTGACTTTACCCCAAATTAATAATTGATAAACTCTGTGAATAGAATGCTTACTAAATTGATTAGAAAGATTTTCATGAGTTTGATTATTTTTTGCGATTACAATTAAACCAGAGGTATTTTTATCAATCCTATGAACAATCCCTGGCCTTAATTCACCACCAATGTTTGATAGACAATTTTTATCATAATTTATTAGAGCATTGACAATAGTATTATCAAAATTTCCAGCTCCTGGATGCATAACAATCCCTGCAGGTTTATTTAAAACAATTAGATCTTCATCCTCATAAATAATATTTAATTTAAATTTATAAGGTTTAAGTGAAGCTATCTTAGGTTTAGGTATTATTAATTCTATAGTATCTCCAATTGATATTTTTTTAGACGGATCTATTATAATTTTATTATTTAACTTTAATTTTTGATCTAAAATTAAATTTTTAATCCTATTTCTACTAATATCATTTTCTTTCTTATTAATAGCAACATCAACACGAAGGTTTTTATCTTCCTCTTTTGCAATCAAAAATATTTTTTTTTCCATAAAATGTTATATTAATATCATACGCGCTTGTAGCTCAACTGGATAGAGCGCCTGACTTCGGATCAGGAGGTTCTGGGTTCGACTCCTAGCAGGCGCACCAATCACTTCAAATATAAATTGCATTATAATTTTGATGCTCTTATCAATCTATCATTGATAGTTTTACCTAACCCCTTATTAGGAATTTTACTAACAGCTATAGATTTATATTTGCTTTTTTTTATTTTTCTTAAAGTGCTATACAAATTTTTTGCTGCTTCTCTTAAATCACCTTTTTTGGATAAAAAGTAATAATTTGGTTTAGTTTTTTCTTTTTTTTTAATTAGAAGATAAGCTTCTTCATCTTTTATTTTTTTTACATTTAGTCTAATTGGAATTCCGGGTGAATAGTGAAGTTTTAATTGTCCAGGGGTAGAAGCTTTTGACGGATTGTTATTTATTATAATTTTTTTATGTAATTCTTTTTGAATGGTCAATATATCTAAGCCACCTAATCTTAAAATTTTAGGTTTATTTCTAAGGTCAATTATTGTGGACTCAACTCCAATTGAAGATTTTCCACCTTCAAGTACATATTTAATTTTTTTTCCAAAATCTTCTTTAACATCAGAGGATCTAACAGCACTAACTTCTGATGATAAGTTAGCACTAGGAGCCGCCAAAGGAAACTTCAGTTCTTTTAATAAATTTCTAGTAATAGAGTGTTTTGGAAATCTAACTGCCAAAGTATTTTTCTTATTGGTTGCTACTTTGGAAATTTTAGAGTCTTTTTTTAAATTTAAAATAAATGTAATGGGTCCAGGACAGAATCTTCTATATAATTTAAGAAAATTATCATTAAAATAACAATCTTTTCTTAATTTTTGATAATTGTAGTAGTGAACTATAAGAGGATTATATTTTGGTCTTTTTTTTAATTTAAATATTTTTTTACAAGCTCTATCTGAATAAGCATTACCGGCTAAGCCATAAACAGTTTCAGTAGGTATAGCCACACACTCACTTTTATTTAGGAGTTTTTTTGCTTTTTTAATATTTGAAAGATTAATTCTCATGTATTATCTCAGAGTAATATATGAAAGATAAAAATTTACCAAACGATTATAAAGCTCTATCTCTCGAGGAATTAACTAATGAGGCAAATAAGATTATCGAAGATTTAGAAAGCCAAAAGGATTTAGAAAGTTCAGTGGAAAAATATCAAAGTTTATTAAAACTTAACAATATCATTGAAAAGAAATTTCAAAAAGATGTTAAAGATATTAATGAAAAAACAAAAGAAAATATAATGAATATAACTTCAAAAAAAAATGCAAACCGAATTAAATAAAATTGCTAAAGATACTAATTTATTTTTGAAAGAATTTATTAAAAGACAAAAAAAATCAGAATTAATTATTCCTATGAAATACGGATTATTTTCTGGAGGAAAAAAAATAAGATCAAAAATTTTAGTTGATATAGGATCACTATTTAAAATAAACTATAAATCATTAATTATCATAGGTTCTGCAGTTGAATGTATACATGCTTATTCGTTAATACATGATGATTTGCCCTGCATGGATAATGACTCAATAAGAAGAGGAAAACCATCAACTCATATTAAATTTGGAGAATCAACTGCTGTATTGGCAGGTAATTCACTTTTAACTATGGCCTTTGAGATTTTAAGTCATAAAGATTTAAATTTTTCTGAAAAAATTAAGAATAAATTAATTAATAAAATTTCTGAAAGTTCAGGACATCTTGGTATAGCTGGTGGTCAATATTTGGATTTAAGCTATGAGCATAAAAAAGTTTCTAGAAAAAGGGTTATTGAAATGGAAATAAAAAAAACAGGAAAACTTTTTAGCTTTTGTTGTGTAGCACCTTTAATTATTAAAGAAAAAAACAAAAAAGAAATTAATAAATTTGAAAAAATAGGAGCTGACATTGGATTGTTATTTCAAGTTGCTGATGATTTAATTGATCATAAGGGAAGTTTATCAGTAGCAGGAAAAAAAACTGGAAAAGATAAAAAAAAGGGCAAAGCAACTTTAATTAGTTTACTAGGATATAAAAATACTATTAAATATGCTAATAAATTAATTTTTAAAATAAACAATAAACTAAAAAAATATGGTTCAAAATCAAAAAATTTGTTTAAAACTTTAGACTATATTTTAAATAGAAATAAATGAAAAAAGAGTACAAATTTTTAGATCAAATAAATTTTCCATCAGATTTAAAGAAAGTACCTGAGTCAAAATTACAAAAGGTAGCAGATGAATTAAGAGAGGAAATGATTGACGTAGTATCAGTAACTGGTGGTCATTTAGGAGCAAGTCTTGGGGTTGTTGAGTTAAGTGTTGCGCTTCATTATATTTTTAATACACCTAATGATAAATTAATATGGGATGTAGGTCATCAATGTTATCCTCATAAAATTTTAACAGGAAGAAAAGATAAAATAAGAACACTAAGACAAGGAGGTGGCCTTTCTGGTTTTACAAAAAGATTAGAAAGTGAGTATGATCCTTTTGGTGCAGCTCATAGTTCAACTTCTATATCTTCAGCTTTAGGTATAGCTGTAGCAAATAGATTATCGAATAAATCAGATAATGTAGTGGCTGTCATAGGCGATGGAGCGATCAGTGCCGGTATGGCTTATGAGGCAATGAATAACGCTGGAGCCTCAAAAACTAAGATGATTGTTATATTAAATGATAATGATATGTCAATTGCAAGACCTGTTGGAGCTATGAGTACTTATTTAGCAAAAATTTTTTCAGGTAAGATTTATTTTAGTTTAAGAGAGACTATTAAACTAATTACATCTGCATTTTCAAAGAGATTTAGTGCAAAAGCAGGTAAAGCGGAAGATCTACTTAGATCTGCAGTGACAGGAGGAACTTTATTTAGTTCACTTGGATTTTATTATATAGGTCCTATAGATGGACATGATTTAAGTTCTTTAATCCCAATTTTAAAAAATGCGAGAGATTCAAAACATGAAAAGCCAATTTTAATACACATAAAAACAAAGAAAGGAAAAGGATATTTATTTGCTGAGGAAGCAAAAGATAACTATCATGGAGTATCAAAATTTAATGTTAAGACTGGAGAACAGGTTAAAAGTATAAGCAAACTACCTTCATATACCAAAGTATTTGCAAATACCTTAATACAACATGCTAAAAAAGATAGCAAAATAGTTGCCATAACTGCTGCAATGCCTGATGGGACGGGCTTAGATATTTTTCGAAAAGAATTTCCAGAAAGAACTTTTGATGTAGGAATTGCGGAACAACATGCTGTTACATTTGCAGCAGGTTTAGCAACTGAAAACTATAAACCTTATGCTGCAATTTATTCAACATTTTTGCAGAGAGCATATGATCAAGTAGTTCATGATGTAGCAATTCAAAGCTTACCTGTAAGATTTGCAATAGATAGAGCAGGATTAGTTGGTGCAGATGGACCTACACACGCTGGAAGTTTTGACACAACTTATCTATCAACATTACCTAATTTCGTTGTAATGGCTGCTAGTGATGAAGCTGACCTAGTAAGGATGATTAATACCTCAACAGAAATAAATGACAGGCCTTGTGCATTTAGATATCCTAGAGGCACAGGAATAGGATCAGTTTTACCTTCGATTAATGAAAAGATCGAGATAGGAAAATCTAAAATTATTCAAGAAGGAAAAAAATTAGCTATTTTAAATTTTGGAGCAAGATTAAATGAAACTTTAAAAGCAGCTGAAAATTTAAAAAAAAAGGGAGTTATTATAACAATAGTTGATGCAAGATTTGCTAAACCTTTAGATGAAAATTTAATTTGGCAACTAGCTGTTACGCATGAAGCAATTATAACTATTGAAGAAGGATCTATAGGAGGCTTTGGTTCTCATGTAGTTAATTTTTTATCCAAAAAAGGATTAATGGATACAAATTTAAAATTTAGATCTATGACGCTTCCAGATATTTTTATTGATCAAGATACCCCTGAAAATATGTATAAAATTGCTAATCTAGATTCTATCTCGATAGAGGAAAAAGTTTTGGATGTGTTGAATTCAAATATTATTTTACAAAAACAAAAATAATTTTATTTAACTGCACTGAGCTTTGTTCATCAAATAATGATCTAATAAAACACACGATAGCATAGCTTCACCAATTGGCACAGCTCTTATACCTACACAAGGATCATGCCTACCTTTTACAGATATAATAGTATTTTTTCCAAATTTATTAATTGTTTTTCTTTTTTTTAAAATTGAAGATGTGGGTTTTACTGCAAATGACACAATTATTTCTTGTCCAGAAGAAATGCCTCCAAGAATTCCACCTGCATTATTTGAATTAAATTTCAATTTTTTTTTATTTTGAGAAATTTCATCTGAATTTTCTTCACCAGATAATTGAGCTGAATTCATTCCAGAGCCAATATTTACACCTTTAACTGCGTTGATACTCATCATGGCTGATGTAATGTCAGCGTCTAATTTTGAATATATTGGAGCACCTAAACCTGGAGGAATTCCTTTTGCTCTTACTTCAATTATAGCACCACATGAAGATCCCGCCTTTCTTATGCTTAATAGATATTTTTCCCATATCTTTAACATTGATTTATCGGGGCAAAAAAATGGATTTTTGTAAATAATTTTGTCATTCCATTTTGTAGTGTCACATCCCAGTATACCAAGTTGTGTAACTGCACCAGAAATTTTAAATTTTTTACCTAACTTTTTTTCTAAAACTTTTTTTGCTATAGCTCCTGCCGCAACTCTTGCTGCAGTTTCTCTTGCAGAAGATCTTCCTCCCCCTCTATAATCTCTAATTCCATATTTCTTAAAATAAGTAAAATCAGCATGACCTGGTCTAAATTTGTCTTTTATATTTTTGTAATCCTTGGATCGCATATCTTCATTGTAAATTATTAGTGATATAGGAGTTCCGGTTGTTTTACCCTCAAACACTCCAGAAAGAATTTGAATTTTATCACTTTCTTTTCTTTGAGTAGTAAATTTAGATTGCCCTGGCTTTCTTTTATTCAATTCTTTTTGAATATCGTGTTCTTTTAGATCAATTAAAGGAGGACAACCATCAATTATACAACCAATAGCAAGACCATGGGATTCCCCCCAGGTAGTGAATCGAAATAACTTTCCAAAAGTATTAAATGACATTATTTATATTGTATAGATTATTTTGTTTAAATTATGAATCAAAAAAACTCATTAGGTCTTAATAAATGCTTTTTAGATCTTGATGATCCATTTGAATTATTTGAAAAATGGTTTGTTGAGGCAAAAAAGAAAGAAATAAATGATCCAAATGCTTTAGCTTTGGGAACAGTTAGTAAAGATAGTATACCATCTGTGAGAATGGTTCTTCTTAAAGGTTTTGATAAACATGGTTTTGTTTTTTATACAAATTTAAACAGTCAAAAAGGAAATGAAATAAAAGAAAATCCAAATGCTACAATGTGTTTCCATTGGAAGAGCTTATTAAGACAAATAAGAATTGTAGGAACTTTAAGGCAAGTAGATGATAAAGCAGCAGACGATTATTATAATAGCAGAGCCTACGAAAGCAGAATAGGAGCTTGGGCCTCTAAACAAAGCAGTATTTTAAAAAGTAGAGATGAACTTTTAAATTCTTTGGAAAATTTTAAAAAAAAATATAAAGATGAAGATAAAGTTCCTAGGCCAAACTATTGGTCTGGTTTTAATTTAAAACCATCTAGTATGGAATTTTGGTTGGATGGAGATAATAGAATACATGAGAGATTAAAATATACTTTAGATAAAAATAATGTTTGGAATAAAAGTCTTTTAAATCCTTAAAAGTTTCTTTCCAAACTAAAAGAAGTTAAATTTTCAAGAATATTTTTTTCTTTAGAATCATTAAATATTGATAAAGAACTAGAAGCTAAGTTTATATAATGTTGAGCCTTTTGATAACATGATTTAATTATATTATATTTTTTTATTAAAGATAAAGAATAATTCAAATCATTCTCATTTCTTATAGTTTTAGAAAATATCTCTCTGAGCTTCTCTTTTTCTTGATCTTTAGCTTTTTGAAATAATAAAATAATTGGCAGTGTTATTTTTCCTTCATAAAAATCCTGTCCAATTTTTTTTCCAAATAATTTTAATTCTGAATTATAATCTAAAGTGTCATCAGCAATTTGAAATGTTAAGCCAAGATTTCTTCCATAAAATTCTAAAGCAGCCTTTTCTTTAGTTTTCATACCAGATAATATTGCTCCTACTTTTGTAGATGCAGCAAATAATTCAGCAGTTTTTGCAGAAATTATTCTTAAATAAGTTTCTTCTAACATATCAACCTCACCCTTATGCTGAAGTTGTAGAATTTCTCCTTGAGCAATTTTTGAAGATGTTGAGGACAATAATTTTAAAACTTCAATACTTCCATCTTCCACCATCATTTCAAAACATCTACTTAGCAGATAGTCTCCAACCAATACAGATGAGTGATTTCCCCATACTTTATTAAGTGTTTTTTTTCCTCTTCTTACAGAACCATTATCAATAACGTCATCATGCATAAGAGTAGCAGCATGTATTAGCTCAACACAGGCTGCTAGATTAATATCTCTAGTACCCTTTGAATAACAACATAATTTAGCTGAACCTAAGGTTAATAAAGCTCTTAGTCTTTTACCACCAGTGTTAAGATGGTAGTCTGACATTTTTTGAACTAAATCAACATCGCTTAATAGTTTTGATTTTATTTTTTCCTCGACTAATATTAGTTTATCTTCAACTGTGTTTTTAAGTTGAAAATAAGAATTATTAATTTGATTTTTTAATTGAACAACAATTCCCATTTATGTGAACAAACTAGTATAATAAGATTACTTTTATTACATATCAATTGACGCACCTGAATCTTCAATTATAAGGTGTCTTTATATTCATTCAAAAATTCTGTAAGGATTAAAAATGTTCTCTATTTTTAAAAAGAAAAAAATTGTTTCACATATTAAATTAAGTGGAGTAATTGGAAATGTAGGTAAATTTAAGCAAGGAATAGATTTTTCTGGTCAAGAAGAGATCATTTCAAAGGCTTTTTCTTTAAAAAAAGCATCATGTGTTGCTATAACTATTAATTCACCAGGTGGATCTCCAGTTCAGTCTCACCTTATTTACAATTTTATAAGACGACAAGCTAAAAAAAATAAAAAAAAGGTTATAGTTTTTGCAGAAGATGTTGCTGCCTCTGGTGGCTACTTAATTGCATGTGCTGGTGACGAGATATATTCTAATTCTAGTTCTATCATTGGTTCTATAGGAGTGATTTATTCTTCTTTTGGTTTTACTGAATTAATTAAAAAAATTGGAATTGAAAGAAGAGTACATACGGCTGGTAAAAACAAAAGTACTTTAGATCCTTTTCTTGAAGAAAAAAAAGAAGATATAGAAAGACTAAAAAATATTCAGCTAGACCTACACAAAGACTTTATTAACGTAGTTGAAAAAAGTAGGGGCACTAAACTGAAAAAATCTGAAGTAGAACTTTTTTCGGGAGAATTTTGGTCTGGTAGTAAAGCTAAAGAACTTGGATTAATAGATGAAATTGGTGATGCTAATCAAGTATTAAAAGATAAATTTGGGGAAAATGTAGTAATTAAAAAATTTGAAAAATCAAAAAGCTGGTTAAGTAAAAAATTATCATCTTCAAATGATCATGTAGATCAGCTTGCAAATATATTAGATGAAAGATCTTTCTGGCAGAGATATGGTCTTTAAAAAAAAAAATAAAAAACAAAAGTTTCAAACTTTTCAGGATACAATTTTAAATTTACAAAAGTATTGGAGTAAACATGGTTGTATAATTTTACAACCGTATGATATTGAAGTTGGAGCGGGAACATTTCACCCCGCAACAACTTTAAGATCTCTAGGTCCAAAACCATGGAAAGCTGCTTATGTTCAGCCTTCAAGAAGACCGACTGATGGTAGATATGGAGATAACCCTAATAGACTTCAACATTATTATCAATTTCAAGTCATAATAAAACCTTCTCCATCAAATATTAAAAAACTTTATTTAAATAGTTTGTCGGTGATAGGCATTAATCCTAAAAATCATGATATTAGATTTGTTGAAGATGATTGGGAAAGTCCAACTTTAGGTGCAGCTGGACTTGGTTGGGAAGTTTGGTGTGATGGTATGGAAATTACTCAGTTCACATATTTTCAACAAATGGCTGGCTTTGAATGTAAACCTATTTCAGTTGAAATAACTTATGGCTTGGAAAGAATTTGTATGTTTACCCAACAGAAAAAGAATGTTTATGATTTAATTTGGAATAAGGAAAATGTTGAGTACCGAGAAGTTTTTCATCAAGCTGAAAAGGAATTTTCAGCATATAATTTTGAACATGCAAATACTAAAAATCTTTTTAAGATTTTTGATATGTTGGAAAATGAAGCAAAATCATTAATTGAAAAAAAAATATCATTACCAGCATACGATCAATGTTTAAAAGCAAGTCATGTTTTTAATTTATTAGATGCTCGTGGAGCCATTAGTGTTGCCCAGAGAGCTGAATACATTGGAAGAATAAGAGAAATAACAAAGTCAGTAGCAGCGATCTGGATTGATACACAAATATAAAATGTTAGAATTTTTTTTAGAGTTATTTACTGAAGAAATTCCAGCTGGACTTCAAAAAAATTTAAGAGAAAAACTTTTGGAGGATTTTCAGAATTATTTTGAGAAAAAATTAATTAAATTCAAAAAAAGTTTTTCTTTATCAACTCCTAACAGATTAGTTGTTGTCTTTGAAGGTTTAGACAAAGAAATTAAAATTAAATCTGAGGAAATTAAAGGGCCAAAAATTGATGCTCCAAATCAAGCAATAGAGGGCTTTATAAGATCTAACAAAATAGAAAAAAAAGATTTATATAAAAATAAAACTGAAAAAGGGGAGTTTTATTTTTACAAAACAAAACCTAAAACATTAAAAACCCACGATCTATTGACAGAATTTATTCCAAAAATTCTTGCAGCTCATCAATGGAAGAAGTCAATGAAATGGGGTGAATTTAATTTAAATTGGGGGAGACCATTAAAGTCAATTTTATCAGTATTTGATAAAAAGATAATTAGTTTTGAATTTCATCATCTTATTTCTTCAAATTCAACTTTTATTGATCAAGATCACGAGAATAAAAAAAAAATTTTTATAAATTTTAAAACATATAAAAATTTTTTTGAAAAACGGGGAATATTTATTGATCATAATAAAAGACTAAAGATAATAAATAAACAATTCTCTAAAATACTTAATAAAAGAAATTTAAAAATCAGTAATAATCCAAGGCTTATTGATGAGGTAGTAAATATAATAGATAATCCAAATATTTTACTATGTAAATTTGATAAGAAATTTTTATCTATACCTCAAGAAATTTTAATTTTGACAATGCAATCACATCAGAAATATTTTCCAACTTTTGATGATAAAAATAAAATTACTAATGAATTTTTAATTGTCATTAATAAAAAAGATTATAAAGGACTTATTAAACTTGGAAACGAAAGAGTTATAGAGGCGAGATTAAGTGATGCAGAATTTTTTTGGAATAAAGATAAAACTCAAAATTTAGTTAAAAAAGTATCAGAGTTAAAATCAATGAATTTTTTTAAAGGATTGGGAACTTATTTTGACAAAGTGCAGCGAATGAGAAAACTAGGTGGAATGATTTCTGATGAGCTATTGATAAGTAAAGAAAAAATAGAGTTGTCAGTATCAATTTGTAAAACAGACCTAACGTCTGACTTAGTTGGAGAGTTTCCAGAGCTTCAAGGTATTATGGGAGGATATTTTTCAGTATATCAAGGATTTGATAAAGATATTTCTTTGGCAATAACAGAGCAGTATTTACCTATAGGACTTGATTCGATAGTTCCAAAGAAACCTTTTAGTGTAGCGTTATCTATTACGGACAAAATTGATACTATAGTTGGATTTTTTGGTATCAATGAAAAGCCTACAAGTTCGAAAGATCCATTGGCGCTTAGAAGAACTACGCTTGGTATTATTAGAACTATAATAGAAAACAAAAAAGATTTAAAAATAAATGATTTATTAAGTTATTCTTCAAGTTTATATCTAGAACAAGGACTTAAGTTTGACAATAAAAATTTACAAAAAGAATTACATAATTTTTTTAAAGATAGATTTAAATATTATTTGAAAGAAAAAGAAATACGTATTGATATAATTGATGCTTCAATTTCATCATTTTCATTAAGCAAGTTGTATTCTTCTTTTGAGAAAGCTAAATGCCTTAACAAATTTATAAACAGTCAAATAGGCATAGATATAACATCAAGTTATAAAAGGGCATCAAACATATTGGAAAGTGAGATAAAAAACAGTGAAATTGAAATAGATAACACAACCGATCCTGGGATTTTTAAAAGTGACTTTGAAAAAAATTTATTTAAAAAAATAAATGAAATTAAGAAGTATTATTCCAGTATCAATAATGATGAAAACTATGAAAAATCATTGTCAATTTTAGCTGAGGCAAGAAAAGAAGTTTTTGAGTTTTTTGATAATGTAAAAGTTAATGAAGAAAATGAAACTTTAAGAAAAAACAGATTGGAACTTATTAATATGTTATGTAAAACGTTCCAAAATTTTATAAATTTTCAATTAATAAAAGCAAATAATGAATAAATTAATTTTAAATTTTAAGTCAAAAGAGACAAAGAAAATAAAGAATCCTAAAAATTTTTTAGGAGGAAAGGGTGCCAACTTATCAGAAATGGGAAGAATGGGTCTTCCTGTACCACCTGGTTTTACTATTTCAACTAAAGTTTGTGATATATTTTATAAAGATAAAAAAAAATTAAACTCAAAATTAATCAACCAGATTAAAAAAGAACTCAAAGTTATTGAAAAGGATGTGACTAAAAAATTTGGAGATTTGAAAAATCCCCTTCTACTATCTGTTAGATCTGGTGCTAGGGTTTCTATGCCTGGTATGATGGATACAATTTTAAATCTTGGATTAAATGATAAAACTGTAATTGCCATATCTAAAAAAACATCTAATGGAAGATTTGCCAAAGATAGTTATAGAAGGTTTATTCAAATGTATGGGAATGTAGTCATGGGGGTAGAAAACTATCATTTTGAGGAATTAATAGAAAATTATAAATTAACGAAAGGTGTATTATTAGATACAGAATTAGATGAAGAAGATTGGAATGGTCTAATTAAAGATTTTAAAAAGACTGTTCGAGAAAAGACAAATAAAGATTTTCCTCAAGATGTTTATCAACAATTGTTTGGGGCTATTAGTGCTGTGTTTTTATCTTGGGAAAGTAATAGAGCCAAGGTTTATAGAAAGTTAAACCAAATTCCTTCCGAGTGGGGCACTGCTGTAAATGTTCAATCTATGGTTTTTGGAAATATGGGAAATGATTGTGCTACAGGTGTTGTTTTTACTAGAAATCCTTCTGATGGATCAAATAATATTTACGGAGAGTATCTCATTAATGCTCAAGGTGAGGATGTTGTTGCTGGCACTAGAACTCCACAATACATAACAAAAAAAGCCAAACAAGAAGCAAAAGTAAAAGAGGCATCAATGGAAGAATCGATGCCTAAAATTTATTCTGAACTAAATAAGATTTTAAAGAGATTAGAGAAACACTACAAAGATATGCAAGATGTAGAGTTTACAGTCGAAAATAATAAACTTTGGATTCTACAAACTCGAGCAGGCAAAAGAACATCAAAGTCTGCAGTAAAGATTGCAGTTGATATGGTTAGAGAAAAGTTAATTTCTAAAAATGATGCAATTCTGAGAATAGATCCTAATTTTCTAGATACATTACTACACCCAACTTTAGATGAAAAAAGTTCTATCGAAGTAATTGCAAATGGACTACCTGCTTCTCCTGGCGCTGCTAGTGGAAAAGTGGTTTTTACATCTGAAGAAGCTGAAAGATTAAATGATATGATGCAAGACACAATTTTAGTTAGAGTAGAAACATCCCCAGAAGATATTCAAGGTATGCATGCTGCAAAAGGAATTTTAACTGCAAGAGGTGGAATGACCAGTCATGCTGCTGTTGTCGCAAGAGGAATGGGAAGACCTTGTGTTTCTGGTTCTAGTGAAATTGATATAAATTATGATCAAAAAATTTTTAAAACATCATCAGCTGAAGTCAAAGAAGGAGATATAATTACTATTGATGGCTCTACTGGAAGAATAATTTTAGGAAGTGTACCAACAGTAAAACCAGAGATATCTGGAGATTTTTCTAAATTAATGAGTTGGGCCGATAACATTAGAAAATTAAAAGTAAGAACGAATTCTGAAACACCCCTAGATACAAAAATAGCAAGAGATTTTGGAGCCGAGGGAATTGGTCTTTGTAGAACAGAGCATATGTTTTTTGATGAGGAAAGAATTTTGTCAGTACGAGAAATGATTTTATCAAAAACCCAAGACGATAGGGCTAAAGCTCTTTTAAAACTCTTACCACATCAAAAAAAAGACTTTATGCAAATTTTTAAGATTATGCACGGTCTTCCTGTTACAGTAAGATTACTTGATCCACCACTACATGAATTTTTACCAAGATCTGAAAAAGAAATTTCAGAAGTTGCAAATGTTGTAGGTGCAGATTTAAATGAAGTAAAATCAAGAATTGATGAACTTCATGAACAAAACCCTATGTTAGGACATAGAGGATGTAGGTTAGGTATTTCTTTTCCAGAGATTTATGAAATGCAATGCCGCGCAATTTTTGAAGCATTATCTGAACTTAAAAAAAACAAGCAAAAATTTGCCTTTCCAGAAATTATGATACCACTTGTTTCGACTGAATCAGAGATTAAAATAATGAAAGATTTAGTAATTCGAATTGCTGGGCAAGTAGAGAGAG
This sequence comes from uncultured Pelagibacteraceae bacterium, assembly GCA_902559635.1. Classification (GTDB taxonomy): domain Bacteria; phylum Pseudomonadota; class Alphaproteobacteria; order Pelagibacterales; family Pelagibacteraceae; genus Pelagibacter. The sequence continues at coordinate 7,864 of CACEIY010000009.1, read as the reverse complement.
AGAATAAAATTAAAGTAGACTATTTAGTTGGTACAATGATTGAATTGCCAAGAGCAGCAATTAAAGCAAAAGATTTAGCAAAACATGCTGAATTTTTTAGTTTTGGAACAAATGATTTAACACAGACTACTTTTGGCATAAGCAGAGACGATAGTGGAAAGTTTTTGAATGATTATATAGATAATAAGATATTTACTATAGACCCATTTATTTCAATTGATGAAGGAGTTGAAGATTTAATTGAAATAGCAGTAACAAAAGGAAAAAAACAAAACAAAAAAATTAAATTAGGAATTTGTGGTGAGCATGGTGGAGATCCTAAAAGTATTCATTTTTGTTCTAAGGTAGGTTTGAATTATGTTTCCTGTTCTCCTTATAGAGTTCCAATTGCAAGATTAGCAGCTGCTCAAGCTGAACTACAAAAAAAATCAAAAAAATATTAAGTTAGTTAGAGGCGTTCTGTTGCCAGGTGCCCTGAACTTTGTGGCATTATTCGCAAATAATTTGAATTGAAAAACGATAATTTTAACAAAAAGTGTGCCACTACTGTGCCAAAGATTTTTGTGATAGGATAGCTGACTATGAAAAATATTTTATGGATAGTAGTAGTGAGTGCATTTTTAATCACCAATGCTTACCCAGGTGAATTTATTGCTATAGCAAAAAAGACAGGTGATGATAATGCTTTTTATAAAAGTACAGGTCCTGATAAAAAAACAGCATCTAAAAATGCATTAGAAAAATGCTATAAAGAATTTATTTATGTGATGGATGAAAATGGCAAAATGTTATCAAAAAAAAAAGCCATTAAATATGCAAAAAAAAATAAATGGTGCTATGTTGATGCAGTTGTGGAACAATAATTTAAAAAAAATTGAGTTTATAATTGTTCCACCAGTGTGCCAAACTGTTTGCGTTGTTTAATTAGTGTTGAGATTGTTTGCTAATCGTGAATCAAGAAGGGGCGTTCTGTTGCCCGTCCTTTGAGGGTAGATATAACATATTTGGCAACTTCGTGCTATTCTTTGTGCTGCATTTCTTAACTTTGAGAAGAAGAATTAAAATTTTCATATTCCTCTAAAATCATTTTTTTCGCATCTTCAAAAGTTATTCCACTCATCCATTCTTGTGTATAAGATGCATGCGGTTTCTTTTTAAAATTATTTATGTATTTTGAAAAAACTTTTTTTAGGCGGTCTTCAAAAATCAAAAGTTTTTCGTAAGTATCCTCTATAATTAATTTAGCGTTGTAATCTCCAATATAATATTTATATCTTGATTCTAGAGTTTTAATTCCTCCAGACTTATGAATACCAAATTTTAAATCTTCATTATTTGCTTCTGGATAAATATTTGGTTTACCAGTTTTTTTATTTTTCTTTTTGTTTATTGGTCTCATTTTTGAAGTAAGAGGATATAATAAGTAAATATGTGACATAAATTATGAAAGTGAAGGGGCGTTCTGTTGCCAGGTGCCCCGAACTTTGTAACATTATTCGCGAATAATTTGAATTGAAAAGTCTTAAATTTATGGAAAATTCCGTCCATATTCCGACCAGTTTTTTTATGTTAGAGTGTTTAAATAATGAACTTTAATCCAAGAGCAAAGGCAATAATTTTTATTGGGTTAACTTTATTCTATATAATCTTATTTCTTGAGGTTAATAATTTTGAATATGAAAAATTTAAACAAGGCGATCTCTCAGATAATATCCTTGCAATATTTATAATTATTTTTTTATGCTCTATTGGAGCTTTTATAAGTTTGGCAATAATAGACTCGATTAATAATTTTTTAAAAAAAATTAATTTAAAATCTCCAAATGTTGATTTAAAGGATGAGAATAAAAGTAATGAAAAACTTTCAAAAAAAGAGAAAAAATATAATTTAATAAGAGTTTATTGGGGTGGTGTTGTTGAAGGCATTACAAGATTAGAGAATGGAGAAAAATATAATATGGATACTTTTTATAATAAAAAACATTTAAAATATCCTCTTAGAGAAATAAAAGATGCAATTATTTGGAATGCAGTGAAGTATGGTCCAAAAAACCCTGATTTCTTTCAGGCCTGTCAAGCTACTTATATGTTTCTGGCAAATTTTGATACGAACGTTCGTGATAAACAATCCACTGGAACAGCTGATATGCAAAAAATTATTGAAAAATATCCTAATGAAATTATTAAAAATGATAAAAAACAATTTAATAAACTTTTAAAAGAAATTACTTCAACACCAAAAGAAGATAAAAAATATTCAGGTTCCAGGTTATTAAAGTTAAAGATGAAGTATGGTGCAGAATTTAGCGCTATTATTAAAAAGTTAATTGCTATGGCCTCAAATGATTCAAAGAAAACAAAATAAGATTCCGTCCAGATTCCGACTCATCAGGTTGTATTTTAAAATTAACATTGAAAATTCAAACTAATTTAAAAAAAGGAAGGGGCGTTCTGTTGCCAGGTGCCCCAGACCCCGTTTACTTAATTAACAAAGTTAATTAAGCAGCAAGTGCATAACTTTCGTTAGCAATTATAAATTAGCCCTTTACGGAGGAACAATTCCGGACGAAAGAATAGCCTTTAGTCATCCGTCGAATCTAGTTCACCCCCGCAAGTTGTGTGGTGGAGGTGGTGGGTACTGCCCCCACGTCCGTAATGGTTATTACGAAATTCGTTTATCGTCATAGTTGGAAAACCAACATTATTAATATAAAAGGAATTACAATAGATTCAATAACATTCATGAAATTAACTAAAGAACAGTTAGAAGAGATAAAAAATCAACAAAATCAAAACAATCAAACTAAAAGAGTAACTTCACCTGAATTAGAAAAAATACTATACGAAGCAATTCCTGCTTTAGACCATGGGTTTGTAAGGGTAGTTGATTACATGGGTGAGGATACTTCAATTGTTCAGTCAGCAAGGGTTTCATATGGAAAAGGAACTAAGCAAGTTTCTACAGATAAAGGTTTAATTAAATATTTAATGAGACACTGGCATAGTACTCCATTTGAAATGTGTGAAATAAAATATCATATAAAATTACCAATATTTATTGCTAGGCAATGGATTAGACATAGAACAGCCAATGTAAATGAGTATTCTGCAAGATATTCAATACTTGATAAAGAATTCTATTTACCAGAAAAAGAAAATTTAGCTGCACAATCTACAAGCAATAGACAAGGTAGAGGAGATGTGCTTGAAGGTGAACAGGCCAATGAAGTTTTAGAGCTTTTAAAAAATGATGCTGAAAGAACCTATAATAATTATGAGACTATGTTGAACGAAAGATATGATGGTTCAAAAATTGCTGAAAATAAAAAAGGATTAGCCAGAGAACTTGCAAGAATGAACTTAACATTAAACACATATACACAGTGGTATTGGAAAACAGATTTATTAAACCTTATGAATTTTTTAAGACTAAGAGCGGATAGTCATGCTCAGTATGAGATAAGAGTATATGCCGATATAATGTTAGATACTTTAAAAAAATGGGTTCCAATTACTTATGAGGCTTTTATGGATTATAGAGTAGGAGGAACTGAAGTTTCAGCAAAAGGTAAGGTAATTATTCAAAAACTTATCAAAGGTGAAAATATTGATGTTGATAGTTCTGGTTTGTCTAAAAGAGAATGGAATGAGTTAATGATAGCTTTTGATCTTAAAGATAAGTTGATTTAATTTTATTTGCAAAATCTAAATATATTTTTGAAATTTCGTGTTCTGGATTAGCTTCGACTATAGGCTTTCCATCATCTCCACATTTTCCTACTTCAGAATTTATAGGTATTTCTCCTAAAAATTCTTTTTGAAATTCTTCAGCAGTTTTTTTAACACCACCTTCACCAAAAATTTTATATTTTTTTCCATCATCTCCTATGAAAAAACTCATATTGTCAACTAGTCCTAAGATTTTTACTTTAAGTTTATCAAACATTTTAATTCCTCTTTTAACATCTAATAGAGCCACCTCTTGTGGAGTAGAGACTATTATTGCTCCATCCATTTTAATTTCTTGTGAAAAAGTTAATTGTGTATCCCCAGTTCCTGGTGGCATATCTACAATTATAAAATCTAAATCTTTCCAATTTACTTTTTGTGTAAAAGTTTTAATAGCACTAGTGACCATAGGACCTCGCCAAATCATGGGTGTTTGTTGATCTGCTAAAAAACCAATAGACATACATTGAATATCATACTTAGTTATTGGCTCTAGTTTTTGTCCATCACTTTTGGGCTTGTCATTTATGTTGAACATTTTTGGAATTGATGGTCCATATATATCAGCATCTAGTAATCCAACTTTGCATCCAATATTTTTTAATGCTAAGGCTAAATTTGTTGCAAATGTTGATTTGCCAACTCCTCCTTTTGCGCTTGAAATAGCGATTGTAAACTTAGTGCCAGGTATCGGATTTTTGGAGAAGTTTTTAGGCTCCACTTTTTTTTTCATTGCGTCACTTAGTTCCTGCGTTTTTTCGTGCATATTTTCATCTTAACTTGTTTTTGAGAACAAAAACACTATATAGATACTGTATGTCTGACGATTTTCAACAACGTGGCGGAAGCCCATGGGGATCACCTCCAGGAGGAAACGGTGGAAATGGATCTGGAAGAGGACCAACACCACCTGATGTGGACAAAATTATAAGAGAGTTTCAAGATAAGATAAAAAAATTTTTACCAGGTGGGTCTTCTTCAGGAAGCAAACCAATAATATTAGCTATTATAATTTTAGGTTTTATTTGGTTAGCAAGTGGTCTTTATAGAGTTTTACCTGATGAACAAGGAGTTGTATTAAGATTTGGAAAATTTGTAAAAACAACTCAACCAGGATTAAATTATCACATTCCTTTCCCGGTTGAGTCAGTTCTCACTCCTAAAGTTACTAAAGTTAATAGAATTGATATTGGTTTTAGATCTGAAAGAGATAGTGGTTTTTCTTCATCAGGAGGCGTAGCTGATGTTCCACAAGAAAGTTTAATGTTAACAGGAGATGAAAACATTGTTAACATAGATTTTTCTGTTTTTTGGGTAATTAAAGATGCTGGAAATTTCTTGTTTAAAATTCAGGATCCTGAAGGCACTGTAAAAGCTGCTGCAGAAACTGCAATGAGAGAAGTAATTGCAAGATCTGAAATTCAACCTATTTTAACAGAAGGTAGATCAATTACAGAAAGAGATACACAAGAGATTATTCAAACAATTTTGGACGAATACACAAGTGGTATTCAAATTACTCAAGTTCAAACACAAAAAGCTGATCCACCGGATCAAGTTATTGATGCATTTAGAGATGTACAAGCAGCTAGAGCTGATATGGAAAGATCTAAAAATGAAGCTGAAGCTTATGCAAACGACGTAATCCCAAGAGCAAGAGGGGAAGCAGCAAAAATATTACAAGCTGCAGAAGCTTACAAAAAAGAAGTAGTTGCAAAAGCAGAAGGTGAAGCTAGTAGATTTGTTTCTATTTATAATGAATATAAAAATGCAAAAGCAGTTACTCAAGAAAGAATGTACTTAGAAACTATGGAAAAAGTCTTAGCAGATATAGAAAAAGTCATTATAGAAAAAAATGCGGGCTCAGGTGTAGTTCCTTACTTACCTCTTCCTGAATTAAAAAAGAAAGCAACAAATTAAAATGAAAATTGGAAAAATATTATTAGGTATAATAATTGCAGTAATTGTAACAGCTTATTTTTCATTATTTATAGTAAAAGAGGTTAACCAGGCAATTGTTTTACAATTTGGAGATCCAAAAAGAATTATCTCTAAACCAGGATTAAATTTTAAAATTCCATTTATTCAAAATGTTGTATTTTTAGATAAAAGAATTTTAAATCTTGATACTCCTCCAGAAGAAGTAATTGCATCTGATCAAAAAAGACTAATTGTAGATGCTTTTGCAAGATTTAAAATTGTAGATCCTTTAAAATTTTATATTTCTGTAGGTAATGAAAGAGTAGCTAGATCTAGATTGGCTACAATTATAAACTCGAGAATTAGAAATGTTTTAGGTCAACAGAAATTACAAACACTTCTGTCTGAGGATAGAACTAAACAAATGTCTCTTATTCAAGAGGGAGTGAACAATGAAGCCAAAAATTTTGGAATTAAAATTGTTGATGTGAGAATAAAAAGAGCTGATCTTCCGCAAGCTAATAGTGATGCTATTTTTAGAAGAATGCAAACTGAAAGAGAAAGAGAAGCAAAAGAATTTAGAGCAAGAGGTGCTGAAATGGCAGTTACTATTACTTCTACAGCTGATAAAGAAGTTACCGTTATATTAGCTGATGCAGAAAAACAGTCTGAAATAATGAAGGGTCAGGGTGATGGACAAAGAAATAAAATATTTGCTGATGCCTTTGGAAGAGATCCAGAATTTTTTGCTTTTTATAGAGCGATGCAAGCATATGAAAAAGCTCTAATTGGTGGAGAAACATCTCTTATTTTATCTCCCGATTCAGAGTTCTTTAAATTTTTTGGAAACATAAAACCTGAAATTCAACAATAATATTTATGAGAGAGCTAGTTATAGCTTTTGGACTTTTTCTTTTTATTGAAGGTATTCTTTACGCCTTATTTCCATCAAAAATGAAAAGTATGTTGAAAAAATTAGATCTATTAACAAATAGTCAGTTAAGAATGGGTGGTTTAATTTTTGCAATTTTTGGCTTTGTGATTATTTATTATATGAAAAATCAGATATGAAAATAATAAAGAAAAATTTAATAGCATTTATAATTTTTTTTGGTTTTTCAGTTCATTCTTTTTCAAAAAATGCCCCTGAATCTTTTGCAGATTTGGCTGAGAAATTAATGCCATCTGTAGTAAATATTTCTACAACTCAAACAGTAGTAACAAACTCTAATCCTTTTCCTTTTCAATTTCCTCCTGGATCTCCATTTGGGGATATGTTTAAAGAATTTGGGACCCCTCAAGAAAGAAAAACCTCAGCTTTAGGTTCAGGTTTTATTATTGATGAAAAAGGAATTGTAGTCACAAACAATCATGTAATTCAAGATGCTGAAGATATTATTGTTCAAGTAAATGGTGACCAAGAATTTAAAGCAATAGTAATAGGCGCTGATCCTTTATCAGATATTGCTGTATTACAATTAGAAACAAAGGAAAGATTTGCGCCAGTTGCTTTTGGTGATTCTGATAAAGCTAGAATTGGTGATTGGGTAATAGCTATTGGTAATCCATTTGGTTTTGGAGGTACAGTGACTTCAGGAATTATATCAGCAAGGAATAGATCAATTGGTTTATCAAGATATGAAGACTTTATCCAAACTGATGCATCGATTAATTCCGGAAATTCTGGGGGGCCATTATTTGATATGAATGGAAATGTTATAGGAATTAATACTGCGATTTTAGGTCGGAGTGGAAATGTTGGAATAGGATTTGCAATTCCATCAAACAGTGCAAAAATTGTAATTGATCAATTAATTGAGTTTGGTGAAACAAAAAGAGGATGGTTAGGAGTTAGAATTCAAGACGTAACAAAAGAAATTGCAGAGGTAGAACAGCTTGAAGAAGCTAGAGGAGCATTGGTTGCAAGTGTAGCTGACAATAGTCCGTCAGATAAAGCTGGTGTAAAAGCTGGTGATATTATTTTAGAATTTGATGGTCAAAAAATTAAAGAAATGAAAGAACTCCCAACAATAGTTGCAAAAACGGAAGTTGGAAAAAAAGTTGATGTTAAAATTTGGAGAAATAAAAGAGAGATAATAAAAAAAATTACATTAGGTAGATTAGAAACTTCAGAAGATTTTAAAGTTAGCGAACAGCCTACACCGATTGAAACTAAAATTGAAAACTTACATATAACTGTAAGAGAACTAACAAA
>CACEIY010000008.1 GCA_902559635.1 uncultured Pelagibacteraceae bacterium | reverse complement strand
TTTGTGTAAGAGTAATCAAAATATGATTATTTTATGAACGATAAAAATGATGATTTAGATAAAAATATTTCAGAAAGTGAAAAAGTTGATGAAAATCAACCTTTTGTAGAATCAGATAGTGAATCTTCTAATCCTGATATTCAACTAATAGAAGAAAATAAAGTTGAGAACAAGGTAGTTCACAGAAAAAATGATAGACTTCACATTTATGTTAGACAAGACAAGTATAAAGGTGAATTAAAATCAAAGAATTGGGTAGGAAGAACCTATATTAATGGTAAGCAAAAAGTTGTTTCATCTGGTACCCCTAATTTGGAAGAGGCTATACCTACACTAGAAAAATGGTTTGATGAGCTTCAATCACAAAAAGAAAATGATGAGGAAAATGTAGTTGAGTCTAATGAAAATCAAGTTCAGCCCGAACAAATAGACAATTTTATCAATAAAGAAACTGTTATAGAGACAAGCAAAGAGATTTCTAATCCTCAAGTCTCAGCCGAAGAAGATATGCAAACACCAAAAAAAAGCGTAACAATTGGAATGTTAGATAAAATTAAAAATTTTAAATTTTCTAACGTGAAAAAAAATTCTTCAGAAAAAAATTTACCAGACTCAAAAAATAAACAAAATAAAATAAAAGATATTTTTCAAAAATTTTTTAAATCAAAAGTAAGCAAAATGAGTGTGGCAGGTGAGGAAATTGCTGGCTTAGATATAACAAAAGAAGCTATTAGAGTAGCACAAGTATCTCAAGATAAAGAAGAGAATTGGATTTTAGATAAATTTTCTTATCGTCTTTTAGATCAAGAAAAAGTTACAGATAATATTCTAGAAAATAAAGATTATCTTGCAGAAGAAATTTCATTAGCAATGTCTAATGCAAAAATTACTTCAAAAAATATTGCATTATCAATTCCAGTAACCAGTGCAATCATTAGAGTTGTTACTAGTCCTTTAATGACTGATGATGAATTACAAAAAGCAATTGAAACGGACTCTCTTTGGGAAAATTTAGTACAATTGACAGATAATTTAAATGATTATTCAATTTTTCATCAGGTTATAAATAGAAATTCAAAAAATAATACTATGGAAATTTTATTTGTTGCTTCTAAGTTGTCTGATGTAAATGCCTTTTCATCAATTGCTAAAAAAGCTGATCTTAATCCAGTTATTATGGACGTTAGATGTTTTACCCTGAAAAACGCTCACGATAATACTAAATATAAATCAATTAATAAAAATGATAACTCAGTAATATTAGAACTTGGATTAGAAGAAAACTATGTGATGATCATTCATAACAACATACCAATAATTACTGATATTTTTTTGAGACCTCAAGAAAAACAACATCTTTTAGACGTCGTTAATGAAAAAATTCCAACAGAAGCCGAGGCCGTAATAAGAAGATATGCAATGCAGGTAAAACAAGCAATTACAGATTATGAAAATAAATATGAAAACAAAATTACATCTATACAAGTTGTTTCAAATTTAAAAAATATTTCATTTTTAATTCCAGCTTTTAAAAAGAATCTGCCTACAACAGGATTTGTAAACTTTGATCCATTACAAGGTGTAAGCGTACCATCATATAACAGTGAAAAAATTCCTAATGATAATAAATCACCGATCGCCTCTGTTCTAGGTTTAGCGTTTAGAAAGTTAGATGTATTTGGTTATTATAAATTTGTAACTGCTGTAAAAAATATTAATTTATTGCCTAATAGAGACGCTATTAGACAACAAAATAAATTGAAGTTTTTATCTGGGTTTGCATTAAAAGGTGTTGCTGGTGTAGTTGCTGGAATTTATTTAATACTTATCGTGTTTTCTTATTTTCAGATTAGCAATAATAAAGAAAAGTTAGTTGAATATGATCAAATTCAAATGGAATTTGATAAATTAAATATTCAATTTTCAAAATTAGCTAAAAAAAGAAGAGAAATGCAAAAATCTTTAGATCTTGGTAAAATGATAAATTCTAACCAAGTAACGTCCTATAGAACTCTTGCTCAAGTAACAAGAAGTGTTCCTCTAAGGGTAAATTTTAATAAGATTACTTTTGATGGAAATCAAAGTTTAATTATTGAAGGCATGGCTTTTTCTGATCAAGATATTTTGAATTTTATCTCTAATTTGAATAAAAAATCTTTAATTGAACAAGCTTCCATAGCGCAAATGAATGAAGAAAATTCAGAAGCCACTGCTGGAAGTAATAATAAAAAGAAATTCGTGATTAACTGTAAATTGAAAGCAATATAATGGATTTAGCTAATTTAAAAAATATAAATGTAAATGATTTATTTAATAAGCTCAAAAGTGGGGGATTTGGTGATAAAAAATTATTAATTAAATTTGGAATAGGTTTTGGGGCTATATTAATTTTTTTAATCATTTATTATGTTTTTGTTTCGCCCGTAATTAAGGCTCAAGAGGAAAAATTGAGAATTATGAATGAGAATAAAGAAAAAATAATTGAATTTAATAATAATATTGGCTCATTAACAACTGCAGTTAAAAAATTAGAACCTGATTATGAAAAAAATAGTAAGTTGTTTCATAGCAAGAAAGAGGTTGAGGATCTTTATCAAAATATAAGTAAATATGCTTTATTGAATGGTTTATCAATTATTAACCTTAAAAAAAGTGAACCACAAGCGGTAAATGGTTCAGCTCAAGAAAATACTGAAAATAATTCAGAAGAAAATTCAAATTCAGAAAATAATGAAGGACAACAAGTACTTTATTTTAAAATACCTGTAGAATATGAAATCCGTGGAAATTTTTTAAGTTATCTCAAATTTAGAAGAGCACTTTCTAAATCTTCTAAAGTAATTAATTACGAAAAAGAAGAGATTACAACACTTCAAGAAGTTCAAGGACAAATTTTATCAAAAAGTACTATATCAATTGTAGGATTACCAAATGAATATCAATAGCATTTTAAAGATAATTACATTTTTATTAACAATTTTATTTTTTCAATTACAATTTTCAAGTCTGAAATCAGACGATACAAAATTAGATGAAGAAGAATTACCAGCTATTGATCCTTTTGCTGGAAATGTTGGATCTACGAACAATCAAGTTGGTACAGAAAGTGCTGGCGAGACAAATCAAAATAATGGTCTATTAAATAATATGAGGTTAGTTGGAACGATAATAGGAGAAAACAAAAAGATAGCAATTTTTTCATCTCCTGATGGTGGAGCATTTAATTATGAGGAAAACGATTCAATAACTGATTCTGCATTGTTAATTGAAGTATTTAACGAAGTAGTAATAGTTAAAGACGAGTCAGACAATAAATTTGAAGTTTATATGAACAATATTATTAAACCTAGCGATGGATAAAAAATGAAAAGATATTTAAAAGTTTTATTATCATTATTTTTTATTGTTTTATTGCAATCTTGTGCAAACACTGGAAAAAAACCAAAATCTGTCCATGGAGACAAACCTCTTATTGATACATCAGAAATTATTGTTAAAGGGCGTAAGGATATGGATAAAAAAGTTATTGATGGTCCAAAACCTTATGACACTGTAATTAAAAGAGCAGATAAAAGAAAAACAATTACTACAGAAAATGTAAAAAATTATGTAACCATTTCTGATGAATATACTAATCTAAAACAATTGGTTAGTTTTAATTTTCAGGGACTAGATTTTAAATATGTGATGTCCTTAATGGCCAAAATTGCTGATATCAATATTTTGGTAGGAGATGAAGTTAGTGGTACTGTAAATGCTAAAATTGAAAATGTTGGTTGGGATGTTGCTTTTCAAACTTTGTTAGATATGAAAACACTAGTAGCTGATATAGATGTTTCAAATGGCATAATAAGAGTTCATACACCTGAAAAATTAACTGCTCAAGAAACAGCAAAATCTGCAAGAGCAGAAGTATTAAAGAAAAAAATTGAATTGGAAGAGTCAGTTGAACCTATTTTAGCTGAAATATTTAGATTGTATTATATTAGTCCTTCTCAAGCCAAAACAACTTTGGAAGCTTTATTTGCAACTCAAGGTGCTGAGGGAGCGGCCACAATGAGTAATTTAACGATAACAGTTGAAGATACAACAAGATCCATAATTGTTAGAGGTCATGAGCCTGATCTAGATACTATTGATGCAGTCATAAGAGAAATAGATGTAAAAACTAAACAAGTTTTAATTGAAGCATTTATAGTTGATGCAACTTCAACTTTTGCTAAAGCTTTAGGTGCAAGAGTTGGTGCAATGAGTGTAAGTGAAAGAGGTGCAAAAGGTACTACTACCATCTCTGGTATTACTTCTGGAGGCAATGCTGCAACTACTTCAGCTGGTATTACTTTAGGAGCTGCTGCGGGAACAATTTCAAATCAAGGAGTTTCAGGAACTAGCGGAATAGGAATACTTAGACAGGTTGGAGCTAGAGCACTTAAAGTTGAGATTGAAGCTCTAGAGTCATTGGGTTTAAGTAAAACTCTTTCTCAACCAAGTGTGTTTACATTAAACAACCAGGAAGCAACAATTACTCAGGGAACACAGATTGCATATCAAACAACAGCTGACGGAACTACTACTACTGAATTTAAAGAAGCAGCATTATCTTTAACTGTTACCCCTAGTATAATAGGTGATGGAAATGTATTATTAGATATTCAAGTGAACAATGACTCCCCAGTAGAAGTAGCTGGATCTGATGAGCCTGGAATTAAAACTAATTCAATTGTAACTAAACTTTTAGTCAGCGATGGTGATATAGTTGTCATTGGTGGAATTAAAAAGAATACTAAAAGTAATACAAATAGCAAAACACCAGGGGTTAGTGAAGTACCAGTCATTGGTAATTTATTTAAAAGCAAAGATAATAAAGATGAGTTGGTAGAATTACTAATATTTATAGCCCCTCGAGTGATTGAGTAATATGAGCAAGATCAAATTAGATTTTAATAGTGAACAAAATATTTTAAGTATGTTAGTTGAAAGTTCATCTCTTTCTGCAGACCAAATGTCAAAAATAAATGCTACTAGTGGAGAAATAGGAAAAACAAAATTAGAAACTGCTATAGAATTGAATTTTACTGATGAAAAAAAAATACAAAAAACTTTATCATCGAACTATTCATTAGAATTGATTAGTTTAGAAAAAAAAGTTATCGATCCTAAGATAAAAAAAATTATAGATCTGAGATATATTCAAGATAATTTATTAGTACCCTTTGAAATGTCAGAAGGAGTATTAAAAATTGCAATAGCAGATGCCTCTAAGCTAGGTTTGATGAAAAACCTTAAAACAATGACAAAAATGGAGCCAGAATTATATGCTGCTACCATTTCAGATATAAATGAATTTATAGAACGTATGTCCAGGCAGGATCCAAAAAAAATATCCTCAGCTAATGTAAAAGTTGAAAAGGTAGAAAAAAATAAAGATGAATTAATTGAAGTTGGTTCTGAAGTGATTTCTTTTGGTAATAAATTAATTACTGAAGCAATAAACTTAGGTGTAAGTGATATTCATATTGAATGTTTTAGAGATAATGCGCAAGTGAGATTTAGAGTAGATGGAATTTTAAAAATAATGGATCAATATTCTAAATTTTTATATGAAAATTATAATGCAGTAGTCGCAAGAATAAAGATTATTAGTAAACTTGATATAGCGGAGCGAAGAATACCTCAAGATGGAGCCTCTACTTTCAAATCTGATGCTAAAGAAATTGATTTACGGGTTTCAATTTTACCTACAAAAAATAATGAAAGAATTGTAATGAGGATCTTAAACAAAGATGCTGGTGATAAAGCTCTTGTTGACCTTGGTTTTGAGGAGAAAGATTTAGATAAACTTGTTAAAGCGATCACTTCTCCACAAGGAATGGTTTTAGTTACAGGTCCTACAGGAAGTGGGAAAACAACAACTTTGTATAGTGTTTTAAAACATATTAATAAACCAGGTATGAATATTCTAACTGCAGAAGATCCTGTTGAATATGAAATGGAAGGAATAGGACAAGTTCAAGTTAAAGAAAGTATAGGATATACTTTTGAAGAAGCACTAAGATCTTTTTTACGTCAAGACCCAGAAGTAATCTTGGTTGGTGAGATTAGGGATAAAGCAACTGTAGATATTGCATTGAAAGCAGCTCTTACTGGTCACTTGGTATTTAGTACACTTCACACCAACGACGCACCAAGTTCAATTACTCGTTTATTAAATATGGGAACACCAAATTATTTAATTTCTGCAGCTTTAACATTAATCATGGCACAAAGATTAGCTAGAAAGACGTGTTTAGATTGTAGAGTACTTGATGAAAATATTACTCCAAAATTATTAAACTCAATTGGTTTTTTACCAGAACAATCTGCCAGAGCTAAAATTTATAAAGGAAATGGATGTGAGACTTGTAGTGGTAGTGGCTATAAAGGCAGAATGGGTATTTATGAAATTCTAGAAATTGAAAATGAATTAAAAGCAGGAATTTTATCTAATCTTCAACAAACAGAACTAAATGCAATAGCAAAGAAAAATGGTTTTAGAACCATGCAAGATATGGGTCAAGACTTACTGTTGAGTGGTGATCTTTCTTTTGCAGAGTATGAACGAGTTTTACAATCTAATTAATGTTAAATTTTGAATATAAAGGAATTTCTCAAGGTAAATATGTAGAAGGAGAAATTGAAGCATTAAATAATGCTGAAGCAGCTCATAAATTAAAGGATCAAAAAGTAATAATTACAAAGCTTAAAGAGGCCAAGAAAAAAAAAGCTATAGTTAAAAAAGAAAAAAAATCTTTTAGTTTTGGAACAGGAATAAAAGCACAAGAAATTTTAATTTTTTGTAAACAATTTGCAACTATGCTTAGAGCGGGATTACCCGTTCTTAATACCTTGGAAATGCTAGATGGACAGACAAAAAGACCAGCTATGAAAAAAGTTATTCAAACAATTAAAAAAGATTTAGAATCTGGAAACGCTTTATCAAAATGTTTTGAAAAACACCCAAAAATTTTCGATACTGTGGTTGTTAATTTAATTAAAGCAGGTGAGGCCAGTGGTAAACTTGATACTTTTTTACAAAAAATAGTTATCTCATTAGAAAAAAGAGAAAAAATTAAATCACAAATTAAAAGTGCATTATTTTATCCAGGAGTCCTTTTTTCAGTCGCAATATTAGTAACGGTTTTTATGTTGATGAATGTAGTTCCTACGTTTGTAAATATGTATGAGGGAATGGGAATGGGAGATGACTTGCCTACTCCCACTGCGGTTATAATGTCCATGAGTGAATTTATTAGATCATCTGGTGGTTTTTTTCTTTTAATTTTTATAATTTTATTTGTGATTGGTTTTAAATATTTAGTAAGTAAAAATTATAATATTAAAAAAGCCTGGCACCAAGCTATGCTTAAAATGCCTATATTTGGAAATTTAATTAATAAATCAATACTTGCAAAAGTATCTTTGGTTTTAGGAAATCTTAACCAAGCAGGTGTTGATTTAATTGAAAGTATCGATATTGCAAAGTCTGTAACTGATAATGTAGTTGTCATAGAAGCTTTAGAAAATATTAAAAAAGGAGTTTTCTCAGGTGAAACTTTGACTGATTTATTTAACAAAGAAAAGATATTTCCCCCAACATTTAGTCAATTAATTTCTGTAGGTGAACAAACAGGTAGCTTAGATGAAATGTTTGGATCTGTTGCAATTTATTATGAAGAGGAATTTGATGTTGCAGTAGCAAATTTAGCAAGTTTAATTGAGCCTATAATGATTGTTTTCATGGGAATTACTATTGGCGGTTTGATGCTTGCAATGTATGCGCCTATTTTCAATGTTGGAGCAATTATTAACTAAAAGCTTGTTTTTTTTGGCTTTTAATTATTTTAGAATTACTATAATCTAAATTAATATTTTAATATTACCTAGGTAAAGGGGAGTCTATGAGAAAAAATAAAGGTTTTACACTAATTGAATTGCTTGTTGTGGTAGCAATTATCGGTATTTTGGCTGCTGTAGGAGTGGTTGCTTATAATGGGTATACAGCTAGCGCTAAGACTGCTTCAACAAAAACTATTCATTCTCAAGTTGTTAAGTATCTTTCTGCTGAATTACAAAAATGTAGTTTAGATGGTGGAACGATCTTAAATGGCACGAGAGCTTGTTCAGGAATAAATGCTAGTAATGTAGTTAGCGCTATTGGATCTAGTGGAGCGGTATTTAAGGACAAAAATCCATTTGACGGTAGTGAATTTGCCGTAAAAAGTTCTTCATCTAATACTACACCAGGACAAATTAATATGAGTGCAAGTGGCTCTACAATTACAATTGCATCTTGTAACAAAACTGGTTGTGGTAGTAGCGATAAAATGTCGAGCACTGTTACAGTAGATTAATTTATAATTTATGAGGCGCTACAGCCAAGGGTTTACGTTAATAGAACTTTTGGTTGTAGTTGCTATCATAGGAATTTTATCAGCTGTAGGTGTAGTCTCTTATAGCGGTTACAAAGCCTCAGCGGAAAAAAAACAAGCTGAGATAACTTTAAATTCAATTTATTTAGCTGAACAAGAATATAAATCGAATAATGGTGAATATTATTTCAATTCATCGACATCAAACCTAGTTAATAATTTGTTTGATGGAGTAGATGATTTGTCTGAACAAGCCTATGAATTTAAAACAACCAATGCTTCTACGTTAACCATAACTGCAACAAATAAAAATAATAGAAGTTGTACAATATCAATAACTCAAACAAATAAGAAACCAAACGTTGCAAGCGCTTGTTAAGATTATGAAACAAAAAGCTTTTACTTTAATAGAACTACTAGTTGTTGTAGCTATCATCGGTATTCTAGCTGCTGTAGGAGTGGTTGCTTATAATGGGTATACTGCTTCTGCAAAAATTGCAGCTGCAAAAGCAAATCAAAAATCAATTGCGAAATACTTAAACGCTGAAAGTATGAAATGTAAATTAGACTCATCATCTCAAATATTAGATGGTCATTATTCATGTACTACGCTTTATAAAATTTTGAATTCAGGAGGAAATCCTGGTGGTGCTTTATCTAACGCAATTGTTAAAAGTTTAAGTGGTAAATTTAAAAATCCATATGGCGCAAATCATCCCCCAATAGGTGATGATGCGGCTCAAACAGCTGGATGGGCTAATGACAGAGATTTAGGATATACTCGTATTGATCCTCGGGGTGCTAAAATTTTTGTGCACACATGTTTTAAATTGAGTTGTGGTGGCAACTATGATCCAAACACTAACCAAAATAGGATCGTTACGATGGTCAATTTTAACGAATAAATATATTGAAAATTAATTATAAAGGCTTCACCCTAATAGAACTCCTAGTCGTTGTAGCGATTATTGGTATTTTAGCTGCAGTAGGAGTGGTTGCTTATAATGGGTATACTGCTAGTGCAAAAAAATCAGCAGCCACTGCAAATCATAAAAATGTGGTTAAATATATAATTAATGAAGTAATGAAATGTTCAACAGGTGCAAGTGAAGCTATGGATGGTAAATTAGATTGTACAAAACAAGGATTAAACAATTGGAAGGATTATGTTGCAAAGGCAGTAGAAAAATCTTTATCAGAATTAAAAAATCCTTATGACACTTCAGAATCTGCAGTAACTCATGGTGGAGGCATAACAAGTGATGTACACGTAGGATATAATAGAATGTTATCTCCTGGATTAAAGATTCAAGTTATGACTTGTGTTAAAACACCTTGCTCAGGTACAAAGTGTGAAATTCCAAATCATGTATGTAGTGGTGACATAATTTTAGATTAATGAAACAAAAAGCTTTTACCTTAATAGAGCTTTTAGTTGTAGTTGCAATCATTGGTATCTTAGCTGCAGTGGGTGTGGTTGCTTATAATGGGTATACAACTGCAGCAAAAAATAATGCAGTCAAACAAATACATAAACAGATAGCTAAATTTATTTCAGCAGAGATAATGAAGTGTAGTTTAGGACAAGAAGTAATTTTAAATAAATTAGTTTCAAATAATATAAAAGCACAACCAGATCTATGTCCAAAAATTAATAATTGGACTGATCGAAATAGCCATGACGTTACAACCGCTTTTGAAAATCATTTTAAAGCAGCTAATTTTGAAAACCCTCACAATCCAGGAACTACAGGTGTAAGCACCTGTAGCGTTGATGTTAATAGAAAAGATGTTTCAGGGAATTTAGGACTAACATGTATTGATCGAGATTTTTGGGGAAAAAAAATTGAAATTGGTTCAAAAGTAAGTCAAAAAGGTGAAAAAATTTTCAGCACCATAAGTGTTGAATAAATTAGAGTGTGGAACTCATAAGCTGTGGTCCAGTAGCCTAATTCTAAGTTCTAAGTACCTTTATTCAAGATTTCTAAATTATTGATCACTTATAGTACATAGTGGTAATATCTTTTTATAATGAAAAAAAATTTGGTCATAAAATTTATAGCTACTGTAGTTATATTCTTATTTTCCTCATCTGCTATTTTTGCAGGAGTAAAAACTGGATATAAGCTTGGTAAAGGACCTTTAAAAATTACAAAAAATACAGCTGACATTTTAGAATATTACTTTAGTGGAGGCAAAAAAGGTTATTATGCTGCAGAACAAAAACTACATTGGAAACCTGGGCTTATAGCAGTCTCAGCAGATGGTGCGCACAGCGCTTTTTTTAGACATCCAATACATATTACCGAGATAGATAACAAACATTATGGCGGAATGGCTATTGCAGATTGTCAGAAAAAATCAGGTCAAGAATGCTTTTTATTTGCTAACAGCTATAAAATTGTTTGGGACAACGGTAGTGATAAAAAAAAAAGAAGACTTAAATCAAAAGATATAAAAGCTGGTAAAACTATAGCAAGACTAACTGAGTTGGGATTTTATGATGGTAGCACAAATTTAAGCAATTCAACAAATACTAAAACTAACGAAACTAAAAATAATGACGATACGAATTCTAATAATGTAGATGTAGTTGAGAAATTAAAAGAGCTAAAAGAATTATTTGACAGTGGAGCGATAACAAAAGAGGAATTTGATAAAGCAAAAAAGAAAATTCTAAATTAATCAACAGTCTCATAACATTAACAAAAGTCAATTACTGAATGAAATATCCAATTCTTTTACCAAATATTTTTAATTATCCGTTTACTTATGAAAGTAGTATTAATCTTAGGGTTGGTGATTATGTTATTGTACCTTTTGGAAAATCACAAATAACAGGAATAGTTTGGGATGAATTTGAAAAAAGTAATAGTAAAAAATTTAAAATAAAGAGTGTATTAAAAAAACTAAATGTTACTCCTTTAAAAAAAAATACAATTAATTTTTTAAATTGGTTTGCAGAATACAATATTATTCCAAAGGGGATGGCCTTAAAGCTTATGTTGTTGAGTAGTAAAGCTGTAGAAGACAAGGACAAAAAGTTTTATAAAACTTTTGAAAGCGAAATAAAAAAAACTTCTATTAAACTATCGAGTGATCAAAATAAATCTCTCGAAAAAATGAATGCTTCAAACAAAAGGTTTAGAGTACATGTTTTGCAAGGAATAACAGGATCAGGAAAAACTTTAGTTTATTTTGAAGCTCTTAAACCGATAATTAAACAAGGTTTTCAAGGCTTAATCTTGTTACCTGAAATAGGTTTAACAGGTCAGTTTGAGCAAAAATTTTTTGAATATTTTAAATTTAAACCAGCCATTTGGCATTCGGGTATTTCTAAAAAAAAGAAAGAACTTATCTGGAGTGGTGTTTCCAAAGGAGATATTAAAGTTATCATAGGTGCAAGATCTTCATTATTTTTACCATTTAAAAAATTAGGAATGATTGTTGTGGATGAAGAACATGACCAGTCATTCAAACAAGATGAAGGTGTAATATATAATGCCCGAGATATGGCAATCTCTAGAGCATCATTTGAAAACATACCAATAAATTTAATTACAGCAGTTCCATCAATAGAGACATTTGAAAACATTAAGAAAGGCAAGTATGGTGTTTCAATCTTAACTCAAAGATATAAAAATTCAGCATTACCAAATTATGAAATTATAAATTTGAACAATACAAAATTAGAAAAACAATCATGGTTATCTAGTAAAATAATTGAAAAGGCTAATTTCCATCTTGAAAAAAATGATCAAGTTTTATTTTTTTTAAATAGGAGAGGATTTTCACCTAATGTTTTGTGTAATAAATGTTTTACCAGTTTTTCATGTCCAAATTGTAGCATTAACTTAGTTTATCATAAAAAAAAGAATAACTTATTATGTCATTATTGTGGATACAAAACTAATCTAAAAAGAAACTGTTCAAAAAAAGGTGAATGTGATCTTATTTTTAGTGGCCCAGGTGTTGAAAGAATTTCAGAGGAAGTAAAAAAAAAATTTCCTAATAAAAAAATTCAAATTTTTTCTAGTGATACAATGAATAAAAAAGATTCAATTAATAAATTAAATAAAATTATAAACAATGAGACTCAAATATTAGTCGGAACTCAATTAATTTCTAAAGGATTTCATTTTCCTAGTCTTAATTGTATTATAGTTGTTGATATTGATCTTTCTTCTCAAGGCCATGATTTAAGAGGAGCAGAAAAAAATTTACAACTTTATCATCAATTATCTGGTCGTGCAGGAAGAGCTGGGAAACCTGCAACAGTATATTTTCAAACTTATAACAGTAACACAAAAATGATTTCAGATATTACTAATAAAAATCCAGATATTTTTTTAGAAAAAGAATTGGAAATTAGAAGAAAAAATAAACTTCCACCCTTTCAAAGATTTATCTCTATAATTTTAACAGGGAGTAATGAGAGTAAATTGGAAAAAGAAGCTTTTTATTTTAAAAATTTTATCGAAAACAAAATTGAAGGAAAGGTTTTAGGCCCCGTAAATGCTCCAATATTTAGATTAAAAAAAAAATATAGAGTTAGATTACTTGTGAGGGGACCAAAGTCTATGAAGGTACAACACTCAATAGCAAAAATAATTCCTAAATATAAATTTTCTTCTGGAATAAAACTGTCAGTTGATGTTGACCCTATAAATTTCAATTAAATAGAAAAAAAAGGGCTTTTTTATAAATCAGTCACTTGAAGACATAAAGGTCATATGTTAATTAAAACCTGATTTTTAAATAATTTTCAACATTATAAAGGTATTAAATTGAGCAAAGATAAGGGATTTTCAATAACCTCAGCAGAAAGATATTCTCTAGCGCTTTATGAACTATCTAACGAAAGTAAACTTATTGATAAAATTGAAGAACAATCTTTATCAGTTTTAACTTTAATCAATAATAGCGAGGATTTTTCAAGTTTAATTAAAGATCCTACTACTGCACATGAAGATTTATCAAAAGTATTAAATACAATTTCCGAAAACTATAAGTTTGAGACTCTATTTAAAAATTTTTTAAGTTTTTTAATAAAAAAAAGACGTTTTTTTTTCATTGAGAGAATTCTTAAAAGTTTTATAGAAATTTGTTCAAGAAAAAGAGGTGAACTTAAAGCAGAATTAAAATCGGCAAAAGAGCTCTCTAATGATGAGATATTAAAAATTACAGAAGAGCTAACTAAAAATTTTAGATCAAAAATAAAATTAAACTACAAACATGATAAAAGTTTAATAGGAGGTTTGGTAATACAGGTTGGAAGTACTATGATTGATACCTCAATTAAAAATAAATTACAACAAATTGAAAATAGAATGATAGAGGCATAAATGGAAATAAATCCTTCAGAAGTAACGAAAATATTAAAAGAACAAATTAAAAATTTTGGAAATAAAGCTGAAGTAACTGAGGTTGGTCAGGTTTTGTCGGTTGGTGATGGTATTGCTAGAATTTATGGTCTTGACAATGTTCAAGCTGGAGAGATGGTTGAATTTGCAGATGGTTCAAAAGGAATGGCTCTTAATTTAGAAAGTGAAAATGTTGGTGTTGTAATTTTTGGAGATGATAGAAATATTAAAGAGGGCGATGTAGTAAAAAGAACAGGTGATATTGTTGACACTCCTGTAGGAAAAGAATTATTAGGTAGAGTTGTTGATGGATTAGGAAATCCAATTGATGGTAAAGGATCATTAGACAAGAATATTAAAAAAAGCAGAGTAGAAGTAAAAGCGCCAGGGATTATACCAAGACAATCAGTTAGTGAACCAATGCAAACAGGATTAAAGTCTATTGATAGTTTGGTTCCTATTGGAAGAGGACAAAGGGAATTAATTATTGGGGACAGACAAACTGGTAAAACTGCAGTTGCAGTAGATGCAATTATAAACCAAAAAAAGATTAATGAGTCTGGAGATGAAAAACAAAAATTATATTGTATTTATGTTGCAGTAGGACAAAAAAGATCAACTGTAAGACAAATACAAAAAACATTAGAAGAAGCTGGAGCAATGGACTACACAACTATTGTTGCTGCTACTGCATCAGACTCAGCACCTTTGCAATTTTTAGCTCCTTATACTGGTTGTACTATGGGTGAATATTTTAGAGATAATGGAATGCACGCATTAATTATTTATGATGATTTATCAAAGCAAGCAGTTGCCTATAGACAAATGTCTTTACTTTTGAGAAGACCGCCAGGACGAGAAGCTTACCCTGGAGATGTATTCTATCTGCACAGTAGACTGCTTGAAAGGGCAGCAAAATTAAGTGAGGAGCATGGTGGAGGATCTCTTACAGCTCTTCCAATCATTGAAACTCAAGGTGGAGATGTTTCAGCGTTCATACCTACTAACGTGATTTCTATTACTGATGGTCAAATATTTTTAGAAACAGAACTTTTTAACCAAGGTATAAGACCTGCAATTAACGTAGGTTTGTCAGTATCTAGAGTTGGATCTTCAGCTCAAACAAAAGCTATGAAAAAAGTGTCTGGATCTATGAAATTAGAGTTGGCTCAATATAGAGAGATGGCAGCTTTTGCTCAATTTGGATCTGATCTAGATGCATCTACTCAGCAACTTTTGAATAGAGGTTCAAAATTAACTGAACTTTTAAAACAAAAACAATATTCACCTATGACAGTAGCAGAACAAGTAATATCTGTTTTCTGTGGTGTTAAAGGATACCTTGATAATATTGATTTAAAAGATGTTGCTGAATTTGAGAGCAAGATTATTGAAAAATGTAAATCAGATAAGCCTGAAATTATTGAAGCTATTCAAAGCTCAGGTAAGTTAGAAGAGGATAAAGAGAAATTACTAGTTGAGGTTATTACTCAATTACAGAGTAATTTTAAATCTTAATATATTATGGCAAGTTTAGATGATTTAAAAAAAAGAATAGCAAGTGTAAAATCTACACAGAAAATTACTAAAGCTATGAAAATGGTTGCGGCCGCAAAGTTAAGAAAAGCACAAGAGAGTGCTGAGAAGGGCAGACCTTATTCAGAAAAAATGAATAATGTTATTTTAAACCTATCTACAGGAATATCTGATAAAGAAAATGCACCAAAATTATTGTCAGGAACTGGTAATGAAAAAGTACACCTTTGTGTAGTTATGACTTCTGATAGAGGTTTGTGTGGTGGATTTAATTCTAATATAATTAAAAAAGCAAAAAGTTTTTTCTCAAAAATTTTAGATCAAGGTAAAGAACTTAAAATTATAACTGTTGGTTCTAAAGGAAATGATCAACTCAAAAGAGCTTATGGAGATAGAATTATTGAAAATATTTCTTTTAAAGAATCTAAAAATGCTAATTATTTTGATGCAGATAAAGTTGGAAAAAAGGTGATTGAAAAATTTGAAGCTGGTGAATTTGATGTTTGTACTATTTTCTATAATCGATTTAAAAACGTAATCACTCAAATTCCACAGGCTCAACAAATCATTCCTCTTAATAATGATGCAGAAGAAAATACTTCTGATGAGAGTTATGAATTTGAACCAGATGAAGATGAAATTTTAACCAATTTGTTGCCAAAAAATATTTCAACACAAATATTTAAGGCAATGTTAGAGAATTCAGCTAGCGAACAAGGGTCAAGAATGAGTGCAATGGATAATGCAACTCGAAACGCAGGTGAAATGGTTGACAAACTTACTATTGAGTATAATAGAAGTCGTCAGGCAGCAATTACAAAAGAACTAATAGAAATCATATCAGGAGCAGAAAGTTTATAATTATGAGCAAAGGAATAATTACACAAGTTATTGGAGCAGTAGTAGACGTAAAATTTGATGGAGAACTTCCAGAAATTTTAACAGCATTAGAGTGTAAAAATGGTGACAACAGATTAGTTTTAGAAGTTGCTCAACATTTAGGAGAAACTACTGTTAGGACAATTGCAATGGACGCTACTGAGGGATTAAAAAGAGGTGATGTAGTTACAAATACAAATGCACCAATACAAGTTCCTGTTGGACCAGAAACTCTAGGAAGAATTATAAATGTAATTGGGGAGCCAATTGATGAAAGAGGAGATGTTAAAACAAAAGAAACATGGCCAATTCATAGAGCTGCACCAGAATTTAATGATCAATCTACTGAAACAGAAATATTAGTTACAGGTATTAAAGTTATTGATCTTCTAGCTCCATACGCAAAAGGAGGAAAAGTAGGGCTTTTTGGAGGAGCTGGAGTTGGAAAAACTGTTTTAATCATGGAGTTGATCAACAATGTTGCGAAAGCTCACGGAGGTTTTTCAGTTTTTGCAGGCGTTGGTGAAAGAACTAGAGAAGGAAATGATCTTTATCATGAGATGATAGAATCTGGAGTAATCAAAAAAGATGGGGACGGATCAAAAGCTGCTTTAGTATATGGGCAGATGAATGAACCTCCTGGAGCAAGAGCTAGAGTTGCACTTACAGGACTAACTGTAGCAGAATATTTTAGAGATCAGGAAGGACAAGACGTTCTTTTTTTCGTGGATAATATTTTTAGATTTACTCAAGCTGGTTCAGAAGTATCAGCTCTTTTAGGAAGAATTCCTTCTGCCGTGGGATATCAGCCAACTTTGGCTACCGACATGGGTAATCTTCAAGAGAGAATTACAACTACTAACAAAGGATCAATTACTTCAGTACAGGCAATTTATGTTCCAGCTGATGACCTAACTGATCCTGCTCCTGCAACTTCATTTGCTCACTTGGATGCAACGACTGTACTTTCTAGACAAATTGCAGAAATTGGTATTTACCCAGCAGTTGATCCATTAGATTCTACTTCAAGAATTTTAGATCCAAGAATCGTTGGAGATGAACATTATAGAGTAGCTAGAGATGTGCAAAAAATATTACAATCTTATAAATCGCTGCAAGATATTATTGCTATTCTTGGTATGGATGAGTTATCTGAGGAAGATAAATTAGTTGTCGCAAGAGCAAGAAAAATACAAAGATTCTTATCTCAACCATTTTTTGTTGCTGAAGTTTTTACAGGATCACCTGGAAAATTAGTTGACCTGGAATCAACAATCAAAGGTTTCGATGCTATTTGTAAAGGTGAATATGACCATTTACCTGAAGCCGCTTTTTATATGGTTGGTACAATTGAAGAGGCTATAGAAAAAGGAGAAAAAATGGCTAAAGAGGCTGCTGCTTAATGAGTGATGAATTTAAAGTAGAAATTGTAAATCCCGAAAAATCTTTTTTATCTAAGGAGGATGCTACTGAAGTTGTAGTTCCAGCTTTTGAGGGAGAAATGGGAATTTTAAAAGATCATATTTCAATAATTTCTTTTTTAAAACCTGGGATTATTACGATTCAATCAAAATCTGGTGAAGAGAAATTTTTTGCAGAAGATGGCATTGTAGAATTTAAAGATAATAATTTATCTATATTAACTAGTTCTATCTTTAATTTGAAAGATGCTGATAAAAATAGAATACATGAACTTATTAAAATAGCTGAGGAAAAAACTAATAATACAGAAATTAATGATCAAATGAAATACCTGATAGATCAAAAAATTGATGTATTAAAATCTATCAATTAATTATTTTTCTTACTTTTTCTTGGACTTCTTTATATACATGAAGTTTAAAGTCTACTACTAACTCAGTAATTAATTCTAAGTCTACCCATTTCCATTCTAAGAATTCAGGTTTTTTAGTTTTTATATTTATCTCATTATCTTTACCCAGATATCTCATTAAAAACCATTTTTGTTTTTGACCTTTAAATTTTCCTTTCCAAATAATTCCCAAAAGATGATCTGGCAAATTGTATGTTATAAAACCTTCTAATTCTTTAATTAATTCAACATTTTTAATGCTAGTTTCTTCTTCAAGTTCTCGGTACGCAGCGTCAATAAATTTTTCTCCTAGATCAACTCCTCCCTGAGGCATTTGCCAGAAACTTTTAGGATTATCTATTCTTTTCGCTACAAAAACTTTGTTATTTTTATTCAAAACAACAATGCCCACTCCGCTTCTAAGCGGTAAATTTTTAAACTTTTCTTTCATTTTTAACCGTTTAAAAGTTTAATAGCGTAGTTAAGTTGATTATCTTTATCAGTTTTTATTCTAAACTCTTCACCTTCTTCATAAACCTCTATATCAGGACTTACTCCTACCTCAGAGATTGATTTACCAGACGGTAAATAATATTTTGCTACAGTTAATCTGATTGCTCCATCATTTTTTAATGGAATAATAGATTGAACTGAACCTTTACCGTAACTATTTTCACCAACAACAATTGCTCTTTTATGATCTTTTAATGCTCCAGCTACAATTTCTGAAGCAGAGGCTGAACCATAATTTATTAATACTATTAGTGTTTTTCCATTCGTTAAATCTCCTTTTTTGGCAAACCATTTTCGGTTTTCAGATTTTTTTCTACTTTTTGTAGAAACAATTTCTCCATTATCTAAAAAATAATCTGAAATTTTAATTGCTTGAGATAAAAGTCCTCCAGGATTATTTCTTAAATCCAAGATATATGAATTTACACTTTTGTTATTTTCTAATTCTTTAATATTTTTTTTTATTTGTTCACTGCTATTTTCATTAAACGAAGTAAGTCTTAAGTATCCTATGTTATTTTCTAGTAAATCAGCTTTAACTGACTGTATTTCAATTATTTCTCTAATAATATTAAATGTAAGTGCCTTTTTTTCTCCTCTTCTCCTTATAGTAAGTTCTATACTAGATCCAACTGGGCCTCTCATTAAATCAACTGCCTCACTAAGTGTTTTACCTTGAACTTGAATATCCTTAATTTTAACAATGTAATCACCAGCTTTAATTCCAGCTTTAGCTGCTGGTGTATCATCTATTGGTGAAATTACTTTTACAACTCCTGACTCCATACTAACTTCGATACCCAAGCCTCCAAATTCACCACTTGTTTCAGTTTGCATTTCATTGAAAATTTCAGGTGACATATATGCTGAGTAAGGATCAAGAGATTGAAGCAAGCCATTAATTGCAGCATCCATGCTTTCAGACTGATTAATTTCTTCTACATATTCTTTATTAATTTTTTCTAAAACTTCTCCAAAAAGATCTATTTTTTTATAGATATTAACTTCAGCAGAATGTGAATAATTTATTAAAAATATATTAGTAAAAAAAAAAATTAATATTTGAATTTTTTTTTTCATATCATTACTTTTTCTTTAGGTATTAATTCTGACCATATTTTTTCTAACTCATAAAACTTTCTTTTTTCAGGATGAAAAATATGAATTATTAAATCTATCCCATCAACTAATTTCCATTCATTACTATCTTTGCCTTCTATTTTTGAATCTTTTAAACCATTGTCCTGTAATTTTTGCAAAACTTGTTCCGATAAAGATTGAATATGTCTTGAAGAAGTTCCACTTGCTATTATCATATAGTCTGCCATAAAGCTTTTATCTTTAAGATCAATACTTATTATATCGTGGGCTTTGTTAAGGTCTAGAGTTTTGATTATTGTTTCTTTTAAGTTTGAAATTTTATCCATTAATTTTTTAAAAGATTATCAAATTTTTCTTAATTGAGAAGAAGAAATATTGACTTTATTAAATTCTACAAATGCAATCTGTTTTTTATTTAAGTTCTTAAATGTCTTTGAATTTAAAGATTTTTTTTTATAACCATGTCTGTCAAATACGATAATATTACATTTTTGTGAAATTTGTTTCCACTTATACCATTTATGAAAATTAATTAGGTTATCAGCTCCCATTATAAAATATAAGTTTAATTTTTTACTTGCAGAAAGGTGATTAATTAGGTCAATAGTTTTGTTAGATTTAATTAAATCTTCATAATATTTAACTTTAATCAATTTATTTTTCTTAATAATTTTTTTACATTTAGCAATTCGATTTTTTAAATTACTTTCACTTTCATTTTTAAAAGGATTTTTTTTTGTAATAGCCCAGATCACAGAATATAAATCAAATTTTTTTATAGCTTCTTTTGATATTGCTAAATGACCTTTATGTGCTGGATCAAATGTTCCACCTAAAATTCCTATTTTTTTTTTATTTAAATTATTTTCTGGTTTTGCCATTACTAATTACTAGGTATTTATAAGAAACAAGTTGTTCTAGTCCTACGGGTCCCCTAGGTGGTAGAGTGTTAGTAGATATTCCAACCTCTCCTCCAAACCCAAACTCTCCACCGTCAGCAAACTGAGTTGAAGTGTTTTGCATAGCTATTGAACTCTTGACTCCTTTTAAAAAAATTTTAGCAACTTTTGTATTTTTTGTAATGATAGCATCAGTGTGCATTGTTCCATATTTATTTATATGACTTATTGCTTCTTCAACATTATTTACAGTTTTAACTGATACAATTGGCGCAAGGTATTCTTTTGACCAATCATTTTCATTTGCAGAAATAATCTTTCCTCTAAAATTTTTTTTAATTTTATTATCTGCAACAATTTTACATCCTCTATTTTCAAGATTTGTTAAAACTAAATTACAAAATCTTTTCAATATCTTTTTATGTACCAAAATAGTTTCCGTAGCTCCACATATAGCAGTGTTTCTTAATTTTGCATTTAAAACAACATTGTTGGCAACTTTTAAGTCAGCATCAAAGTCAACGTAAGTATGACAAATTCCTTCTAGATGTCCAATTACTGGTATTTTAGATAAATCTTGAACTTTTTTAACTAAACTTTTTCCACCTCTTGGAATTATTACATCTATGTATTTATTCATTTTAGATAATATAAAATCAACAATCTTACGATTTTTATGATTAATAAATTGAACATAGTTTTGATTAATTTTATTTTTTTTAAGAGCTTTTCTAAATAGATTAGAAAGAATTTTGTTTGAATAATAGGCTTCTGATCCACCTTTTAAAATAACAGGATTTCCAGATTTAAAACATAAAGCAGCTACATCACAAGTAACATTAGGTCTGCTTTCATAAATAACACTTATCACTCCTATAGGGGTTGTTACCTTTGAAATTTTTAAACCATTAGGTCTCTGCCACTTTTCTAATACTTTATTAACAGGATCTTTAAAGTTTTTTATAGATTTTATTGATTTAATAATTGATGAAATTTTTTTTTTATCTAAAATAAGTCTTTTAACTAAGTTTGTTTTTAACTTTTTTTTAGTTGCAAAATATAGATCCTTTTTATTTTGATTAATAATCTTTAATTGATTTCTAAGTATAAGTTTTTGATAATCTTCTAGCACTTGGTCTTTTTTTTTAGAAGACACTGAAATAGAAAAGGCTCTTTTTGCATTTTTTCCAATAGTAATTAATAAATTTTTCATTAAATCTCCACCAAATCATCTTTGTGAACAACTTCTGACTTTGAAATATAGCCTAATATTTTTTCTATTTCTTTAGAGTGATGTCCTAAAATTTTCTTTATTTCGTGGGATGAAAAAGAGCTAAGACCTCTCGCACATTCATTTTTTGATTTGTCTAAGATTTTTATATGGTCACCTTTTTTAAATTTTCCTATTACGTTTTTAATACCTGCTGCTAATAAACTTTTACCATTAGCTAAAGCTTTTTTTGCTCCATCATCAATTATAAGTTCTCCTTTTGGTGATATTGAACTTATTATCCATTTTTTTCTTGCATCTAATTTAGATGTTTTAGATATGAACAATGTATAATTTTGATTTTTAAGAATTTTATCTATTGGATTTGAATATAAGCCATTAGCAATTATCATATTACATCCTGATAATTGACAAATTTTAGCTGCTTCTATTTTTGTATTCATTCCACCACTACCAAATTCATTATTTCCTTTAAAGTTTATATTTCTTAAATCTTGATTTAAGTTTTCTACTTTTTTAATTAGTTTTGCACTTTTAAATAACTTAGGATTTTTATCATATAGACCATCAACATCAGATAATAATACTAAAGTATCAGCATTTGTAATTTGAGCTACTCTTGATGCAAGTCTGTCATTATCTCCATATTTAATCTCAGTAGTTGCTATTGTGTCATTTTCGTTAACAATTGGAATAAAATTAAGATCAAAAAGATTTTCAATAGTTCTTTTTGCATTTAGAGATCTTCTCCTTTCCTCAGTATCTTCTAGTGTTAATAATATTTGAGAAATATTTAGTTTGTGTTTTAAGAAAATTTTAGAGAATAGATTCATTAATTCTATCTGACCAATAGATGCAACTGCTTGACTTTTATCTAATTTCAAACTCTTTTTATTATAATTCATTTTTATACAACCCAATGCTATCGCACCTGAGCTAACAATGATCACTTTTTTTTTACTAGAGTTTAATTTTTGAACATCTTTTGCAAATGCTGATAACCATTTTTTTCGTATTTTTTTATTTCTATCAACTAATAGAGATGAGCCAATTTTTATAACTACAATTTTAGAATTTTTAAGAGGCATAGGATATAAGTTTGGCTTTGATTTTTGAAACTGACTCTTTATTTAGAGTAGATAAAGTTAAAATTTCTCCTTGGATTTTTTTTGAAAATTTCTCAATTATTTGATTAACAATATTTTCATCAATTAAATCAATTTTGTTTAATACAATTAATTCTTTTTTTTTCAAAAGATCAGAGCTATAATTTTTTATTTCATTTTTAACCTCATTATATGATTTTTCTAAATCATCATTTGTAATATCTATTAAATGCAAAAGTGATTTACACCTTTCAATATGTTTTAAAAATTTTATACCTAACCCAGTACCTTCGTGGGCACCTTCTATTAAACCTGGAATATCTGCAATAGTTACTTCTTTATCATCATATGAAGCAACACCAAGGTTGGGGTTTAAAGTAGTAAATTGGTAATTTGCTATTTTGGGGTTTGCATTTGTTATTGAAGCTAAAAGGCTTGATTTACCTGCATTAGGCAAACCAATAATGCCAATATCTGCAATAGTTTTTAACTGCAAGTAAATTGTAAACTCTTCACCAGATGTTCCTTTGGTAAATTTTCTAGGAGCTCTATTTGTTGAACTTTTAAATCTTGTATTGCCTAATCCCCCTTTACCACCTGCAGCAGCTACAAATTCTTCTCCTGGTTTTGTAAAATCGTAAATTAGAGTTTTATTATCCTCTTCAAATACTTGTGTTCCGATAGGAACTTTAAGAATTAAATCTTCACCTCCTTTTCCAGTACGATTTTGTCCCATACCATTTTCACCTCTTTTAGCTTTATGGTGTTGTTGATATCGATAATCTATTAGAGTATTTAAATTTCTTTCAGATTTAAGTATTACTGAACCACCTTTGCCGCCAT
Organism: uncultured Pelagibacteraceae bacterium; assembly: GCA_902559635.1. Classification (GTDB taxonomy): domain Bacteria; phylum Pseudomonadota; class Alphaproteobacteria; order Pelagibacterales; family Pelagibacteraceae; genus Pelagibacter. Next base: position 20,864 of record CACEIY010000008.1, on the reverse strand, counting down.
CTCCACCATCAGGACCTCCAAACTCTATAAATTTTTCACGTCTAAAACTTGGGGAACCATTGCCACCATTTCCAGCTTTAACATATATTTTTATTTGATCTAGGAATTTCATAATACAACATTAATTTTAGGTTGTACTATTAATTGGGCTTTACTGAAACGAAAGTTCTATCTGCTTTAGTTTTCTTAAATACCACTTTCCCCTTTATTACTGAGAAAATTGAATGATCTTTACCCATACCAACGTTTTCACCAGGGAATATTTTAGTACCTCTTTGACGAACAATTATATTTCCAGGAATAACTGTTTCTCCACCATATTTTTTAACACCAAGTCTTCGCCCAGCACTATCTCGTCCGTTTCTAGATGATCCTCCTGCTTTTTTTGTTGCCATAAAATTTACCTAATTATTTTTTTACTTCTTTTTTTGCCACAGCTGTTTTTTTATTGGGTACAGCTTTTTTTTCAGCTTCAGATAGAACTTTGCCATCTTTTGAAAAAATTTTTTTAATTCTAATCATTGAATATTCTTGTCTATGACCATTTTTTGTTCTCGAATTTTGTCTTCTTCTTTTTCTGAAAATTAATATTGTTCTATTTTTACCATTTTTAACTAAGTCTGCTTCAACTTTCGCTCCAGCAACTATTGGAGAACCGACTTCAATTATTTTATCATCTCCATAAGCAAGGATTTCTTTAAATTCTATTTTTGCATCTGTTTTTGTGCCAGGTAATTTTTCAATCTTAAGGATTTCTCCTGATTTAACTTTATATTGTTTTCCACCTGTTTGTATTACTGCGTAAGACATAGTATTAATTGTTAAAATTTGTAAAGGCAATATAGTCTGAGCTTTTATATAGTCAAGCTGAATAACCTAAAAATTATCCTTTAAATCTCTTAATTTTGAAAAGCTTTTTAAATCTTTTGCTTTTAAAAAAATATTACAGTCTATTTCATCTCTTAAAATAGTTGGTATTGTAGGCAAATCATTTTTAAGTTTATTTTTAATTTTTATAATCTTTTCTTTAAGTTTTAAATTTTTAGAATCATTAGCTAAACAAAAATTTGAATTTTGTAGAGTATACTCATGTCCACAGTAAATCTCAGTTTCTGGAGGAAGTTTTTTAATTTTATTTAATGAATTAAACATCTGTTCATAAGTTCCTTCAAAAATTCTACCACAACCAAGAGAAAACAAAGTGTCGCCAGTAAAAATTTTTTTTTCTTTAAAGAAATGATAAGAAATATGTCCTGTTGTATGACCAGGGATATGATAAATTTTTGCCTCAAAATTATTATCTTTCCAAATTTGTTTGTCTTCAACAAGAATATCAACCTCTGGGATACGATCTTTATCTCCAATGAAACCAATTACATTACAATTGTATTTTTTTTTTAATTCAAGGTTTCCACCAACATGATCATAATGATGATGTGTGTTTAGGATATTTTTTAGGTTTATCTTTTTATTTTCAACAAAATTAATTATTGGTTCCGCTTCACTAGGATCTATAACACACGCATCTTGTTTTGTTTCATCAATAATTAAATAAGCATAATTATCTTTTAGACATTTAATTATTTCAATTTTCATTTTATTTTTCAATTAAAAATATACCAAGTTCTGCAAATAAATTTTTAAAAAATAAATTAGAATTATTTATATTAGAAACGTTTTTATTTATAAGTGCCAAAGATTTAAAAATCTTAAAATCTATTATTTTAGAAAATTTAACAAAATCTTTAATTGTACACATATGAATATTTGGCGTGTTGTACCAATTGTTAGGCAATGTTTTAGTCACAGGCATTGTTCCCTTTATTAATAAATTTAACCTCACTTTCCAGTGACCAAAATTTGGTATAGTTATAATTGCTTTTTTTCCAACTCTTAAAAGTTCTTTTATAACAATTTCTGGATTTATAAAAGCTTGTAAGGTTTGACCAAGAATAACATAATCAAAAGAATCATTTGGAAATTGTTTTAAATCAAGTTCTGCATTACCCTCAATAACTGTTAATCCTTTGGCTACACAAATTTGAACTTTTTCTTTTGAAATTTCAATGCCTCTAACATTTACGTTTTTATTTCTTTTTAAAAATTCCATTAAAGTTCCGTCATCACACCCTACATCTAATACTCTTGTATTTTCTTCTATAATATCTGTAATTATTTTATATTCTGATTTCATAACTGCTATTCATTGTAAGCTTGATCTAAAAAATTTTTAAGTGCATTTAAAAAATCTGGTACATCTAATAAAAAAGAGTCATGTCCTTTATCAGACTTTATTTCTACAAAACCAACATCTGCACTAATAGCATTTAAAGCTATAACTATATCTTTATTTTCTTGGGTGGGATAAAGCCAATCAGATGTAAAAGATATTACAAAAAATTTAGCTTTAGTATTTTTGAAAGCATTAGATAAATTACCATTAAACTGTTTAACCAAATCAAAGTAATCCATAGCTCTTGTAATATAAAGATAACTGTTTGCATCAAAACGATCTACAAATACTGAGCCTTGGTATCTTAAATAACTTTCTATTTGAAAATCAGCATCAAAACCAAATTTAAGGTCGTCTCTTTCTTGGAGCTTTCTTCCAAATTTCTCTTGGAGACCTTTTTTAGATAGATAAGTAATATGAGCAGCCATTCTTGCAACAGCTAATCCTTTGTCAGGAACTATACTTTTAGAGATGTATTTGCCATCCATCCAATTGTGGTCAGCCGCAATAGCTTGCCTGCCAAGCTCATTAAATGCAATATTTTGTGCCGAATGGCTAGAAGTACAAGCAATGGGAACAGCAGTTTTAGTTTTGTTAGGAAAATTACTTACAAATTGTAAAACTTGCATTCCACCCATAGAACCACCAACAACAGAAAAAAGTTTTTTAATACCAAAATGATCTAATAAATTTACTTGTGCATTGACCATATCGTTAATCGTAATTACTGGAAAATCTGTACCATATATTTTTTTTGTTTCAGGATTTTCATGGCTTGGACCAAAGGATCCCATACATCCACCTATAACATTTGCACAAATTACAAAATATTTATTTGTGTCGATAGATTTATTTGGACCAACAGCAAATGACCACCATCCATCTTTATTGGTAATAGGATTTAAACCTGTAACAAATTGATCTCCAGTTAAGGCATGAAATACTAAAATTGCATTATCTTTGTTCCCATTAAGAGATCCATATGTTTCATATGCTAGAGGAAACTCACTAATAGTTTTACCACAATCTAGTTTTAGTGGTTTATTAATAATAAGCGTTTTTATTTTTTCTGTAATATTCATAATAAAAGCTGAAATTGAATTGTGAGAAAAAAAACTTTTTTAGCGGTTTTTTTAGAGCGCTCGCAATTCAGATAAATCAGCGCATAAATTATGTACAAGAAGTTATTTAGTATGTCAATTTTTAAAATATTTTCACTAATACTATATAAATAATTGTTATTTTATTTATAAAGAGCATAAAATTTTAAACATGACTACTCTAAGATTTAAAAAATTTAATATAGAAGCCTACAAACCAGGCAAATCAAGTATTAAAAAAATAAAAAAAATCACAAAACTTTCAGCTAATGAGTCTGCGTTAGGAGTAAGTCCAAGAGTTAAAAGAGTTATTACAAATAAAAATATAAATTTTTTTAGATATCCTGATGGCAAATCAAAAGAATTAAGAAATCAAATATCTAAAAAGTTTAAATGTGACAAAAATAAAATTATTTGTGGTGCAGGGTCAGATGAAATTATTCAAATGTTGTGTCAGTTGTTTCTCAAATCTAAGGACGAAGTAATAGTTCCTAAATTTAGTTTTTTAATGTACAGAATTTATTCAGAAATAGTTGGTGCAAATGTGGTTTATGCTAAAGAAAAAAATTTCAAAGTATCAATTTTGGAAATATTGAAGAAAGTAACAAAAAAAAACAAAAATAGTCTTTTTGGCTAATCCTAATAATCCAACAGGAACTTACTTGAGTAAATTTGAACTTATTGAGTTAAGAAAAAAACTGAGAAAAAATATATTGCTTGTGGTAGATGATGCTTATTCAGAATATATGATAAATTCAGATTATAAGTCTGGCTTAAATTTATTTAAGAATAGACAAAACGTTTTTATTTTAAGAACATTTTCAAAAATTTATGGGCTATCCTCTTTGAGGATTGGATGGGGTTATGGACCAAAGAAAATAATTGAAGGTTTAAATATAATTAAGCCACCATTTAATGTTAATGAGGTTGCACAAAAAGCTGCAATAGAATCTCTTAAAGATAAAAAATTTATATCACGTTCAATTAAACACAATATTTATTATGCAGCAAAATTAAAAAACTTTTTAAACAATTATAATATTAGCTCAAATGATGTTTCTGCTAATTTTTTATTGTTAGATTTTACTAAATGTAAATTTAAAGCAAAGCACTTTTATAAAAAACTTAAAACAAAAGGAATTATTTTAAGATTAACTGAGAATGGTTATAACATAAAAAATAGGTTGAGATTAACAATTGGTTCAAGAACTGATAGTTTAAAATTTATTCGTGTAGTAAAAAGTATATTTAATAAATGAAAAATGTATTAATTATTGGCTGTGGATTATTGGGCTCTTCTTTATTAAGAAGAATCGTAAAAAAAAAATTAGCAAAAAAAATTTTTATATACGATAAATCGAAAAAAAATTTAGCAAAAATTAAAAGATTAAAATTACCTGGAACTATAGTAAAGGAACCTCAAGATGCAGTAGCCCAGTCACATTTTATTATATTATGCACTCCAATGAGTGAATATAAAAAAATTATTCTTAAACTAAATAACTTTCTGACTACAAAACATGTTTTTACTGATATTGGTTCAGCAAAATTAAAATCTGAAGAAATAATTAAAAAGAATTTAAAAAGGAATATTTTTTGGACTTCAAGTCATCCAATTGCTGGTTCTGAAGTCAGCGGTCCTGAACATGGGAAACACAACCTTTTTGAAAATAAATGGTGTGTTTTAATTAAATCAAAAAAAACCAGCACAAAACATTTAAAGATCTTAGCAACTTTTTGGAAAAAAATGGGATCAAAAACAGTTATTATGAGTCCAGAAAAACACGATAAAATTTTTTCGATTACTAGTCATTTGCCCCATTTAATTGCTTATAACTTAGTAAAAACAGCACAAGATTTTGAGAAAAAGCAAAAATATGACTTAATAAAATATAGTGCAGGAGGATTAAGAGATTTTTCAAGGATAGCAGCCTCTAATGAAATAATGTGGAGAGATATTTTTTTTAATAATAAAAATAACGTATCAAAAGCAATCGATTTATTCGTTAAAAGTTTAAATGCTTTTAAAAAAGATATTAATTCTAAAAATAATAAGTTGATTCTTAAAAAATTGATTCAAACAAAAAAAGTCAGATCTAAAATCATTAAACTTAAACAAGATATTGATAAACCAGATTTTGGAAGAGATTAATAACTTTTAATATTACTAATTTTTTTTACAGTTAATTTTGCAGTTTCTTTAATAATTCTAATTGTGAATTTAGTAGGCATAATTAGCACCTTTTTTTTTGGACCATATGCATGAATGAATTTTTTTTGGTCTATGCAAACTCCCACATGACCTCTCCAAAAAATAATATCACCTTTAGATAATTTACTATTTAATTTTTTTTTACAAAATTTTATTTGGTCTTTGGAGTCTCTTGGAAAAAATATTCTATTATAATAAAAATAAATTTGAATTAAGGCTGAACAATCTATACCTTTAGTAGTTTTTCCTCCCCATAAATATTTGCTGCCTAAAAACAATTTAAAAATCTTATTAAAGTCTTTTTCATAATGATTAATCTTTTTTGTATCATTTTTTTTAATCCATTTATTTTTTTCAAATTCAATAAAATTTTTATTTTGACTTTTGGTAGCTATACCTGTTGCAAAATATAAAAAATCTTTAGTTGGTAAAAATTTATTATCTAATTTTTTAAAAATTCTAGCTTTAAGTCTATAAATTTTATTTGTAGGTTTAAAATTTAAGTTAAATTTATTTTTTTTAATAAAACCAGTATAATTATCAAAGTTTGTTTTTATTTTAACCCAGTTTTTTTTTTTAGATAAAATTTTGAATTTTTCTCCATATAATATCTGAGAAGCAACTTCTGAATTTACTGAAGGCTTTGTATTTATATTTTCTAAAGGTGAATTTAAAAAATTATTTTTCACTTAATTTTATTTTGTCTTTCATGGTCCATAGAATGATAAGAGATGGAATTACCATAAGAGCCGTTAAAACAAAAAAAGTTCCCCAATCTCCATTTAACCAATCCACAAGAGCACCTGATGAGGATGCTAAAGTAGTTCTTCCTGCAGTGCCAATCGATGCCAAAAGAGCATATTGAGTAGCAGTATAAGCTCTATCAACTAGTAATGATATAAAAGCAACAAATGCTACCGTAGCAAAAGCAGCAGCAATATCATCAAAAATTACGGCAATAGCGAATAGAAGTTCAGATTTACCACTCCAAGCCAATACACTAAATAAAAGGTTAGTAGTGGCCATAATAATTCCTGCTAAAAACATTGCTTTTAAAACACCAGATCTAATTACAAAAAGTCCACCCAAGAGTGTAAAAATTACTGTTGTAATCCAGCCTAAAGTTTTGGAATAAATAGCAATATCTGTTTTGCTAAAACCTATTTCTTTGTAAAAGATTATTGACATACGACCCAGAAAAGCTTCACCAACTTTGAATAAAAAAACAAAACTTAAAATACCTATTGCAATAGAAAAACCATTTTTTTTAAAAAAACTTACAATTGGTCCCCCAATAGTACCACCTATCCATGTTATAAATTTAGTAAATAAGTTTTCTTTTTCAAATTTTCTTGAAATTAATTTATCAAATTCTTTTTGCTTATCTTGTCTTTCTAAGGACCCAACTTCATCGACAAACATAAGTCCTATATTCATTAGAATAATGAGTATGCCTAAAATTAAAAAAGTTAGTTGCCAGTAATTTTCAAACCCTGCTTGTTGTAAATATTCAGCAGCGAATAAGGATAATACTCCTCCAAGCTTATATCCACTCCACCAACCTACAACAGCCATAGCGGCACCAGCAGCCATTGATTTTCCCTCGTGTTCTCCAATTTGTTCAATTCTTAAAGCATCTACAGTGATATCTTGAGTTGCTGATGCTATAGCTATTAGCAATCCAACTGTAATTACTAAAGCTAAATTTTCAGATGGATCAATGATACTCCATAAAAAAAGTGAAATTAAAATTAACAGTTGCATTAAAATAATCCAACCTCTTCTATGTCCCACCTTTTTTGTTAAAAAAGGAATTTGTATCCTGTCAACTAAAGGTGCCCATAGATAATTAAATGCATAAACTAAAAAAATTAATCCAGCCCATCCAACAGTAGATCTACTAAGTCCATCCTCTTTAAGCCACAAACTAAGACTACTACCAATTAATACCCAAGGAAATCCTGAGATTGATCCTAATAATAAAATTTTTAACATTCTTTTATCTAAATAAATTGAGAAAGTTTGAGAAAATGATTGTTTTTTAATTTCAAGCATATTTAATTTCTCCAAAAAGAAGGTAAGAACAAGACTAGTATTGCAAATAATTCAAGTCTACCCAAAATCATTCCAAAACTTAAAATCCATTTAGAAATATCTGGCAAAGTTGAAAAATTTCCATTTGGCCCAATTATTGATCCTAAACCAGGCCCAACGTTAGAAATTGATGTAGCAGCACCAGAAATTGAGGTGATAAAATCTAAACCAGTTAAAGATAAAAGTGCTGTAAGACTAAAAAATATTACTAAATACATATAGATAAAAGAAATAATTGATGCGACAAATTTATTATCAATTGGATTTTGATCATATTTTAAAACAAAGACACCTTTTGGATAGATTATTTTTTTTAATTGATTAGATACGAATGAATAAAGAATTTGTATTCTAAATATTTTAACTCCACAAGTGGTTGAGCCAGCACAACCACCAATAAACATAAGTCCTAAAAACAATATAAGAGCAAAACTACCCCAGCCATCAAATTCTGCATTAACATATCCTGTACCAGTTAATATTGATACAACATTAAAGAATATTGATCTTAAGCTTAATTCTTCAGATTTATTTATAAATAAATATAAAGTTAAAATAATAATACTAAAAATTATAACTCCAAAAAAAAATTTAATTTGAGAGTCTTTAATAAAAATTTTTTTATTACCACTAATAAATTTAATGTAGGCTATAAAAGGTATACTTCCCAAGATAATAAATATCATCGAAGATATTTCTATTGAGATACTGTCAAAAAAACCAATAGATTCATTATAGTTTGAAAAACCTCCTGTAGCTATTGTTGTCATTGAGTGAGTTAAGCTATCAAAAAAACCCATTCCAAAAATTTTGTAGGTTATTAAACAAAGCAGAGTTAAAGAAGAATAAATATAAATAAGACGAAGAGCAATTTCCTTTGATTTAGGTAGAATTTTTTCAGATGAATCATTATTTGAAATTTGAAATAACTGCATTCCTCCAACATTCATTATGGGCATTAAAGTGATTGCCATAATTATAATTCCTATTCCGCCTAACCATTGTAGAATCGCCCTCCATAGTAAAATACCTTTTGGCATTTCATTAAGATTTGAAATTATAGTTGATCCAGTGGTTGTAATCCCGGACATACTTTCAAAAAAAGCGTTAGTGAAAGAAAAATTTAAATCTGAAAAAACAAAAGGCAATGACCCAAATATCGCAATACTAAACCAAGATAAGGCAGTTAATAAAAATGCTTGTTGTAAAGTTAACCTTTTATCATGATCTAAGTTTGATAAAAAAAACAAAGTTCCAAAAATAATTGTTACGATTGAAGCTCCAAAAAAAGAAGAATCAACTTCTGAATATAAAAATTGAATAATTATAGGAACAAACATAAATATCCCTAAAATTATTTGTAAAATTCCAAGTGTAAAAAAAACAGTTTTATAATTAGACATTTTGAAAGGACATTATTTTATGGTAAATAAATTTCAACTCTATAAGAATTGGTTAAATCGTTATAATAATAAGTTGTAATGGTAATTCATGATAAAGAGAGAAAATTTAGATAAAACTACTGCTTGGCCTTTTGTAGAGGCCAAAAAAATGCTTCGAGAGAGAAAGTCTTTTATAGACAAAAAAGGTAAAATTACACTTCAAACAGGATATGGACCTAGTGGTTTACCTCACATAGGAACTTTTGGTGAAGTAGCTAGAACCTCAATGTTAGTAAATGCTTTAAAACAATTAACAGATCTCCCAGCTGAAATTATTACATTTTCTGATGATATGGATGGATTGAGAAAAGTTCCAGACAATGTACCAAACCAAAAATTATTAGAAGAAAATTTAAATAGACCTTTAACACAGGTTCCAGATCCATTTAAAAAATTTCAAAGTTTTGGAGAACACAATAATGAAATGTTAAAAGATTTTTTAAATAGTTTTAATTTTAATTATACTTTTAAAAGCTCAACTAATTTATATAAATCTGGATTTTTTAACAAAACACTACAATTAATTTTAGAGAATTATGATGGAATAATGAATATTATTTTACCCACATTAGGTAAAGAAAGGCAAAAAACTTATTGTCCATTTTTGCCAATCTGTCCTGAAACAGGACATGTTTTGGAAATACCCATATTTGAGATAGAAAAAAAAAATTCTAAAATAATTTTTGATAATAAAGGAAAAAAATTGGAAAAAAGTATTTTAGATGGACATTGTAAGCTACAGTGGAAAGTTGATTGGGCAATGCGTTGGTATGCATTAGATGTAGATTTTGAAATGTACGGTAAAGATCTTATTGAAAGTGCAATTTTATCTAACAAAATTATAAAATTAATTGGAAAAACTAATCCTTCAGGGTTTGCATATGAATTATTTTTAGATGAGAAAGGTGAAAAAATTTCAAAATCTAAAGGGAATGGAATCACCATTGATCAATGGTTAAAGTACGCTTCACCTGAAAGTTTATCTTTATACATGTATCAAAATCCAAAGAGAGCTAAAAAATTATATAAAGAAATTGTCCCTAAGGCTGTTGATGAATATTTGGATTTTATTGAAAAGTCCAAAAATCAAGATGAACTAAAATTATTAATGAATCCAGTTTGGCATGTTCATAATGGAAAAATACCTGAAGAGAATATAATTATGTCATTTTCTATGCTTTTAAATCTTGTTGAAACAAGTAATGCAGATACGAAAGATCTTTTATGGAAATTTGTAAAAAAATATAAACCAGAGATAAATGAAAACAATTATCCGATATTTGATAGTTTAGTTGATTATGCGATAAAATATTTTAATGATGTGATAAAGGCTCAAAAAAAGTACAAAATCCCTAACGACAAAGAAAAAAAAGCATTACAAGCATTAATCCAAACTTTAGAGAAGTGTAATGATGAAATGTCTCCTGAAGATATTCAAACCTTAATTTATTCTACAGGAAAGGAGAATGGTTATTCTGAAAACCTTCGAGAATGGTTTAGATTAATTTATGAAGTTGTATTTGGAGATGAAAATGGTCCTCGAATCGGTTTTTTTATAAGTTTTTTTGGTGTTAAAGAAACAAAAGATCTTATATTAAATAAAATTAAATAATGTTTTCAAATTTAAGATCTTTAATTTTTAAATTAGATCCTGAAACAGCACATAATTTAGCAATTAAATCACTAAAATTTAACTTTGTTCCAAATATTATAGATGAAAATAAAGATGATCCTTTATTTAAAACTAAGATATTTAATAAAGATATAGAAAATCCTATTGGGATGGCTGCAGGATTTGATAAAAACGCTGAAGTCTATAATTCATTATATAAATTAGGATTTGGTTTTGTTGAAGTTGGTACAATTACTCCTTTAAAACAATATGGAAATCCAAAACCTAGAGTTTTTAGATTGGTTGAAGATGAGGCTTTAATTAACAGGCTTGGCTTTAATAATTTAGGTGCTAAGAATGTTGCTGATCGAATTAGATCAAATAAGTCAATTGGTTTACTTGGAATTAATATAGGACCAAATAAAGATACAGACGATAGACTTAGAGATTATGTCGTATGTTTAAAAACTTTTCATGAGTTAGCCGATTACATTACAATAAATATTTCTTCTCCAAACACACAAGATTTAAGAAATTTTCATGAACACACAAAATTAAATAAATTGCTAGAGACAATCGATAAAGAAAAAAAAATTTTAGGTTCAAAAATTCCAATAGCGGTTAAGATTTCACCGGATATAGATGATCAAGAAATAAATAAGATATCTGAAGTTCTTTTAAATAATAATATTGAATTAATCATTATTTCTAATACATCTGACTCAAATAGACAAGGTTTGGAAAATATTCAAAGACATCAAAAAGGAGGCTTATCGGGCAAACCAATTGAAGAAAAATCTACAAAATTAATAAGTAAATTTTATAAAATTCTTAATGGAAGAATAAAAATAATTGGAGTAGGTGGAGTAAATTCAGGAAAAAGCGCATACGAAAAATTTTTAGCTGGAGCAAATTATATACAACTTTACACTGGAATGGTCTTTAGAGGACCAAATGTAGTTAACATGATTAAAAAAGAGCTTAGAGAATTATTATTAAAAGATGGTGTTAAGAATTTTACCGAAATAATAGGAAAAAAAAAGGATAACTTAAATCTTATAAACTTGACGCGATCAGTATCTCACTTTATATAGTCTGAGTTATTATGACAAAAAAATGTGAACTTACGGGAAAAAATCCAATGAAAGGTCATAATGTTAGTCATGCTAACAATAAGACGAAAAGAAGATTTTTACCAAATTTAAAAAAAGTAAAATTTACAAGTGAACTTTTAAAAAAAAGTTTAAAGTTAACAGTTAGCAATGCTGGAGTAAGATCTGTTGATAAAAAAGGTAGTTTCGATGAATTTTTGAAGACTGTTAAAAATAAAAACTTATCTCCAAGATTAAAAAAATTAAAAAAGAACATACTAATTAAATCACCATTTCAAAAAAAAATAGTCCAATCTAAAAGTGCTTAATGAATAAATTATTTGTATTACTCTCATTAATAATGGGAGTTGTAGTGTTAGCTTCTAATTATCTGGTTCAGTTTCCAATTAATTATTATGGATTAGAAGAAATATTAACATATGGAGCATTTAGTTACCCAATTGCTTTTTTAATTACTGATCTTGCTAATAGATCTTATGGCAAAGAGATTGCAAGAAAGATTGTTTATATTGGATTTGCAATAGGCATTAGTTTTACTCTTTTATTTTCAACAAATTTTGCAGATTTGATTTCAATTAGAATTGCTATTGGTTCAGGTACAGCATTTTTAATAGCTCAATTATTAGATGTTCAAATTTTTGATAATCTTAGAAAAAAAGCTTGGTTTATAGCACCTTTTACCTCTTCAATTATAGGGTCAGCAGTTGACACATTTTTATTTTTTTCAATATCTTTCTATGCAACTGGAGTGCCCTGGGTTACGCTTTCATTAGGAGATTTAACTGTTAAGATTATAGTAGCTTTATTAATGTTAATTCCTTTTAGATTACTTCTTAAAACATTTAAACCAGTTTAAATTTAATATAAATATTTATAAGACAGTATTTTATAAGCTAATTTTGCTACTAGAAAATTATAAGAGTTAAATCCTTTTATTGGAGCAAGTTCATTTATATCTGCACCAACAATATTAGAATTTTTTGCAGCAATTCTTATTATATTTAAAGTTTCATCCCACAAAAGTCCACCAGGTTCTGGAGTTCCTGTTGCCGGCATTATACTAGAGTCTAAACCATCTACATCGAAAGTTAGGTATACAGTCTTATTTTTTATAAGTTGTTTAAATTTTTGCAAGTTCCATTTTTTCTTATCTTTAGCCCAAAAAATATTGATTCTAGATTTATTTTTTTTTAGAAAAGTCATTTCACTTTTAGAGATATTTCTTATTCCAAATGAAATTATTGATACATTTTTGTAATCTAAACATCTTCTAATAGCAGAAGCGTGAGATAATTTTTCACCATTATAACTATCTCTTAAATCTGCGTGGGCATCAAAATGTAATAGACAAATTTTTTTATGTTTTTTTACAAATGGTTTTATGCAACCAGGAGTTATTGAATGTTCTCCTCCAAAAGTCATAGGAAAAAGTTTTTTATCTAAAATTTCTTTATTTACTCTTGCTATCTTTTCAAGAGCTTTGCTTATATTTTTATCTATTTTAAAAGGTTTTAATGTTTTTATTCCTATTTTCTTATAAGGCTCACAATTAAGTTCTTCATCATATAATTCAACTTGATGAGAAGCTTTTATTATTTCTTTAGGACCATTTTTAGTACCACTGCCATAGCTAACAGTTTTTTCTAAACCGAAAGAGACTATTACAACTTTTTCTTTAAAATTGAATTTATTATCAATCCCTAGAAAACCATTTTTATTTGATAAATATTTCAATTTTTTATCCAAAAATATTTGAGAAGTTTTTTCTATCTCTTTTTTTCCATTCACCTTTATGATATGCATCACTAGCGATTAAAGGCAGTACACTTGTTGCTTCAGCAAAAACCATCTGTTCCTTTGTAACATCTACTTTACCCCAAGAGCTAGCTTCTTTTAAGGTTGAGCTACTGCATGCACCATCTCTGGAATCAGCTACAGTAATTTGTATTGCATATTTGTGCATGTCTACTTCTTTACCTAAAAGCTCTGCACATATAACTGTATCTTGAATAAAATTTTTTGGAACTCCTCCTCCAATCATAAATAGCCCTGATTTTTTAGATTGAATCTTAATTTCAGTTAATTCTCTAAATTCTCTTACTGAATCCAAGGTCATATGTTTATTAGGATTATTTTCTTGATGAATCACTAATCCAAAACCAGCACTTGAATCTGTGAATGCAGGGCAAAATATTGGAACTTTATTATTATATGCAGTTTCAATTAAAGAGTCTTTTTTTACAGAGTTTTTTTTTAAATATTTTCCTATTTCATAGATAAACTCTCTAGAAGTATAACTTCTTGGCTCCAAATTATTAGCTATTTCGCAAATTTTTTTATCACATATTTGTAGTTCTTCTTCATCAATATAAGTGTCATAAATTCTATCAATGTAATTTTTTCTTAGTTCAGTATCATCTTGAAATTGAGATCCTTGATAATGTTTGAATCCTAAAGCTTCAAAAAAATCCATGTCAATAATAGAGGCCCCTGTAGCAACAATAGCATCTACCATATTATATTTTACTAGATCTTTATAAATATTCATACATCCAGCAGCAGAAGTTGAACCAGCCAAGGTTAAGAAAATTGTACACTCTTTATCCTTTAACATTTCATTATAAATATTTGCAGCATTTGCAGTTTCTCTTGAAACAAATGACATCTTTTCCATAGAGGAAATAATTTTTCTAGAATCAAAAGTGGTAATATCTATATGTTCAACAGGATTTTTTAGAAAATCTTTTTTGCTATTATGACCTAAATTTTTTTTTTCTTGCATCAAGCAACTAAAGTAGCTTTATTAATATCTTTTCCATAAAGCGTCATTATTGGGCTATCTTCAACTTCATAAATTTCATTTGAATAAAAACCATTGAACTGTGTCCTAAAGGTTAGTCCATATGCACCTAACTGGCCAAGTTCAATATAATCATTTTCTTTAATATTATTTGGTAGAATAAAAGGACCTTTCATATAATCCATACTATCACAAGTTGGACCATGAAAATCAAACGCAGTTAATTTTTTTGAAATAACTTTGTTAGAATTATTTTTAATTAGTTTTGAAGGAAAGACTATATTTGGTGTCCCTGCATCAAAAAGTGTTCCATAAGTACCATCGTTAATGTAGAGCTTTTGTTTTTTTCTTAAGTCAACCCTAACTATTGTTGAGCCACTTTCAGCAACAAGTGCTCTTCCTGGCTCACAAATAATTTCAGGTAAATTTTGTAATTTTAAATTTTTTAATCCTTTTTCGATTTCTTTAAAATAGTTGTTTAAAGATTGTGGAACAAGATCGGGATAAATAGTTGGAAATCCACCGCCAACATTAATATAATCGGGAATAATTTTTGTTTTTTTGATTATATTTCCAATTTCAGCGATACCTTTAGTATATGAAATTGGATGCATACATTGTGAACCAACATGAAAACTTAAGCCAATTTTGTTTGAATTTTGTTTTGCTAATCTTAATAATCCAGCTGCCTCAGAACTTAAAGCTCCAAATTTTTTTGATAAATCAATTTCAGCATGTTCATTTGAAACAGCTAGTCTAACAAATAGTTCAAGATCTTTGGCATTGTTTGTGGTTTCTATAATTTTGATTAATTCATCTTTTGTATCTAAAGAAAATGTTTTAATTCCATATTTAAAATATGCTTCGCTAATACTTTCTCTATTCTTTACGGTATGCATATAAGAACATTTAGCTGATTGACTAAATTTTCTTACAGTTTTTATTTCTTCTATAGAGGCAACATCAAATTGATTAATCCCACTTTTTATTAAGGTCTTAATAATCTCTGAGTGAGGATTTGTTTTAACTGCAAATAAAGTTTTCCCTGGAAATTTTTTTTGAAAAAACCTCGATGCAGAAAGAATAGAATTCTTTCTGATACAATAAACTGGCTTATCTGGTTTCAGTCGATTTACTAGTTCCTCGACTGATTTAAATTTTTGCATTTAAAATGCCCCCTCAAAAAAATTTAACAAAAAAAAAGTTTAAAATAATTTAAAACCTTTTCCAAATCAGCAGTTAAGGCAATAATAAATAAGTGTAAAGTAAATAATTACTATTGAAATTTTTAGAAAAGACCACATATATGAGCTATGAAAAATAATGATAATATTCAAAATTTGAGTGATTTTGATAACAAAAAATTACTTATAGTTGAAGATGACAACCCCTTTAGAGAAAGATTAGCCAGATCTATGGAAAAAAAAGGGCTTTCAAGTATTACAAGCTGAGAGTGTAAAAAAGGGCATTGAGGTTACAAAAATTAATAAACCAGGATTTGCAGTTGTTGATTTAAGACTATCTGACGGTAACGGTCTTGATGCTGTAAAAGAAATACAAAAATCAAATGAATCAAGTAGAGTTATAATGTTAACGGGGTATGGAAATATACCTACTGCAGTTGCAGCAATAAAAGAAGGAGCAATCGACTATCTAGCTAAACCTGCTGATGCAGACGATGTAGAAAAAGCTTTACTAGCAGATCCTTCAAAAAAAGTTTCTCCCCCAGAAAATCCAATGTCTGCTGATAGAGTGAAATGGGAACATATTCATAGAGTTTTTGAATTATGTAATAGAAATGTATCAGAAACTGCAAGAAGACTTAAAATGCACAGAAGAACTCTTCAGAGAATACTTTCTAAAAGATCACCTAGATAAAATTTCTAAATTTAATTATTTTTTTTGCAATTAAAGTTAATAATAAAATCTTAAATAATTCTGCGAGTAAAAAAGGAGCAACTCCTAAACTATAAATAGGTTTTTCCCATCCAATTAAAGTTCCAAGCCAAATAACACCAAATAAATAAATTGTAGAAACAGCTATAATAAGTTTAATTAATATTTTTAATAAATTATCTTTTGAGTTTACAAAACTTGCTAAATAACAAGCTGATAAAAAACCAATCAAGTATCCCATTGTTGGTCCTGTAAAATAAACCAAACCTATTCCTCTTTCAGGTGAATTTGAAAATACTGGCAAACCAATTATTCCCTCAAAAAGATATAAGCTTACTGTTGCAAGACCAATTTTATAACCAAAACTTAAACCCAAAAACATAACTACAAAAGTTTGCATGGTCATGGGTACTGGATAAAAAGGAATTTTGATTTTAGCAGAAATCATTAAAGCTATTGATCCAAGTACAATTATTAACAAAGATCTAATAACTTTGCTTTGTAAGTTTAGTTTTGTTAGCTCCATCAAATAATAATACCTTTATTTATACTGATATTCCAGTGATATTTATATTGATATTAATTTGATAAAATTTCTTTTATTCTAAATATATTTTTTAACATATAGATGATAATACCTTTGTAATTATAAAATATTAAATGAGTAAAATTAAAAAAACAGATCATTTTTATTTAATTGACGGATCAGGTTATATTTTTCGCGCATATTATGCTCTTCCACCATTATCTAGAAAAAGTGATGGATTACCGACTGGAGCAGTGAGTGGTTTTTGTAGTATGCTTTTTAAACTTTTAGAAGATTCCAAATCTAATGAAAATTTACAAAAACCCACACATTTTGCAGTTATATTTGATTCTGCTAGAAAAACTTTTAGAAATGATATCTACAGCGATTATAAGGCTAATAGAGCAGAAGCTCCTGATGATCTAGCACCACAATTTGAATATATTAGAAAATCAGTATTAGCATTTAATTTACCTTCAGTAGATCTTAATAATTATGAAGCAGATGATTTGATAGCTACTTATGTGGATCAAATTTTAAAAAAAGGTGCAAAAGTGACAATAGTTTCTTCAGATAAAGATTTGATGCAATTATTTAAAAAAGATGTTCGAATTTTCGATCCTATGAAAAATAAATTTATTAATGATGACGATGTATTTAAAAAATTTGGAGTCACACCTAGCAAAGTAGTTGATGTACAAGCTTTAGCAGGTGATAGCAGTGACAATGTACCTGGAGTTCCAGGAATAGGAGTAAAAACTGCAGCTGAGCTTATAAATAAATATGGAACATTAGAAAAATTATTAAAATTTGCACATGAAATTAAACAAAATAAAAGGAGAGAAACATTGTTAGAAAATAAAGATAAAGCTTTAATTAGCAAACAGCTTGTAACATTAAAAAAAGATTCACCTGTTGAAAAAGAATTAACTGATTTTAAATTGAAAGAAATTGATAAAGATAAACTCTATAATTTTCTAAGAGAAATGGAGTTTAATCGTTTATTGAGTTCTGCAATTTCAGCATATGGTGAACCAAATCTTGAAAATTTAAATAAAGAAAAAGTTGAAAAAAACTTTACGACTCAAAAACCAATTAATAATAAAGATTATCATTTAATTAATGATGAAAATGAAATAGATAAATGGGTTAAAGAGGCAGAAGAAGTTGGTGAAGTAGCAGTGGATACTGAGACAGATTCTTTAGATCCTCATCAAGCAAATTTAGTTGGAATTTCTTTAAGTTCAAAAATTGGTAAAGCTTGTTATATACCCATCGGACATAATTCTGAAAAATGTTTAAATAAGCAAAAAGTTTTAGAAAAATTAAAAAAATTTTTAGAGGATCCAAGTATTAAAAAGATTGGTCAAAATATAAAATATGATTTTATAATTTTTTATAAAAATGGAATAATTTTAGATTCTTTAGAAGACACAATGTTAATGTCTTACGTTTTAGATGCTGGAAAAAATAGACATAACATGGATATTTTATCTGAGATACATTTAAATCATAAAACTGTTAGTTTTAAAGATTTAGTTGGTACAGGTAAAAATGAAATTAATTTTAGAGAAGTAGATATTGAAAAGGCAAAAGATTATGCGGCAGAAGATGCAGATATAACTTATAGATTATACAAAAAATTTTCAAAAAGCCTGAGGTCAGAAAAATTATCAAATATCTATGAAATATTTGAAAAACCATTAATTAAAATACTAGCTTTTATGGAAATAGAAGGAATTAAAATTGATAGTAATTTTTTAAAAAGATTATCATTAAAATTTGAAAAAAAAATACAACATATTCAAAAAGAAATATTCAAAATTTCAAAGAAAGAATTTAATATTGCATCTCCAAAACAATTAGGTGAAATTATTTATAATGAATTAAAAATTGCTGGTCTTAAAAAAACTAAAAAAGGAGGCTTTGCAACAAGTGCTGCAGTATTAGAGGATTTGGCTTTTAAAGGAAACAAATTTCCACAATTAGTATTAGATTGGAGACAATTATCAAAATTAAAGAATACTTATTCTGACTCACTTCCTGATCACTTAAACCCCAATTCAAAAAGAGTTCACACATCGTTTTTACTTGCTGCTACTACAACTGGAAGATTAGCATCTAGTGATCCAAATTTGCAAAATATTCCTATTAAATCTGAAGATGGCAAAGATATTAGAAAAGCTTTTGTAGCTGAAAAAAATAAAGTGTTAATTTCAGCTGACTATAATCAAATTGAAATGAGAATTTTAGCTGATTTAGCAGATGTAAAAGAATTAAAAAAAGCTTTTAAAAATAATGAAGATATTCATTCATTGACAGCTAGTCAGATTTTTAATGTAGATTTAAAAAAAATAAATAAAGATCAAAGAAGAAAGGCAAAAGCTATAAATTTTGGAATAATTTATGGAATTTCTCAATATGGATTAGCAAAACAAATAAATGTATCTAACTACGAAGCAGAAGAATTTTTAAATTCTTATTTTGCCAAATTTCCAGAAATTAAAGTTTATATGGAAGATACAATTAAGTTTTGTAGAAAAAGTGGCTATGTAAATAATATTTTTGGAAGAAGATCCCACTTTAATGCGATAAATGACAAAAATTATAATGTGAGAAACTTTCAAGAAAGAGCGGCAATTAATGCCCCTATACAAGGATCTGCATCAGAAATTATGCGATTAGCCATGATTAGACTAGATAAAAAATTAAGTGATCAGAAAAATTTAAAATCTAAAATGTTATTACAAATTCATGACGAGCTAATATTTGAGGTTGATAAAGATGAAATCAATAAAATGAGAAAAATAATTAAAGATGAAATGGTAAGTGTAGCTGTAAGCGATCACCATTCTTTTTCCATTCCATTGACTGTTGATGTTAATAGTGGAGATAATTGGGGTGAATTACATTAAATTTAAATATTTGCCCTAATTAGAACAATTTAGTATTTTTAAAAATGTCCATGCATAAACAAACTATTGCTTTAATTGATGATGATAGAAATATTCTTACTAGTTTAAGTATTGCTCTTGAAAAGGAGGGCTTTAAAGTCCAAACCTATATAGATGGAGAAAGTGCTTTAATTGGGCTCATAAGAACTCCACCTGATTTAGCAGTAATAGATATAAAAATGCCAAAAATGGATGGAGAAGAATTATTAAAAAAACTTAGAAAAAAAACATCTATGCCGATAATATTTTTAACATCTAAAGATGAGGAAGTTGATGAACTATTGGGTTTAAAGTTAGGGGCAGATGATTTTATAAAAAAATCTGGTGGTTTTTCCATTAAAGTTTTGATTGAAAGAATAAGAGTTCAGCTTAGAAAAAAAGAAGTAGACATTAATATAGAAGAAAACAAAAGTATTATTGCACATGGAAAATTAAAGCTTGATCCATCTCAATTAGAATGTGAATGGAATGGAAAACAATTACCAGATAAATTAACTACAACAGAGTTTTTATTGGTAAAAGAATTAGCTAAAAGGCCAGGAATTATAAAAGAAAGAGCTCAATTGATGGATATCGCTTATAGAGAAGATACTGATATTGAAGACAGAACAATTGATAGCCATATAAAAAGAATAAGAAAAAAATTTAAAAAAGTAGATCCTGATTTTTCAGCTATAGAAACTAGGTATGGAAGTGGATATAGATGGAATGTTAGTTGATGTTTAATTATCTTTTAAAAAATTTATCTATTTTAAAAAAATTTTTATTCATAAATTTTATTTTTTTTACAATTATTAGTGTATTTACTTTTTTGTACCTTAAAAATATTCAACCAAATTTGATTAAAAAAAAATCATCTAATCATATTCAAATAATTAATAAT
>CACEIY010000007.1 GCA_902559635.1 uncultured Pelagibacteraceae bacterium | reverse complement strand
TTATTTTTTAGATTCTTCTTTTCTATAATTTTTAC
The DNA here is from genome assembly GCA_902559635.1 of uncultured Pelagibacteraceae bacterium. GTDB lineage: Bacteria > Pseudomonadota > Alphaproteobacteria > Pelagibacterales > Pelagibacteraceae > Pelagibacter. The sequence continues at coordinate 44,827 of CACEIY010000007.1, read as the reverse complement.
AGAAAAAATAGATAATTCATATAGAATTAATAGAGGAACAGCTAAGCCAATTTGGGTTATTGGATCGGGTGGTGTTAATAAAGCTGCTGCTGCAAAAATTATAACAATTACGTATTTTCTTCTAGTTTTTAAAAACTCAGAGTCAACAATTCCTACTCTTGCTAATAAACTTAAAACTACAGGAAGTTGAAAACTAATTCCAAATGCAAAAATTAATTTCATTACTAATGAAAGATATTCATTTACCTTTGCTTCAAGCTGAATTGGTAAATTTGTTGATATACCGCTACTTTCAAATGATAAAAAAAATTTAATAGCAAGTGGCATTATTAAATAATAAACAAGCATTCCACCTAAAAAAAATAAAATAGGCGTTAAAACTAAGTATGGTAAAATTGCTGTTTTTTCATGTTTATAAAGTCCTGGTGCTATAAACTTCCAAATTTGCATAAGTATAAATGGACAAGTAACAAAAAAAGCAGCAAAAAAAGAAACTTTTAAATAGGTTAAAAATGTTTCTTGTAATGCTGTAAATATTAATCTTCTATTAGTGCCATCATCTTTGACAGCTTTTGCATAGGGTTCTACTAAAAAACCATAAAGATGCTCTGCAAAAAAATAACAACCAACAAAAAAAATTATTAAGAAAATAAAACTATTTATTAATCTTTTTCTTAATTCAGTTAAGTGGCTTATAAAACCACCCTCTTTATCTTCCTTATGCATCGGTTTTAGTATCTTTTTTATTATCTTTTTTGTTATTTTTATTTTCTATATCGTGATCTTCTATATCGATATTTGAAACTTCATTTTGAATATTGTTAATATAACTTTTGGCTGTACCTATCCAAGATCCAACTTTTTTCAACATGACAGGAAAATCTTTTGGTCCTAATACTACAATTGCTATTGCAACTACAATTAAAATCTCAAACCAACCAATAGTAGGCATGTGATTTAACTTTTGTTATTAGAGTCTTGATTGTCGTCAGAAATATTTTTTGTTTCGGACTCATCGGTAACATCTGAGGCCATACCCTTTTTGAAACTTTTTATACCTTTAGCAACATCTCCCATCAAACTAGAGATTTTACCTCTGCCAAATAATAGAACTACCAAAATTACTACAATTGCGATTTGCCAAATTCCTATACTCATAATGAATTTATATACTTTTTATAAATATTTTAAAAGTCACTTTTTATTTATTATCTTCTTCATCTAACGTCTTATTTAACATTTCGTCGATATTTGAGTAAATGTCTTCTTTTTTTTCATCTTGTTTTTCTTTGTAGAATTTTCCTGTTCCAAAAATTGCATCGTCAACACTAGAGGAATCTATTAATCCTGCTGCGCCTAGTTCATCCACTGTTGGTAGGTCAGATAATTTTTGTAAATTGAAATGACTTAAAAAATCATCTGTTGTCGCATATTGTATAGGTTTACCAATTACATCTTTACGTCCTGCTGGTCTTACCCAATTTAGTTCCATTAAAATTTCTAAAGTATTTGTTCCAAAAGCTACACCTCTAATTTCTTCTATTTCTGCTCTAGTTACAGGTTGGTGATAAACAATAATTGATAAAGTTTCTATAGCAGCTTTAGATAATTTTTTTTCAACAGTTTTTTCTTGTGTCATTATAGTTGAAAGATTAGGTGATGTTCTAAAAGACCATTTGTTTGAGATACAAACTAGATTAATGCCTCTATCTGAATATTCGGCCTGTAATTTTTGTAAAGATTTTTCAATATTTGTTTTTTTTGAAATTTTACTTTCTATAGTATCTTTATCTAGTGGTTCAGCTGCAGCAAAAATTACTGCTTCAATTTCTTTTTCTATTGAAGATAGCTTAGAAGGAAAGCTAATTATATTATTTTTTTCTTCTATCTTTTTTTTAATCATATATTTTCTTTAATATATATTTCATCATAAAGTTTATCTTGTTTAATTTTAAGATTGCCTTCTTTAACTAATTCTAATGAACCAGCAAATATACCAGCTTGACCTGTTTTTTTAATTTTTTTTCCATTTTTAAAATTTTGAGGAATTAGATCATTAATATTTTTCCAATCTAATAATTTTCCAAATAATTCTCTTATAGTTTTAATTCCATCTTCAGCTGTAAATACTGGTAATTTTGGTATATTCATTTTCTGGTAATCTTTAGTCATTATGATGGTTGCATAAGTTTTTAACAACTCAATTAAACTTACTTTATACTCTGAACTGTATATTGATCTAATATGACCTTTCATTCCTCTTACTCTAATTTCTTTACCCAATCTTTTTCTTTTTAGCATTTGGTCAGATAATAAACGTATTAATTCTAATTTCTTTAATTGAAGCTTCAATTTTTCAGCAACTTCTTGAACTTTAAATTCTTCTTCTGGATCACCTGGAAGTAATAACTTAGATTTTAAATACGCCAGCCAAGTAGCCATTAAAAGATATTCTGAGGCTATTTCTAAATTAAGATCTTTTTTATTTGATATAAAGTTATTAAATTGATCTGCTAGTTTTGTTATTGAAATTTCTTCAAGATTAACTTTTTGTGCTTTAGCTAAATCTAATAATATATCTAAAGGACCATTATAGTTATCTACATCAACCTCAAATAAAGATGAGTTAGAATCAATCATGAAGTAATACTAGCTTATAATCTTATAAAATTGTGAGGTTTTTTTAATGACAAAAGAACTTAATTTAGGAGAGTTTTCTGCAACAATATTCATTTCTTTTAAATTACCATTGCAATGTAATGCTAGATTACATCCAGCTTTAAAAGTCTTAATTGTATTTTCTTTGATTGATGATTTTAAACTTTTCATTGAAAGATCGTCAGATATCAAAATATTTTTAAATTTAATATGATTTCTTATTAGTTGAACCATTTTTTTTGAATGAGTAACAGTATTTATTGCGTCAATTTTTCTAAATATTATATGTCCTGTCATAGCAAAAAAAGCTTTTTTATTTTTAAACGGAATAAAATCTCTTTTCTTAAGATAGTTTACAGATTTATCAATTATTGGTGTAAAATAATGGCTATCAACTTTAGCTAATCCGTGCCCTGGTATATGTTTAATTATTGTGCCTATTGAATTGATTTTAAAGTGATTAATACAAAGGTCGCCTATTTTTGATACAATTTTAGGATCTTTTGAAAAAGACCTATCTCCTATTACTTTAGAACTTTTCTTATAACGTAAATCTAAAACTGGGACAGTATTAATGTTTATACCCAAATTTTCTAAGATATGAGAAGTTTTATCAATAAACAATTTGTATAAAATATTAAATTCTTTTTTATTTTTAACGTATAAATTACCAAAATATTCAGAAGTTAAATTATCAAATAGCCGATAAACAAAAAAAAATAAAAGACAAACTTGATATAATACTATCAAATATACCTAACATTCCTCATTCTGATGTTCCAGATGGTAAAGATGAAAATGATAATGTAGAAATTTCTAAATCAGGCCAAACACCTAAATTTGATTTTAAACCTAAATCTCATTATGAGATTGGAGAAAAACTTAAAATGCTTGATTTTGATTTAGCAACAAAAACAACAGGCTCGCGATTTGTATTTGTTAAAGATCAATTAGCATTGTTAGAAAGAGCTTTATCTAATTTTATGCTAGATAAACATATAACTAAAAATGGATATCATGAGGTTTCACCACCACTTATAGCATCAGAAAATACAATGTTTGGCACTGGTCAATTACCTAAATTTGAAAATGACCAATTTGAAATTAAGCTTGAGGAAGGTTCAGATAAAAAATATTTAATACCAACAGCTGAAGTTATTCTAACTAATATTGTTAAAGATAAAATTCTAGATATCAAAGAACTACCTATGAGATTTGTTGCTTCAACTCCTTGTTTTAGAAAAGAAGCTGGCAGTTATGGAAAGGATACTAAAGGAATGATTAGACAACACCAATTTTATAAAGTTGAGTTAGTTAGTATAGTTGAAAAAGATAAGTGTTTAGAAGAATTAGAAAGAATGACAAATTGTGCTAGTGAAATTTTAGATGATCTAAAGATACCATATAGAAAAATGATTCTGTGCACTGGCGATATAGGCTTCAGTGCTGAGAAGACTTATGATTTAGAGGTATGGCTTCCATCTGAAAATAAGTATAGAGAAATTTCCTCATGTTCATCTTGTTCAACTTTCCAGGCTGTAAGGATGAAAACAAGATATAAAAATCAAAGTAAAGAAATAGTTAATGTTGGTACTTTAAATGGTAGTGGGTTAGCAGTTGGAAGAGCTTTAATTGCAGTATTAGAAAATTATCAACAAAAAGATGGGTCAGTAATTGTTCCTGAAGTTTTGCGTCCTTATATGAATAATTTAGAAAAAATTTCATCTAATTAAAGTTGTTTTACTTTAATAGATGGTATAATAAATCAGCTTTAATAAAGGAGTTTTATGGAAGGTTCAGGAATAGGTCAATTTATACCTCTAATTTTAATTTTTGTAATTTTTTATTTTTTCTTAATCAGACCACAACAAAAGAAAGTAAAAGAACATAAAGCAATGGTAGAAGGCTTAAAAAAAGGCGATAAAATTGTTACTACTGGTGGCATCACTGGAATAATAACAAGAGTTGTAGATAATGATAAAATAGAAGTAGAAATTTCTGAAAATGTTACTGTAACTGTCGTTAGAGGAACTGGTGTTCAAAGCTTGATGAATTCTCAAGAAGTTAAAAAATAAATTTCGTTTTAATAAAGTGTTATACTTTTCTAAATTAAGGATATTTTTTATTTCAGTAATTTCTTTATTTTTTATTTTAATTGCATCATCTAATCTTTTAAAATTTGATAACGATTTATTGAATAAGAAAATTAATCTTGGTTTAGATTTACAGGGAGGATCATATCTATTATTAGAAATTGATAATTCACCGGTAATAGAACAAAAACTTCAAAACCTATCAACAACTATTAGAAATTATTTTAAAGAAAAAAATATTAGAGTAACTAATCTAAAAATTTCTAGTCAAAAATTATATTTTTCAGTGGATGAACAATTTAAGCAAAAAATTTTAGATGAATTTACTAGCGAGAATAGTAATATTAATCCCTATTACCAAAGATTTAAGTCACATCAATTAGATATAGTTGAGATTGATGATGTTTTTAATGTAAATTTTTCAAAACAGGGAATAATTGAATTAAAAACCTCATCTCAAGATCAAGCTTTAGAAATTGTAAGAAGAAGAATAGATGAAATTGGTACCAATGAGCCCAATATTTTAAAACGAGGCAATGACCGAATTTTAGTCGAACTACCAGGATTGGACGATCCTATGAGAATTAAATCTTTACTCGGAAAAACAGCTAATTTAACTTTTAGATTTGTTACCAATAATAATGAAGATTCTTTTGGTGTCGAAAAGTTAAAATTTGAAGATAGTTCTGATGAGGCTAATGTTAGTAAAAGGATAATTTTAAGTGGTGATAATCTTTTAGATGCTCAACCAAGAATGAATAACGAAACAAATGAAACTGTAGTTACTTTTACACTTGATAGAGTAGGAGCAAAAAGATTTGGTAAGGCGACATCCACTGGAATAGGGAAACGACTAGCTATTGTTTTAGATGGTAAAATAATAAGCGCTCCAGTTATAAGGGATACTATTGCAAGTGGATCAGGGCAAATAAGTGGGGGTTTTACTTTTCAATCTGCAACAGATCTTGCTTTATTATTAAGATCAGGAGCATTGCCCGCACCACTTAATATTATAGAAGAGAGAACAGTCGGACCAGACTTAGGTCAAGATTCTATTAACGCAGGTATAATTGCTTTGATTATTGGTTTTGTACTTGTGATTATGTTTATTTTTATAAAATATAAAATTTTTGGATTAATTACTAATATAACTTTAATTATTAATTTATTTTTATTAATAGGAATTTTAACAATATTTGAGGCCACTTTAACTTTACCTGGAATAGCAGGAATAATTTTAACTGTTGGAATGGCCGTTGATGCAAATGTTTTGATATTTGAAAGAATTAAAGAAGAATTAAAAAATGAAAAAAATAACCTAATAGCTTTTGATAGTGGATATACCAAGTCTAGAACTGCTATTTTAGATGCAAATATAACTACATTATTGGCTGCAATTATTTTATTTTTTATGGGATCAGGTCCCATAAAAGGATTTTCTTTAACATTAGGAATTGGAATTTTTACAACACTATTTTCTGTATATTTTATAGCAAGATTATTGACAGTTATATATGTTTCAAAAAACAAAGAAAAACAGGGTTTAATCTAGATGGTAGCTTTTAACAAATATTATAATAAGTTTAATATTCTTTCAGCATCTTTAGTCATTATTTCATTAATATTATTAATATTCAAAGGTCTTAATTTTGGAATAGATTTTAAGGGTGGAACACTTATAGAGTTAAGATCTACAGATACAAAAATTAATGTTTCATCGTTAAGGGATAATTTAAATCAAATGAATTTAGGTGATGTATCTGTTAAAAATTTTGGAAACGAAAAAGATTTTTTAATTAAGTTTGAAAATAGTGATAATAAAAATGTTATCGAAGAAATCAAAACTAATTTAGATAAATCTTTTGGTAATAATTTTAATTTTAGAAGAGTAGAAAATGTAGGTCCGAAGGTCAGTGCTGAATTATTAAAATCAGGAGTTATAGCGATATCTGTAGCTTTGACATTAATGCTCATTTATATTTGGATTAGATTTGAATGGCAGTTTAGTCTTGGAGCTATATTAGCTCTGTTCCATGATGTAATTGTAACTTTAGGTTTATTTTCATTACTCGGATTAGAAATTAATTTATCAATTATTGCAGCAGTATTAACAATTGTTGGATATTCTATGAACGATACAGTAGTTATTTTTGACAGAGTTAGGGAAAATTTAAGAAAATATTCAGATATTAAAATTTATGATCTTACCAACATCTCAATTAATGAAACATTGTCTAGAACTTTAATCACTTCAATAACTACTTTGTTGGCCTTATTATCAATTTTTTTCTTTGGTGGTGAGATTTTAAAAGGTTTCTCACTTGCAATGATATTTGGAGTGATCTTTGGAACATATTCGTCAATATATATTGCTAACACTATTTTAGTTAGACTTAAAGTTAGTCAAAAAACAGTATTGAGAGAGGAAGATAAAAACTAATATAAATTTTGCGCTGCTACCATTGTATATAGCATCGGCAATGATAATAACGTATTTGTTCTAGAGAACAGCATAGCTGTTCTTGCAGACTTAGCTTTTTTTTCTGGTTCACAATCAACAATTCCTAATGCTCTTTTTTGATTTGGCCAAATTACAAACCATACATTAAAAGCCATTATAATACCTAGCCACATACCAATTCCAATAGCAGTATGTTTCGGTATGCCTGATCCAAAACTGAGTGTCATAGCATCATGAAGATATCCATTAAGATGTGCAAGGATTAAACCTGACAAAACTGTAAAAGCTGCGGCCCATCTAAAATAAAAAAGTGCTGCAGGAGCAATAACTTTTCCTATTGCAGGTTTTTGTTCATCAGGGATTTTTGCCATATTAGGTATTTGAACAAAGTTAAAATACCAAAGTAAACCAATCCACATTATAGCAACAATAACATGCACATATCTTGCTACCCAACTCCAAAATAAAACATCAAAAGTAAATCCACCGTTTAGATAAAAAAGACCCAAGAACAGTAAAATTGTTAAAACAACCGATGCATGAATAGTTTTAGATAAAGATGATAACAAGTTTCCCATAAATACTGTTTATACATCAAATTTAGATAAAATTAAATCTAATTCAAAAGTGGTTTTAAAAACTGTCCTGTATAACTCTCTTTAATTTTAGTTATTTCTTCAGGTTTTCCTTCTGCTACAATTTTACCACCATTAACACCACCCTCAGGTCCCATATCAACAATATAATCAGATGTTTTTATAACATCTAAATTATGTTCAATAACAACAACAGTATTACCAAGAGCAACAAATGTATGCAAAATTTCTAAAAGTTTTTTGATATCGTGTTGATGTAGTCCAGTCGTAGGTTCATCCAAAATGTACATTGTTCTACCGGTAGATCTTTTTGATAATTCTTTGGCTAATTTTATTCTTTGAGCTTCACCTCCAGATAAAGTTGTAGCTTGTTGACCAATCTTTATATAACCCAGTCCAACTTTTTTTAGAGTTAATAATTTTGATTTTATATTTGAAATATTTTCAAAATATTCACAGCCTTCATCAACAGTCATATCTAGAACATCAGCAATACTTTTATCTTTAAATTTAATTTCTAGTGTTTCTCTATTATATCTAGTACCTTTACATTCATCACATTGAATATATACATCAGGGAGGAAGTGCATTTCGTAAGTAATTACACCATCACCTTCACAAGCTTCACATCTGCCTCCTTTAACATTAAATGAAAATCTTCCTGGCTTATATCCTCTAGATTTAGCTTCTGGTAACCCAGTGAACCAATCTCTAATAGGCCCAAAGGCCCCTGTATAAGTGGCTGGATTTGATCTAGGAGTTCTTCCAATAGGTGATTGATCAATATTGATAATTTTATCAATTAATTCTGTACCCTTAAATCCTTTAAAAGGTTTAGGAATTTTTCTTGATTTGTTATTATTTAAAGTAAGATTTAAGGCATTATATAAGGTTTGAAGTATTAAAGTTGATTTTCCACTACCAGATACTCCTGTTACACAAGTAAGACTACCAAGAGGAATTTTTAGATTAACATTATCAAGATTATTTCCACTAGCTCCATTAATTTCTAAAAATCTACCATTTTTAGCTAAACGTCTTTTAATAGGAACATTTATTTTTAATTTATTAGATAAATATTTTCCTGTTAAACTATTTTTATCATTACATAATTCATGAAAAGTGCCTTGAGCAACTACATCACCACCATTGTTTCCAGCTTCAGGACCAAGATCAATTATATGATCTGCGTTTTCCATAGTTTCAGTATCATGTTCAACTACAATAACTGTATTACCCAAGTCTCTTAATCTTTTTAGAGCATTTATCAATTTAACATTATCTCTTTGATGAAGTCCAATTGATGGTTCGTCTAAAACATAAAGAACTCCAGTTAAACCAGATCCAATTTGAGAAGCTAACCGAATTCTTTGTGCTTCTCCACCTGATAAAGTTCCAGATTCTCTAGATAGAGTAAGATAATCTAATCCAACATTTAAAAGAAACATTAACCTTTCATTTATTTCTTTTAAGATATGTTCTGCTATTTTTAGTTGTCTTTTATTTAAATTTTTTTCAAGATTTTTAAACCAATCTGCAGCATCAAGAATAGATTTTTCAGTCACTTTGCTAATATGAAGGCCATCAATTTTTACACATAAAGCTTCATCTTTTAGTCTATAACCGTTACATCTTTCACATTTAGTATCTGATTGATATTGAGAAATTTCTTCTCTTTTCCAATCACTATCTGTTTCAAGATATCTTCGTTCTAAATTATTAATTACACCTTCAAATGTTTTTTTGTGTGAATATTTTTCATATCCATCATCATAAGTAAATTTTATTTCTTCTTCATCTGAACCATATAGAATTATATCTTTAATTTTTTTTGGTAATTTTGACCATTTTTCTTCAATAGAAAAACTATAATGCTTTGCTAGAGAACTTAATGTTTGAGCGTAATATAAAGTTGTTGTTTTTGCCCATGGTTCAATTGCTCCATCCGCTATACTTTTTTTTTCATTTGGTACAACTAAATTAGGATCTACATTTAATTTTACACCTATTCCTTCACATTCTTCACAAGCACCAAAAGGGCTATTAAATGAAAATAATCTTGGTTCAATTTCTTCAATAGTAAAGCCACTTTCAGGACACGAAAATTTTGTAGAAAAAATAAGTTTTTCTATTTTTCTAAATTTTTTAGGTAAAGTTTCATTTTCGTATTCTACAAAAACTAAACCGTTTGCGAGGTTCACTGAAGTTTCTACACCTTCAGCTAATCTATTACCAAGTGAAGAATTTAACACAATTCTATCTACTAAAATTGAAATATCGTGTTTAACTTTTTTGTTTAATTCAGGAATTTGATCAATTTCATATAATGTCTCATCAATTTTAATTTTTCTAAAACCTCTTTTTTTGTAATTTAATATTTCTTTTTTATATTCACCTTTTCTTCCTCTAACTACAGGTGCGTAAAGATAAATTGTCGATTTTTTTGGAAGTTCTTTAATTTTATCAACTATTTGAGTAATCGTCTGAGATGATATTGGTTTTCCTGTAAATGGTGAGTAGGGAATTCCAGCCCTTGCATATAATACCCTCATATAATCGTAAATTTCAGTTACAGTGGCAACTGTTGACCTTGGATTTTTTGAAGTATTTTTTTGTTCTATTGATATAGCAGGACTTAAACCTTCAATTAAATCGACATTAGGTTTTTTCATTTTATCTAAAAATTGTCGAGCATAAGCAGATAAGCTTTCCACATATCTTCTTTGACCTTCGGCATAAACTGTATCGAAAGCTAAAGATGATTTTCCTGACCCAGATATTCCTGTAATGACAATAAATTTGTCTTTTGGTATTTCTAAAGAAATATTTTTTAAATTATGCTCTTTAGCGCCCTTAATAACTATCTTTTTAATCATAATTTTTGTTGCTTTGACTTAATAAAATTAATATTCAGAGTAAATTGTGATATAATTCTTATTAATTAATTTAACAAATATTAAAATATTATGGCAGGAAGTTTAAATAAAGTACTTTTAATTGGTCGTTTAGGCGCAGACCCTGAAATCAAACAAATGGTTAATGGTAAAAACGTAGCTAGATTAAGTCTTGCAACTAGTCAGACTTGGAAAGATCGAAATACTGGTGAAAAAAAAGAAAAAACCGAATGGCACCGTATAGTTGTTTTTAATGAGGGTTTAGTGAATGTAGTTCAGCAATATCTCAAAAAAGGTGCTCAAATTTACATAGAAGGTCAACTTACAACCAGAAAATGGAAAGATGAACAATCAGGCCAAGATAAATACTCAACGGAAGTTGTTATTCAAGGATACAATTCTTCTTTGACAATGCTAGGAGGTGGAAATTCTAGTGGAGGAATTCAACACGACAAAAATCAGTCTTCAACTCCTAGTGTAGAAGATACTTCTCAAGTATCTAATGACATGGATGATGAAATTCCATTTTAGTTTGTATGGATAAATCAGAAGTTTTAAAAGACAAAAATATAAAACTCATCTCTATGCATGATGAGATGAGCTCATCATATCTATCATATGCAATGAGTGTAATCGTTAGCCGAGCTCTACCAGATGTACGAGATGGTTTAAAACCAGTACATAGAAGAATTCTATTTGCAATGCATAAAGGTGGTTATGATTGGTCAAAACAATTTAGAAAATCTGCAAGAATAGTTGGGGATGTAATTGGTAAATATCATCCACATGGAGATCAATCAGTATATGATGCACTTGTTAGAATGGTTCAAGATTTTTCAATGAGTCTTCCTTTAGTAGAAGGACAAGGTAATTTTGGATCTATAGATGGCGATCCTGCTGCTGCTATGAGATATACAGAAACTAGACTGTCTAAAGTATCACAGTTTTTAATAGATGATATTGATAAAAACACCGTTGAATTCAAAAGTAATTATGATGAAACTGAAAAAGAACCTTCGGTATTACCTGCTCAATTTCCTAATTTGTTAGTTAATGGAGCAGGTGGAATTGCTGTAGGTATGGCAACAAGTATTCCTCCGCACAATCTTGGTGAAATAATTGATGGAACTTTAGCTTTGATTAAGAATAAAGAAATTAAAATTAAAGAATTGATGAAATTTATACCTGGTCCTGATTTTCCTACGGGGGGAGTGATTATTGGTAAAGATATAATTAAACAAGGATATAATAATGGAAGGGGATCTTTTAAAATTAGAGGTGAAATATCAAACGAAACTCAAAAAAATGGAAGAGATAGATTGGTAATCACTTCTATACCTTATCAAGTTAATAAATCAATTTTAAATGAAAGAATTGCTCAATTAGTTAGAGAAAAAAAAATTGAAGGAATAAAAGATATAAGAGATGAATCAAATAGAGAAGGCATAAGAGTATCAATAGATTTAAGAAATGGTGTTGAGCCAGAAACAGTCAAGAGACAGCTTTATAAAAATACTCAAATTGAAAGTTCTTTTGGATTTAATACATTAGCAATTGTTGATGGCAAACCTAAAACTTGCAATCTTAAAGAATTCCTGGAAAACTTTTTATCTTTTAGAGAAGATGTTGTTATTCACAAAACTAAATTTGATCTTAAAAAAGCAGAAGAGAGAGCACATATTTTAATTGGTCTATCAGTATCAGTTGAAAATTTAGATAAAGTTATAAAGATTATAAGATCTTCAAAAACACCAGACGATGCAAAAAAATCAATTTTAAATATTAAATGGAAAATTAATAAATCCCAAAAAATGATTTCTTTGGTAGAAGGTAAAAAACCAAAAAATATTTATTCATTATCTGAACCACAAGTAATTTCAATTTTAGAATTGAGATTACAAAAACTGACAGCTCTTGGAATTAATGAAATTGAAGTTGAAATTAAAAGATTAGCTGAATTAATTACAAAATTTAAGAAAATTATTTCATCTAAAAAAGAACTTTTAAAAGTTATAAGTAATGAATTAGAAAACATTAAAGAAAGATTTTCTACACCTAGAAGAACTAAAATAATAGATGCTGTATTAAATTATGATATTGAAGAAACAATTCAAAAAGAGTCAGTTTTAATTACAGTTACATTACAAGGTTACATTAAAAGAGGATCTTTAAATAGTGTTAAAAAACAAAAAAGAGGAGGCAAAGGTAAAACTGGTATTACCACAAGAAATGAAGATTCGGTTGTTCAGACATTATCTGTTGATACACATACGTCTGTTTTATTTTTTTCTACGGAAGGTTTAGTTTATAGAATTAAAGCTTGGAAAATTCCTGAAGGATCTGCTTCATCTAAGGGCAAATCTTTATTTAATATTTTGCCTCTTAAAAACCATCAATCGATTAGTTCTATTATGCCGTTTCCTGAAAATGATAAGAATTTGAAAGATTATCAGATAATTTTTGCGACTGCCAAAGGTAAAGTTAGAAAAAATAGTTTAGAAGATTTTGAGTCTATTAATACTTCAGGAAAAATTGCAATGAAGCTTGATAACAATGATAAAATTGTAGGTGTAAAAATTTGTAAAGATGATCAAGATGTAATTCTAAGTACGAAATTTGGTAAATGTATAAGATTTGAGTCTAGAAAATTAAGAATTTTTAAAGGAAGATCTTCCAAAGGAATTAAGGGGATTGAACTTGCTGCTAACGATCAAATTGTCTCATTGTCAATTATTAATAATGATAAGATTAAAAAAAATGGAAAAAGATCTAAAGATGAAAAATTAGAAATTAAAGCAAGCGAAAAATTTATACTTTCAATAACTGAAAATGGTTATGGTAAAAAAACTTCTCATTATGATTACAGAGTCACTAATAGAGGTGGAAAAGGAATAATTGGTATAATAAATTCTCCAAGAAATGGCAATATATCTTCATCATTTCCAGTTTATGAAGGTGATGAAATAATGATTTCTACAAACAAAGGCAGAGTAATTAGAATTGCAGTTAAAGAAATAAGAACTGCTGGCAGAAACACTCAAGGTGTAAGAATTATTAAATTATCAGGAGATGAAAAAGTTGTTTCATCGATAAAAATAGAAGATAATTTAATTTAATGTCTAAAATAGCAATTTATCCTGGAACATTTGATCCAATAACTTATGGTCATATTGATGTAATTAAAAAATCTTTAAAATTATTTAAAAAAATTGTTGTTGCAGTTTCTAATGTTGAAAATAAAGATTATTTATTTTCTTCTGATGAAAGAATTGATATTGTAAAAAAAGCATTATTTTCAGATTTAAAATTAGATAAAAAAAAAATTATAGTTATTTCTTTTAGTTCTTTAACAACTGATTTGTGTAAAAAATATAAATCAAATATAATTTTAAGAGGACTACGTGCAGTATCTGATTTTGAATATGAATTTCAATTAGCTGGTATGAATAGAAAACTTAATAACAACATAGAAACACTATTTTTAATGTCAGATGTAGAAAATCAAATTATTTCATCTAAATTTGTTAAAGAAATTGTAAAATTAAATGGAGATATAAGAAAATTTACTACAAAAAGTACAATAAAATCTTTAAAAGAAAAATATGAATAAATTTTTAATTAAGATACTAATTTTCTTTTTAATTATAACAAATCAATCAATGTCAGAGGAGAATATAATGATACTAAAATTGAAAGATGGTGATGTAAAAATAGAATTATTTTCAGATATAGCACCTAATCACGTTAAAAGAATTAAAGAATTAGCTGATAACGGTAAATATGATAATGTTGTTTTTCACAGAGTAATAGATGGCTTTATGGCTCAAACAGGAGACGTAAAGTTTGGTAATTCAAGTTCAGATAATTTTGATTTAAATAAAGCAGGTATGGGTGGGTCTGATCTACCTGACCTAAATCAAGAATTTAGTAATGCTCCTCATGATCGAGGCACATTATCAATGGCTAGATCCTCTGATCCTAACAGTGCTAATAGTCAATTTTTTATCTGTTTTAAACCAGCTCCTTTTTTAGATAAACAATATACTGTTTTTGGCAAAGTAATTGAGGGAATGGAACATGTTGATAAAATTAAAAGAGGTGATGAAAATAATAATGGTTCAGTAAAAGATCCTGACAAAATTATAAGTTTTAAATCTTTATAAAATTTAATTAATGGCATCAAAAGATTTTGCCTTTAAAATCATTAGCAAAGACAAATTTGCTAGACGAGGTTTAATTGAAACTCATAGAGGAAATATAAATACACCAGCTTTTATGCCAGTTGGTACTCAAGCCACAATTAAAGCTTGTACCATTGATGATATCAAAAAAACTGGTTCAGAAATAATTTTATCTAATACTTATCATCTAATGATAAGACCTGGAGTTGATAGAATCGAAAGTGCAGGAGGTTTACATGAATTTATGAATTGCGATTTACCTATCTTAACAGACTCAGGTGGATTTCAAGTAATGTCTCTATCTAAATTAAACAAAATTGATAAAGAAAAGGGAGCAATTTTTAATTCACATATTGATGGTAAAAAATATTACTTGAGTCCAGAAGAAAGTATTAAAATTCAATTAGGTTTAAATTCAGATATTGTTATGGTTATGGATGAATGTCCAAAAAAAAGTATGGATTATAAACTTATAGAAAAATCTATGAATTTATCCCTTTATTGGGCTGAAAGATCAAAAAAAGCTTTTGGACATAATCCTCACAAAGCACTTTTTGGAATCATACAAGGTGGTTTATTTAAAGATTTAAGGGAAAAATCTTTAAAAGAATTAACAAAAATAGAATTTGATGGTTATGCAATTGGTGGACTTGCAGTAGGGGAAAGTCAAAGTGAAATGTTTAAAGTTTTAGATAATATCAAAAATTTATTACCAAATGAAAAACCTCATTATTTAATGGGAGTTGGTACTCCTTCAGATATACTTGGGGCAGTTAAAAGAGGAATTGATATGTTTGATTGCGTATTACCAACACGATCAGGTCGTACTGGTCTAGCATTTACTTGGCAGGGGAGAATAAATATAAAAAACAATAAATATAAAAAAGATAATACACCATTAGATCCTAATTGTTCAAATTTAAATCTAAATAAATATTCTAAAAATTATTTAAATCATTTATTCAATACAAACGAAATACTTGCTTCAATGCTTTTGACTCTTCACAATATAAATTTTTACCAAGAGTTAATGAGTATTATCCGAGAAAATATCAATAATGGTACTTTTGATGAGTTTCATGATAAATACATAGATAAGTTGTAAATCAAGGAGTTTTTTTCACTAAATTGGCATTTGAAATAATAAAATAATTCTATATATACAATTTCATTCTTAGAAAAATATGTGGGCCGTTAGCTCAGTTGGTAGAGCAATTCCCTTTTAAGGAATGGGTCGTTGGTTCGAGTCCAACACGGCTCACCATTTAAACTTTAATTGGTGGGTAATCTAAAATTATTTCTTGAGTCCACTCGTTTATTTTCTTGATTCTATTATCTGCAGAAGGGTGAGTGCTCATAAATTCTGGTGGAGCTTTTCCTTTATTGAATTCTTTCATTCTTTTCCAAATTTTAACTGTTTCTCTTATATCATAACCAGATAATGAAGAAAAAATCATTCCTAAATAATCAGCTTCACTTTCTTGTTTTCTATTGAATGGATTCATTATTCCAAGTTGAGATAACAGACCAACAGTGTTCATACCAGTTGTTGTGTTAACTTGTGATAATTTTCCTCCACTTGCGATATCTATTATTTGTGTTCCAATGTTTAATAATGTACCTCTGCTTGCTCTTTCAACAGAATGTTTTGCTACAGCGTGAGCAATTTCATGACCCATTACCGCTGCAAGACCATTAGTGTTTTTAGTAACTTCTAACATACCCGTATAAACTGCTATTTTACCACCAGGCATACACCAAGCATTTCTAACTTTTTTATTGTCAATTAAAATGTACTCCCAATCAAATAGGGCTGTTGGATCATCAATTTTTTTTTGATGAAAATACTCTCCTATAGCATTAACCATTCTATTTCCAATTTCTTTAATCTCATCTAGTTTTTTGATATCCTTACTAAGTTTTTCTCTTTTTTTTACTTTTTCATAAATTTTAGCAGCTTGAGCATTCAATTTTGCTTCAGGTACGATCTTTAATTGACGCCTTTCGGTAATAGGTGCTGTAGAGCATGAATTGAGAACGAATCCACAACAACCACAACTTAAATAAGTTAAAAATTTTCTTCTATTCATTTTTATTCAACATTGATATTATATTTATTAATGAATCTAAATAACAAAATATTAAATTTTATTTTCTCTAATAGGCGTTAGTTTTGTTATATATTATAAATTATGATTAATGACTAAAAAACCCAAAAAGAAATCTATAGCTCTAATTCTTAGAAATTATTTTATTACAGGTGTAGTAGTTCTAATTCCTATAGGATTTACTTTATATCTAAGTAAATTTTTAATTAGTTTATCCTCAAAAATCTTACCAGAAAATATTAATCCAAATAGTTATTTGCCAATTGCAATTCCTGGAATTGAAATAATTATCACAATAGTTTTTATTACAATAGTAGGTGGTCTTTCATTATCATTTATTGGAAAAAGAATTTTAAAACTAATTGATGATTTATTTAAGAGAATACCATTTTTGAGAACAGTATATTCAGCAATTTTACAAATGACTGAAACTTTTTCAAAAAAGGATGATGATAAAAAAAGTGTTGTATTAATAGAATATCCCAGAAAAGGGGTTTGGGCAGTAGGTTTTGCAACTAAAGAAAACAAAGGTGAGATGTCTCAAAAAACAAATAAAAAATTAATTAATGTTTTTGTTCCAACAACACCTAATCCAACTAGTGGTTTTTTATTAATGTTTCCTATTGATGAAGTTATTTATCTTAATATGAGTTTTGAAGAAGCGTCTAAGTTTATTGTTTCTGCCGGAACATCTACAAACAAAAATTAAATAATATCATTAATTACATCAGCTTGATCATATAATTTCATTAAGATTTTATATTTACTAATATCTTCATATTGATCTTCCATTTTTTTAATTTCTTTTTCAGCTAATTCAAATAGATCACTATTGTGAACAGGATCTGCTAACTTAAAATTTTTAATACCACTTTGTTTAAAACCTAAAATATCTCCATATCCTCTTATTTTCATATCTTTTTCAGAAATTTCAAAACCATCAGTAGAATTTTTTAAAATATTTAATCTTTTTTTTGCATTTTCTGTTAATGAAGATTTAAACATTAATATACAAGTTGACTGTTTATTTCCTCTACCAACTCTACCTCTAAGTTGATGAAGTTGAGAAAGACCAAATTTGTTTGCATTTTCTATTACAATGACATTGGCATTAGGAAAATCTATACCTACTTCAATAATTGTAGTAGAAACTAAAATCTTGAATTTATTATTTAAAAAATTATTTAATATTAATTCTTTTTCATCCATTTCTGTTTTACCGTGAAGCAAGGCAACTTGTTTTGGAAATATTCTTTTTAAATATTCATATTTTTTAACTGCAGACGAATGGTCTAATTTTTTAGACTCGTTTATTAGAGGACATACCCAGAAAATTTGATTACCATTTTTAATTTCTTTTTTAATAAAATTTATTACATCATCTATTTTGCTCTCTAGCTTACTGTAGGTTTTAACTTCTAATCTGTATTTAGGTTTTTCTTTAATTATTGACAAATCCATATCTCCATAAATTGTCATAGTTAAGGTCCTTGGAATTGGTGTAGCGGACATTAACAAAACATCACAATTATCTCCCCCTTTATCTGATAATTTTTTTCTTTGATTGACACCAAATTTGTGTTGCTCATCAATAATAATTAAACCTAATTTTTTAAATTCAATTTTTTTTTGAAAAATTGCATGAGTGCCAAATATTATATCAATTTTATTTTCTTTTAATTTTTTTGTAATTTCTTTTTTTTCTTTGTATTCAGATTTACTAGACAAAAGTTCGACGATTATATTGTCATCAAAAATTTTTTTTGCTAAAATATAATGTTGTCTTGCTAAAATTTCAGTTGGAGCCATTACGGCAACTTGAAATCCTGATTTAATAACATTAAATGCAGCAGTTAAAGATACTATAGTTTTGCCACTTCCAACATCACCTTGTAATAATCTGAACATTTTATGATTTGATTTTAGATCTTTGTTTATTTCGTTTAATGTTATTTTTTGATCATTAGTGAGATTAAAATTTAATTTAGATAAAAATTTATTTTGACTTTTTATTTCAAAGTTTTTTTTTTGTTTTTTAACTTTTTTAATTTTTCTTCTAATCTCTGAGTGAACTAAAAAAGATGATAATATTTCATCATAAGCAAGTCTTTTATAAAAATCAGATTTATATTTGCCAACATTTTCTGGCAAATGTAACTTAACAATAGCATCATTCCAGGAAGTATAATTAAATTTTTTTAATATATTTTGATTATGCCATTCATCTAATTTTGGTAAGTTTTTTAATATTTGATTAATTATATTGTTATAGACTTTTTCAGAAATTCCCTCTGTTAAAGAATATATATTATGTTTATTTTTAATTAATGATGCATTTTCTGAAACATATTTTGGATTAGTAATTTGATATTTGTTTTTAAATTGAGTTATCTTTCCACTAATAGTTATTTCTTTATTTAATGGTAAAATTTTTTTAATATATCCTTCATGACTATTGAAAAAAACACAATCTAATTCTCCTGTTTCATCTTTACAGTTAATCTTATTAGGCAAGTTTCTAACTCTAGGAAAATTGTATTTAAAAGGGTATAAAGTTATCGTTTGAGTTTCACCAATTTTTAAATCTTTAATTTTAGTTGATATACTTAGATCTTTATAAGATCTAGGTAATTTCCATAATAAATCAAAAATAGTATTAATTTTTTTTTTTTTTAATAAATTAGATGTTTTTATCCCAATTCCTTTTAATTTTTTAAGATCTGATAGTAAATAATTGTATGTATTAATATTAACCATTTAATATTAATATATTTATTTAATGAATAACTACATAGATAATTTAAAGAAAAGATTAATTTATAGATCCCTATATAGAGGTACAAGAGAAATGGACAAGTTGATTGGTTCTTTTGTAAAAAACTACATAGATGAATTTGATGAAAAAGAACTAAAAGATTTAGAAAATTTTCTCAATAATGATGATGATACGTTGTATAAAATTTATAATAAGGAATTAGAAAATAATAATTTTAATGAAACAAAAATTATTAATTTATTTAGAAATTATACTATGTGATATTAAGTGGCGGAGAGACTGGGATTCGAACCCAGGAAAGAGTTGCCCCTTTGCCGGTTTTCAAGACCGGTGCTTTCAACCGCTCAGCCATCTCTCCACGTAGAAGCTTTTATAATTAAAAATATTTAATTCAACTATAAAATAGTCTATTTAACATAGTAATTATTTATTCTTAAAATTACCTATGAAACAAAATTTTAATAAAGGTTTATTATTAACATCGCTAGGATCTTTTTGGTGGGGTTTTATTGGTGTATTGTATTTTCAGTATGTTTCATTTATAGGACATATAGAATTAGTTGTTCATAGATGTTTGTGGACTGCTATAATGTTAATTTTCACATCTACTATTTTTTCAAAGTGGAAAATTTTTTTTAAAATTATATCAAATAAAAAAAATTTAATTGGTTTATTAGGTTCTGGACTTTTAATATTTATTAATTGGGCAGTATGGATTTATGCTGTTGCAAGTGAAAAAATTATTGATGCTAGTTTTGGTTATTTTATTATGCCTATTTTAAGTGTTTTATTTGGATATATTTTTTTTAAAGAAAAATTAAATAAAAAAAGAATTTTTTCTATTATATTGGTTTTGATTTCAATTTTAGTCTTAATTGTTTTTAATCTTAAAAGTTTACCTTGGGTTGGTATAATTGTAGCTTTAAGTTGGGCCTTTTATAATTTAATAAGAAAAAAAATAAATGTAGATACTGATATTGGTTTATTAATTGAAAGTTTATATATTTTTCCATTTGCTTTAATAGTTTTTTATTTCATAACAAAAAATGGTTTTAATGATTTTAGTTTATCAAATCCTGTTTTCAGTCTTTTTTTAATTTTAGCAGGTCCTATGACAGTGATTCCTTTATTTCTTTATGTTAAGGGGGTAGAGCTTATAGGGCTGGGTCCTACTGGAATGATTTTTTATATTACTCCTACATTACAGTTTGTTTTGGGTTATTTCTATTATAATGAAGAGTTTTCGATTATAAAATTTCTGAGTTTTATTATTATTTGGATTGCTGTAATTATATATCTTAAAGATTTATATGAAACTCATTAGACTTATCTTTTTGCTAGTATTTTTTATTGCTCCAAATACCTATGCCAATAATTTTGATAATTGGAAAAGTGAGTTTAAAAAAATTGCTCTTTCTAACAATATTTCTGAAGAAACTTTCGATTTGGTAATGAAAAATGTAAAATTTTTACCTAAAGTAATTGAGTATGATCGCTTTCAACCTGAATTTTATGAAGATACAAAAACTTATATAGGGAAAAGAACTTCAACAAAAAAATTAGAAAAAGGATTATATTTTTTTAATCAAAACAAAGTATTGATTAATACTATTGAGAGTAAATTTAACATAGAAAAGGAATTGTTATTAGCATTAATGGGCATAGAAACAAATTTTGGAACTTATGTTGGTAAGATGGACATAATATCATCTTTAGCTACATTAAGTTTTGACAAAAGAAGATCTGAATTTTTTACTAAAGAATTGTTAATACTTTTAAAACTTATAGATACTAATCAAATTGATTATAGTACTTTATATGGGTCGTGGGCAGGGGCATTTGGTTTTTTTCAATTTATGCCATCTACAATAAAAAATTATGCATTTGATTATAATAAAGATAATTACATAGATTTAAAAAATTCTGAAGATGCTTATGCCTCAGCTGCTAATTACTTAACAAAAATTGGTTGGAAAAAAAATCAACCATGCTTTTATAAAATTGAACTTAAAGAAAATATACCTACAAAATATCTTAATGTATCTGCAAAAAAGCTTAATAATAAAAAAAAACTTAAATTTTTTAAGAAATATATACATAATTATTCAGATTTGAATATTGATAACGATAATCTTATAGTTGCTGTTGTAACACCTGATAAAGATATTATTCCAGATGCTGAAACTTTAAATCCTGCGTATATAGTTTATGATAATTATGAAATAATCTTAAAATGGAATAGATCTTTAAGATTTGCATTAGCTGTTTGTACTTTGAAAGATAAATTTAAAAATGAAATTTAGATATTTAGTATTTTTCTTATTGTTTATATTAACTGCTTGTGAACCATATAGTTCAAATTCAAAAAAAATAACTAATCAAATAGAAAAAAAATATACTAATACTGGTTTTACATTAGTTTATAATGAAAATTTAGATTTAAAAAAACTAGATGATAGATCTTTAAATATTTTTCATAAAACATTAAAAAAGAACTCATCAGTTAAACTAACAAATCCTTTAAATAATAAATCTTTAATTGCTACGGTAAAAACAAGAGATAACTTCTCTAGTTTTTATAATTCAGTTATTTCTAAAAGGATAGCAGAAACCTTAGAGCTTGATTTAAATGAACCTTATATAGTAATTACTTTAATCTCAAAGAATTCAACTTTTATTGCAAAAAAAAGCAAAACTTTTGAAGAAGAAAAAGAAGTTGCAGAAAAAGCTCCTGTAGATGGTATAAAAATTAGTAATTTGAATAACAATATATCTAACAGTAAAAAAAAATCTAAAAATATAAAATTTTCTTATTATATTAAAGTTGCAGATTTTTATTACAAAAAAACAGCTGATATTATGATTGATAGGATTAAAAATGAAACTTCATTAAAGAAAGTTAATATAATTAAAATTTCAGAAACAAATTATAGGGTATTAATAGGACCTTTTAATGATATAAATTCTTTAAAAAAATCTTTTGATATAATGAATTCACTTTATTTTGAAAATTTAGAAATAATAAAAAATGTATAAAAGATTATTAATATTTATAATTTTAAATCTTTTAGTAACAACATCTTCTTATTCAAATTTAGAAGTAAAAGCTAGAACTGCAATTTTACAAGATTATTTTTCAGGTGAAATTTTATATGAAAAAGATCCTGATCGATCAATTTATCCAGCTTCTATGACAAAAATAATGACAACAATTATTGCTTTCGATTTAATTAAATCTGGTGACTTAAGTTTGCAAGATAAATTTATAGTATCTGAAAAAGCCTGGAGATTATCAACGTCAGGGTATTCTTCTATGTTCATAATGGTTGGTGATGAAGTTTCAGTTGAAAATCTGTTGCACGGTATAATAACAGCCTCTGGCAATGATGCTTGCATAGTTTTAGCTGAAGGTATAGCCGGTACAGAAGAGGAATTTGCAATTCTTATGACATCTAAAGCTAAAGAATTAGGTATGGATAATACAAATTTTACTAATTCTTCAGGAATTAATGATCCAGAAAATTATTCAACTGTTAGGGATATTCTAAAGATGTCAAGATATTTGATTAAAGAACATCCTGAATTCTATAAATGGTTTGCTAGAAAAGAATTTACTTGGGATAGAACAGGAGGCGATCCTATTACTCAGGGAAATAGAAATCCTCTTTTATATAAAAATATTGGAGCTGATGGTATTAAGACTGGTTATTTAGCTGTAGAAAAATATTCTCTTGCATCATCACTTGAAAGAAATGGAAGAAGATTAATTGCTGTTGGTAGTGGTTTTGAAACAAAAAGTTCACGATCTAGAGAAAGTTCTAAATTATTAATTTATGGATTAACTAACTTTGATTTAGTTGAGATTGTTAAAGTTAATCAACCAATTGAAAAAGTTGACGTATGGCTTGGTAAAACACAACAAGTAGATGTTTATATTAAAGATGATGTTTATAAAACAATTAAAAAAGCAAAAAAAAAATTGCTAAAAGTTGTTTTAAAATATGAAGGACCTATTGAGGCTCCAATTAAAAAAGATCAAATAGTTGGTAAATTAAGAGTTGTTTATGATCAAGAACTAGTAGGCGAATATGATTTACTTGCTTCGAATAAAGTAGAAAAAGTTAATATATTTACTAGATTAATTAAATCATTGAATTATTTAATCTGGGGCGATGTCTAAAAAACCAGTTATCGTATTTGAAGGTATAGAGTGTAGTGGTAAGAGTTATCATATTAATAATGTTTCTAGATATTTAAAAAAAAATAAAATTGATCATATAAAAATTAGAGAACCTGGTGGAAGCGATAATTCAGAAAAAATTAGAAAACTCATACTCAGCAATAAATCCTCTTTTAATAAAGAGACAGATTTACTGCTTTATTTAGCTGCAAGAAGTGAAAATGTTAACTTATTGAAAAAACATTATAAAAAAAAGATTATTTTAATTGATAGATTTGTAGATTCTACAATTGCTTATCAACATTATGGTTTAGGAATAAATTTGGAATTAATAAAATCTGTTAATAATCACCTTTTAAAAAAATTTAATGTAGACTTTACCTTCTTAAATATTGTCAGTAAAAAAAATATGATTAAAAGATTAAAATTAAGAAAATCATTAAATAGATATGATAAATTTAATAATAAGTTTTATGAAAATGTTCAAAAAGGATTTATTAAATTAGCTAAAACAAAAATTAGAAAATACAAAATTATTAATTCCAATTTAGATAGATCATATAATAAATTCTTAGTTTTGGATAAAATGAATAAATTAATATGATTGATATAGAGCCCATTAATCAAACAAAGCTTATAGGCATGAATAAATATATTATAGAATTAATAAATTTATTTAAAAAAGATAAATTACCTAACAAAATACTTTTAAGTGGCTTAAAAGGATTGGGTAAATCTACTCTAGCATATCATTTTATTAATTATTCTTTATCTAAAGATGAAGAATTTAGTTATGATGAAGACAATTTTAAGATTAATTTAAATAATCGAACTTTTCAAACAATTCAAAATAAATCAAATCCAAATTTTATTTTAATCGATATACAACCTGATAAAAAATTGATTGATATTAATCAAATAAGAAACTTAATCCAAAATTTGAATAAATCATCTTTTAACAAAAAACCTAGATTTGTCTTAATAGATAATATTGAACTTTTAAATATTAATTCGATTAACGCATTACTCAAAATTTTAGAAGAACCCACTGATAACGTGCATTTTATATTAATAAATAGCAATAATAAAATATTATCAACTTTGACCTCTAGATGTATAAATTTTAAGATTTTTCTTACTCATAATGAATGCCTAGAAATATCAAAAAATCTTTTAAATAATGAATTACACAATTTGATAAATGATGACTTAAGAAATTATTATTTGACACCTGGAAATACTTATAGATTAATAAAATTTGCTCAATATAATAAATATGATTTAGCTAATACTAATCTAAAAGAATTTTTAAAACTCATTATAAAAGAAAATCATTATAAAAAGGACACACAAATAAAATTTCTTTTTTTTGATTTAATTGAATACTATTTTAGAAAAATAAATCATTCTATTACAACAAATATCTACGATAGATATAGTTATTTTTTAAAAAAAATTTCTGATACAAAAAAATTTAATCTAGATGAAGAGTCATTGTTTATGGAATTTGAGGAAGAAATTTTAAATGGATAAAAATTTTTATATAACAACGCCGATTTATTATCCATCAGCCAAACCACACATGGGCCATGCTTATTCCAGTATTATCGCAGATTTTTTTGCAAGATTTAAAAAAATTGATGGTTTTAATGTAAGTTTTTTAACTGGTACAGACGAACACGGTCTTAAAATACAAAGAGCTGCTAAAAATAAAGGTATTGATACATTACAATTTTGTGATGAAATTAGTAAAACTTTCAAAGATTTATCTAAAATTTTAAACCTTACTAATACAGATTTTATAAGAACTACTGAAGATCGCCATAAAATATCAGTTCAAAATTTATGGAAAGAACTAGAAAAAAATGAGGATATTTATTTATCAAAATATTCTGGTTGGTATTCTGTTTCAGATGAGGCTTTTTATACTGAAGATGAAATCGAAGAAGTTGATGGCAAAAAACAGGCTATTTTATCAAAGTCATCTGTAGAATGGATGGATGAAGAGTCTTATTTTTTTAAATTATCTAAATGGGAAAAACCTTTATTGGAGCATTATAAAAAAAATCCAAATTTCATTTCACCCATATCAAGAAAAAATGAAGTAATTAGCTTTGTTAAAAGTGGTCTAAAAGATTTATCTGTTAGTAGAAAAAGTTTATCATGGGGTATTCAAGTACCTAATAATAAAGATCATATAATTTATGTATGGCTAGACGCACTTACAAATTATATAAGTGCATTAAATTATCCTAACACCAACGATCCATTATTCAAAAAATTTTGGCCTGCATCGATTCATTTAATTGGTAAAGACATTTTAAGATTTCATGCGGTTTATTGGCCTGCATTTTTATTAGCAGCAAACATTCAATTGCCTAAAAAAGTTTATGGTCATGGTTGGATATTATCTGGGGAAGAAAAAATGTCTAAATCAAAAGGTAATATTTTGGATCCGCTTGAGATTATAAATAAATATGGTCTTGATCCATTAAGATATTATTTAATTAAAGAAGTTTCTTTTGGAAATGATGGTAATATTTCTCAAGAAAGATTAGAAGACTGTATTAACAGTGATCTAGCGAATAACTTTGGTAACCTTTGTCAAAGAGTTACAGCCTTTGGGATTAAAAATTGTGAAGGAAAAATTCCAAATAACATAGAATTTAATGAAGATGATTTAAAAATATTAGATAAATTTAAATCAAATTTAAACCTAATTAGAGAAAAAATTGATAACCAAGATATTAATTTTTATATAGATTTTATAGTTAATTCTTTATTTGAAGCAAATAAATATTTTAATGACCAAGAACCGTGGAAAAAAAAAGATGACTTGAAAAGATTAAATACTATAGTTTATACAACTTTAGAAATTGTAAGAAAAATTAGTTTTATGCTTTATCCAATTATTCCACAGTCATCCTTAAAAGCTTTAAAAATTTTTGATATTAATGAAGATGATATTAAGTTTTCAACATTAGATAATCATAAATATTTAAAATTTAATAGTAATATTAATCAAATAAGTATCTTATTTAAAAAAATTGAAAAAAAAGATGATTGATTCTCATTGTCATTTAGATCACGAACCACTTTTAAGTAATTTAGATAATATAATAGAAAGATCTAAATCTGTCGGTATTACTAAAATTTTAACAATCTGCACAACTCTTAATAGCTTTGAAAAAATAAAAGAAATAGTACAAAAGGATAAAATTATCTATGGTACATACGGAATTCATCCTCATGAAACGAAAAATAATATTGTTAGCTCTGAATTAATAATTAATGAAATTAGAAATAATGATAAGATAATTGGAGTAGGTGAAACTGGTTTAGATTTTTACTACAATAATAGTGACAAAGAATCACAAATTAAAAGTTTTGAAACACATATATTAGCATCTATTGAATTAGATGTTCCTTTGATAGTTCACTCAAGAAATGCTGAAAATGAAACTTTAGATATTCTTAATAAATATAAAAATAAAGACTTAAAAATTCTCATGCATTGTTTTACTGGTTCGCAAAATTTTGCTAAAAATTTATTAGAATTAAATGCTTATTTTTCTGCAAGTGGTATTATTACTTTTAAAAATTCTTTAGATTTGCAAAAGACGTTTCAATTTATTCCATTAGATAAACTTTTAATTGAAACAGATAGTCCTTTTTTATCTCCAGAACCAAATAGAGGAAAAAAAAATGAACCTTCATTTGTGAAATTTACTGGTAAAAAACTTGCTGATCTTAAAAAGGTATCTTTTAATGATTTAGTAAGTTCTACTACAAAAAATTTTAATAAAATTTTTAACTAATATTTATGAAATTTACTATTTTAGGATGTGGAAGTTCTATGGGTGTACCTAGATCTGATGGCAGCTTTGGTAAATGTGATCCAAAAAATAAAAAAAATTATAGAACCAGATGCTCTGCTTTAATTCAGACTAAGAGTGAAACAATTTTAATTGATACATCTCCTGATTTAAGACAACAATTAATAAAAAATAAGATTAAAAAAATTGATAGAGTTCTTTATTCACATATGCATGCAGATCAAACTCATGGTATAAATGACTTAAGAGTTTTTTATATAAAAAATAAAAAAACAATTCCTGTATTTACTGATAGACCAACTAAAAAATATTTAATGTCTACATTCAAATATTGTTTTGTAAATAACAGTAAAGAATATCCTGCTATTCTTAAGTTAAATTTAATCAATAACAATTTAAAAATAAAAGATGGTTCAAATAAAATTAATGTAAAACCTGTCAAAGTAAAACATGGTAAAGTTGATAGTATTTGTTATGTAATAGATAAAAAATTAGCTTACATTAGTGATGTAAGCGAAATATATAAAAAAGATTACAAACATTTTAAGAATTTAAAATATCTTGTTCTTGACTGTTTATGGATAAGATATCATCCTTCACATTTAAATTTAGAAAGTTCTTTAGAATTAATTAATAAATTAAAACCAAAAAAAGCAATTTTAACAAATCTACATTGTGAATTAGATTATAAATATTTAAAAGATATCTTACCTAAAAATGTTGAACCTGCTTATGATGGATTAACCTTAGATTTATAAGATTTTTTCAATTTCAGATATAATTTTAACTGACATTGGTTTTGTAAAGGATACAAAAGTATTTTGAATTTTGCCCTCCTTATTGATTAGAATTTTGTGAAAATTCCACTTTGGAACTGCAGATTTACCGTGATTAGCTTTAGCCCATTTGAATATATCGTGAGCATCTTCACCTTTTACATTTGTTATAGTAGTTAATGGAAAGTTAATATTAAAGTTAACCTCACAAAATTCTTTAACTTCTAGATTTTTTTTCTTCTCTTGATTAAATGAATTTGAAGGCACACCCAATACAATTAAACCTTTTGACTTATATAAGTCCCATAATTCTTGCAATTCATCATACTGTTTTGTAAAACCACAATAACTTGCTGTATTTACAATTAATATAACTTTATTTCGGTATTTGTTTAAATCGATAGTTTCACCAGAAATACTTTCTATACTAAAATCATAAAAAATTTTTTCATAGTTTGCTGTAGCTGAATTTTTAAACAAAAACATAAATATACTTATTATAATTAATATTAATTTTTTCATTTATTAAAATTACTTATTTGGAGTAAGTAATATAAGAAAGTAACCAAATAAAGTGGATAATAATGACCCAGTTAATACACCTATTTTTACACCATCCATATATTGCATATTTTCTACAAATGCTAAATTTCCAACAAAAAGACTCATAGTAAAACCAATTCCTGTTAATACACCAACCCCATAAAAATTAAACCAATTTGAATTGTTAGGCATTTGTGCAATTTTTAATTTTATAGATATATAAGAGAAAAGAAAAACACCTAACTGTTTACCTAAAAACAATCCTAATAATATTCCTAGTGGCA
Source organism: uncultured Pelagibacteraceae bacterium (assembly GCA_902559635.1). Classification (GTDB taxonomy): domain Bacteria; phylum Pseudomonadota; class Alphaproteobacteria; order Pelagibacterales; family Pelagibacteraceae; genus Pelagibacter. Next base: position 15,441 of record CACEIY010000007.1, on the reverse strand, counting down.
CTTTATCTAATAATGATGCAAAAGATAAACCTTCTAAAGATACACCTGCGTTGGCAAAGGCAAATAATGGCATTATACCAAATGCAACATATGGACTAATTGCATGCTCAATTTTAATTAATAAAGAAAAATCTTTCTCTTTTTTTCTATGAGGTATTGTCATTGCCAAAAGTACTCCTGCAATAGTAGCGTGGATACCTGAGTTATGAGTAAAATCCCAAAGAAAAATACCAATAATTAAATAAGGAAGAAATTTTTTAATGTTAAATTTGTTTGTTACTAACAAGATAATAAATGCTAACAACATTAAACTTAAATACTTGATACTTAAATCTCCAGAATAGAATAGAGCAATAATTACAATTGCTCCTAGATCATCAATTATCGCAAGAGCGGTTAAGAACACTTTTAATGACAAAGGAACTCTTTTACCGAGCAAAGATAAAACTCCTAAAGAAAAAGCAATATCAGTTGCAGAAGGTATAGCCCATCCATTTAAAGTTTCACTATCGCCTAGATTTATGAAAACATAAAACAAAGCTGGTATAAGCATACCACCTACAGCAGCAATTATTGGTAATAAAGCTTGTTTTATGTTTGAAAGTTCTCCTTGTAAGAATTCTCTTTTTATTTCTAAAGTAACGAAAAAAAAGAATATTGCCATTAAGGCATCATTGATCCAATGGAGAACTGATAATTTCAATCCAAAATTATTTATTCCTATAAATAAATACTTATCTAATGTTGAAAAATATAATTCTGCTAAACTCGAGTTACTAATAATTAATGCAACTATTGCAGCAAATAACAATATAAGTCCACTAGCAGCTTCTAATTTAAAGAACCATTTAAATGGTTTAGAAATATAATCAATCATTATTTATTGTAATAAATTTTTAAAAAAAAGAAATATATCTTTTAATGTTTCAAATAAATTAAACAAGACAAATTCTAATTTAGGAAAAATATTTGTTAATGGTGATTTAAAAGTATCAAGAATAATTACTAAAGCTACAAATGAAATAATTCCTACTATTAAATACGATAATATTTTATTGAAGTTAAATGTATTTTTATTTGATTTAATACTTTTTTTAATTTTAATTTCAGAATTTTTTTGATTTTGTTTTTTATCAATTACGTTTTGAATCTGTATTTTTGTTGTATCATTTGAAATATTTTCCTTTTCCTTATAAAACCAAATGTGATTACACGAACCACACTGAATGTTTCTGCCAGATTCTGGTATCAAAGATGATTCAACCTTGAATTTTTTATTACAGTTTGGGCATTCTATAATCATTGGTTTTTTATATCATATACTTTAAAAATTACTCTTAATTAAAGCAATCTTTATACTTTTAAAAATTTAATAAGTACTGTAATAGTACAATCTTCGGAGTGTAGCGCAGCCTGGTAGCGCATCTGGTTTGGGACCAGAGGGTCGCAGGTTCAAATCCTGCCACTCCGACCATTTATGAAAAAAGCAAAAATTTATAAACCTAATAAAAGTCCAATGCAATCAGGCACTGGTAAAACTGACAAATGGCTTTTAGAATACGAAACAAATAATCCAACAAAAAATCCTTTAATGGGATGGGAAAGTTCTAACGATACCTATACTGAATTGAAATTAGAATTTTCTTCTAAAGAATTAGCAATTAATTATGCTAAAAAAAAAAAAATCAATTTTGAAATTATTGAACCCCGTAAGAGAAAAACTGTTAAAAAATCTTACGCAGATAATTTTTTAAGATAATAGATGTTTAAATTTTTTACTCAAAAACAATGGTTCCTTTGGAGCATATTTGGTTCAATTTTTATTTTAATTTCTACATGGTACCAAGTGCAATTAGATGTAAAAATAAATGAATGGTTTGGAGAATTTTATGATACTCTACAAAAAGCACTAACAACTCCAAATTCAGTTTCAGAAACTGAATTCATTGGTTATCTATTTACATTTGCTAAAATTGCAGCTTTATGGATTTTGATAGCTGTATTCACAGGATTTTTTACAAGTCATTGGGTTTTTAGATGGCGTACTGCAATGGCAGATTATTATCATGAGCAGTGGTTAAAAGCTCGCCTAACTGAAGGTGCATCTCAAAGAGTTCAAGAGGATACTTTAAAGTTTGCCAGAATAATGGAAGGATTAGGTACAGGTTTATTAGATAGTATTATGACATTAATTGCTTTTACGCCTATTTTATGGGGCCTGTCCAAACAAATAGATGTACTTCCTTGGATTGGAGAAGTTGAACACGCATTAGTTTGGGTTGCAATAATCTCAGCTTTAGGTGGAACATTATTACTTGCAGCAGTAGGTATTAAATTACCAGGTATTGAATATGATATTCAAAAAGAGGAAGCAGGATATAGAAAAGAATTAGTTCATGGAGAAGATGATCCTATTAGAGCAGCACCACCAACTATTGGACAATTATATAACCGCGTTAGAGGAATTCATTATAAATCTTATTTTCATTATTTATATTTTAATACAGTTAAGTGGAGTTATTTTCAAGGAATGGTAATAGTTCCTTATTTAGCATTAGCCCCAACAATTGTAACAGGAGCTATAACATTAGGATTTGTTCAACAAATTACAAGAGCTTTTGGAAGAGTAGAGGGCTCACTTCAATATTTAGTAAAAAGTTGGTCTACTATTGTTGAATTAATTTCTGTTTGGAAACGATTACGTGAATTTGAAGAAAAATTAAAAATAAGAAGTGAAACTTTGACAACAACTTAATGGGCATAGATAAAAAATTCATAGATCTTTTTCATAAGGTTTCAGTAAAAGCAGCTTTAGCATCACATTATTTCGTTGGAAAAAAAGATAAAATTGCTGCTGATAAGGCAGCAGTGGATGCTATGAGAAAAGAATTAAATAAAATTGACATGAAAGGTCAAATTGTAATAGGAGAGGGTGAGCTAGACAATGCTCCAATGTTGTATATTGGAGAAAAATTAGGAACGAATAATGGACCAGAACTTGATATAGCAGTAGATCCATTAGAAGGAACTAATTTTGCAGCAAATAATTTGCCAGGTGCATTATCAGTAATAGCTGTAGCAGAAAAAAATAATTTATTTAATGCCCCTGAAACTTACATGGATAAAATTGCAATACTAGGTTCTAATAAGAACGTTGTTGATTTGGACAATACTATAAAACAAAATATTTATAATTTATCAGAATATAAGAATAAACAACCCCATGAACTTACTGCCTGTATTCTAGATAGGCCAAGACATAAAAAAATAATAGATGAATTAATTAGATTAAAAGTTAATCTTAAATTAATTAGTGATGGTGATATATCTGGAGCTTTGCTGGTATCTCAAGAAAAATTTAATATTGATATTTTCTTAGGTATTGGAGGAGGACCTGAAGGCGTTTTGGCAGCGTCTGCTCTTGATGTTTTTGATTGTTATTTTCAAGGTAGATTTATTTTTGAAACAGATAAAGATAAGTTAAGAGCAAGTCAAATGGGAATTATTGATTTTAAAAAAAAATATGAATTAAACGAAATTGTTTCTGGAGACTCAATATTTTGTGCTACAGGAATAACTACAGGAGATTTGGTAAAGGGAATTAATATTGAAGATAAAAAATTTTATTCAGAAACATTAATTACACATAAGTCTTCCAAAATGAAAAAAATAATCAAATCTTTACAAGATATTGGATGATATCAGTTTCCGGTAAATGCTGGGAAGAAATTTCAGTAAATAAAAGATTACTAGATAAAGTAAAGATTGATAATAATTTTTCTGAAATATTATCTAAGCTAATTATATATAGAAATTTTTCAAATAGAGAAATTTATTCAATTGAGAATAATGTTGATTTTACAAATCCTTTTTTAAAAAATAATGATTTTAAAATAGCAGCTGAAATTTTGAAAAAGAATATAGATAATCAAAGTAAAATTTTAGTTATAGGTGATTACGATGTAGATGGATGTATTTCAACATCTTTAATCATAAATTTTCTTAATAAACATAATATTAATTCATCATATTATATTCCTGATAGATTAAAAGATGGTTATGGAGCCAGTATCAAATTGATAAAAAAATTAGTTAAAGAAAAATTTCCGAAATTAATTATTATGGTAGATTGTGGATCAAATTCAAATAATTCAGTGGAATTTTTAAAAAATAATAAAATTGATTCAATAATTATTGATCATCATAACATTAGCAAACCTTACCCTAAAGCAAACATAGTAATTAATCCAAAAAAAGAATGTGATTATAGACACTATGATTATTATTGTTCTGCTTTTTTAACTTATTTATTTTTAGATTTTTATAATAGAAAAAATAATTCCAAAATTACAATTGCAGATCAACTTATTTATGTTGCTCTTGCTACTCTTGCGGACGTTATGCCTTTAAGAGAAAACAATAGATTTTTATTAAAAAAAATAATTAAAAGATTTGATATAAACAAAAACCTTTTTTTTAAAATGATATTCAAACTAAATAATCTTAATAAAAAATTAGATTTTGATGATCTTTCATACATAATTGCACCAACAATTAATTCGGCTGGTCGTATTAGTAATGCAAACAATGTTATAAAACTTTTAACAAGTAGTAATGAAAAAAATATAAATGAAATTACTAACAAACTTTTTGAATTTAATAAAAAAAGAAAAATTATTGAAAATATAGTAATTAACAAAATTAAATTTAAAAAATTAACTCATGAAAAAGGTATAATATTTTACTTTGATAATGAAATACCAGAGGGAATAATTGGAATCATTGCTTCTAAATTAAAAGAATTTTTTAATAAGCCTGCAATTGTTTTTACTAAATCTAAAGATTTAATCAAAGGATCTGCCAGATCTGTATCATCATTTAATATTGGCCAATATATTAATAGAGCTATAAATAATAAAATCTTAATATCTGGTGGAGGTCATAATTTAGCAGCAGGACTCACACTACAAAAAAAAAATATTGATAAATTTAAAAATTTTTTAAATGAAATTTATACAAACAAAAATTTGTTAAATTCTAATAAATACATATCTAAAATTTCGTTTAGTTCAATTAATATGAGTTTTTTTGAAGATATAAATAAGCTAGCTCCATTTGGAAATCAAAATAATAAGATTATTTTTTTAATTGAAAATGTAAAGATTATAAAACCTTTTATAATTAAAGAAAAATTTATCTCTTGTTTTGTTAAATCTAAAACAAATAAATTAATCAAAGCTATATCATTTAATCCTATTGAATCCTCAATCTCTCTTAATTTACTTAATCAAAAAAAAGAAATTAGTATTTTAGCCAAAATGAATCAAAATAATTGGAATAATAAAACAAATATTCAATTAGAAATAGTTGATGTAATTTGTTTTCCTAATAATACTTGATTAATAAGCTTTTATGAAATAAAAAACCTCTCATTCGGTCCCTTCGTCTATCGGTTAGGACACGTGGTTTTCATCCTCGAAAGAGGGGTTCGATTCCCCTAGGGACCGCCATAAATGACCTTTTTTGTATATTTAATTGTCTCTAATAACAAAGATAAGAAAATTTCCTATGTAGGTTATACAAAGAATTTAACAAATAGAATTATTTTACATAATAAAGGAAAAGGTGCAAAATTCACAAAAGGTAGAAAATGGAAGCTTATATATAGTAAAAAATATAAAACAAAAAGTGAAGCCATGATAGAAGAAAATAAATTAAAAAAAAATTATAAATTACGAAAATTATTAAAACAGGAATATTAGTTTGAAAATTTCAATTTTATTACCTTATAAAGAAAACTTTTCTCCTGAATATCCAGGTGCAGTATCGATTTATGTAAAGGATACTACTTTATGTAGTAAGTATAAAAAAAACATAAAGATATACGGAAGTACAGATTATAAAAAAAAATTACTTAATAATTATATAAATTTACCATTTAAAAAAGAACTGCTTAAAAGTAGTAGTAAAATTTATGTAGAAAGTTTTCTAATTGAAGAAAACAAAAAAAAATCAGATATTATTGAAATTCATAATAGACCGTCATACGTAAACCAAATTTATATAAAATCTAAAGCAAAAATTGTTTTATATTTTCATAATGATCCACTTAATATGAATGGTTCAAAAACATTAATAGACAGAATGAATTTAATCAATAAAGTTGATAAAATTATATTTAATAGTGAGTGGTCTAAGAAAAGATTTATTACTAATTTAGATAAAATTTATCATAAATCAAATAAACTCACAGTTATTTATCAGTCTACTAACAAAGTTAAAGTAAATTTTAAAAATAAAGAAAAAATAATTACATTTGTTGGAAAATTAAATAGAGCTAAAGGTTATGATATATTTGGCAAAACAATTACAAAAATATTAGATAAATATCCTGATTGGAAATCAAATGTCTTTGGTGATGAACCAAGAGAAAAATTAATTTTTAAACATAAAAATTTGAATTTATTGGGTTTTCAGCATCATGATAAAGTTTTAAATAATTTTAAAAAAACTAGCATTACAGTTGTATGTTCAAGATGGGAAGAGCCATTTGGCAGAACTAGCTTAGAAGCATCTAGTAGAGGATGTGCAGTAATAATAAGTAATAGGGGAGGCCTTCCAGAAACAGTTACAGATGCAATAATTTTAAGAAAGTTAAACCAAAAATCTTTATATAACTCATTAGATAAATTGATAAAAAAAAAATCAATAAGAACAAAATTACAAAAAAATTCGTACAAAAATTTCTATCTTACAAATAAATTTATATCAAAAAAAATAGACTTTTATAGAGAATTTTTAATTGGTAAAAAAAAAGAATTTAACTTAAAAAAAAAGAAAGATAAATTTAAAATACTTCATGTAACTAATTTTAATGAAAGACATAATGGAAGATTATTTTATAATACTGGTAGTAGAATAAATAATGGTTTTGTAAGATTAAATCATAGTGTTTTAACATTAAGCGATAGAGATATTATTAGTTATTATAGATCTATAAGAGATATAGATGGTTCAAAAACACTTAATAAAAAATTAATAGATATTATCTCAAACTATGTTCCTGATCTCTTAGTTTTAGGTCATGCTGACCTTATTAAAAAAGAAACTTTGTCATTTATTAGAAAAGAATATCCAGATATTAAAATTGCCCAATGGTTTTTAGATAGAATGGACAGTGAATGGAAACATAATAAAAAAAGATTTTTGGACAAAATTAATTATGTGGATTGTAGTTTTTGCACAACTTCACCAGACATATTAAAATTTCCAAAAAAAAATAAAATTTTTTATATACCAAATCCAGCTGATAACTCATTTGAAAATCTTAACATTGATAAAAAAAAATATTTTAAAAATGATGTTTTTTTTGCAATGTCACATGGGGTTCATAGGGGAAACTTAAAGAAAGGAAAATTTGATAAAAGAGAGAAATTTATTAATAAATTAATCAAAAAAACTCCTAATATAAAATATGATTTATATGGGCTTAAAAACATTCAACCTATATGGGCTGATAATTTTAAAGTTGCAGTGTCTAACTCAAAAATGGGTTTAAATCTTAGTCAAGGTAAATCTATAAAGTACTATTCTAGTGATAGAATTACTCAATTAATCGCAAATGGTTTATTAACGTTTATAGATAAAAAAACAAAATTAAATGATTTTTTTAATAATAACGAAGTTATTTTTTATAATTCTTTAAAAGATTTGGCTAATAAAATTATCAAATATTCCAATAACGATATTTTAAGGCGTAGAATTGCTAAAAATGGAAAAGAAAAGTATTTGAAATATTTAAATTCTAAAATTGTTGCAGATTTCATTATTAATAAAACATTTAATTTTAAATCTAATAGAAAATATATTTGGCTTAAAGATTAATGTTTTCAATAATTATACCAACTTTTAATAATATTAATTATCTAAAATTGTGCCTTTCAAGTTTGAATAAAAACTCAAAACTCAATCATGAAATTATAATTCATGTAAATAATGGTTCTGATGGAACTTTAGATTTTGTCAATAAAAGTAAATACAAATTTACACATAGTCATGAAAATATAGGTTTATGTAAAGCTATGAATCAAGCTGTTAAGCTTTCTACAAAAAAATATTTAGTTTATGCACATGACGATATGTATTTTTGTCCAGGATGGGATCTTGAGTTTGAAAAAGAAATTAATATTCAAAGTGATAATAAAGATTTTTTTTTATCAGGAACAATGATTCAGCCTTTTGAATCTTTTATTTATCTTGATTGTGGAAAAAATATAGATGAGTTTAATGAGGAAAAACTATTAAAAAATTTTAACAAAATTAATTTTAATGATTTTCAAGGTTCTACTTGGGCTCCTTCATTAATCCCTTTAAAAACTTGGATTAAAGTTGGTGGTCTCAGTGAAGAATATGGACCTGGATTAGGTTCAGATCCAGATTTAAATATGAAATTATGGAAAATAGGTGTCAGATTATTTAAAGGTCTTGGAAAATCAAGAGTATATCATTTTTCTTCGATCTCTCTAAGAAAAAAAGTTTGGAACGATGGTCATAAAACATTTTTACTTAAATGGACTATAAGTATAAAATTTTTCAAAAAATATTATCTTAGATCTAATGAGTTTTTTAATGGAGAATTAGAAGATCCTAAATTAAGTTTAGGATATATTATTGGCTTACTAATGTGTAAATTAAATTTCTTTTTTTATAAATTTTTTAAATCTTGATTTTATTTAACGCATTATTTTTAAATAAATTAGCTTCTTGAATATATCTTCTTACCATTTGTGTAGTTTTATGACCTGTCATAGCCATAATGTTTCTTTCTTCTGCTCCAAATTCTGCAGCTGTTGTAGCAAAACCAGATCTTAAACTATGTCCTGCATATCTTGATGCATCTAATCCTGCTATTTGAGCGTACCTTTTAATAATTAATGCAACTGATTTATCAGAAATATCAAAAATTTTTCGTTCTGTTGAGTTGTCATTTTTAAATTTTATGTAATCTTTCATTGCTAATACTGGACAAAATTCATGATTTTCGAAGTAGGGTATTGCTTTAATAATACCTTCTCCAGATTGGTCAGTTTTAGATCTTTTAATTAATATTTTTATTCCCTCATTTACGAATTCTATATCTTCATTACAGATATTGACTAATTCAGATCTTCGAAATCCTCCTGCAAATCCAATCAGTATCAATGCTTTGTCTCTTATTTTTTCCTTTCTTTCCTTATCTATTGCTTTAATTATTAATTTTAAATCATTGATTAATATAGGTTTTTTAGTTTTTTGTCTTGATCCTAGAGTTCTTTTAATTCCATGCAAATTTTCCATAATAATTGGATGTTTTGTGTCTAGATAATGCCCTTTTAACTTATGAATAACACTTATTGAAGCTATTCTTCTTTTTAAAGTGCTATATTTTGAAGATTTTGATAAATTAGTTATGTAAAGAGCTATAATTTTTGGTTGTGATGGCAGAGAAGATAGGCCATTTTTAGAACAGAAAATAGAAAAATCCCTAAAATCAGACTGATAAGCTCTAAGGGTATTTTCAGCTTTAGAATTTTTTAGATTTTTTAAAGTTTCAATTTCTAAGCTTTTTACATCTGTTATTAATTCATTCATAATATATTCCGATAACCATTAATTATCGGAAGTTATATATTAGATGATTTTTAATGTCAATAGTTTAAATTATAAAAATTATGAGTTCAATTGATGGAGAAATTCCTGCAGTATGGTTTTTAATTAGTTCGATAGGCTTCGTTATATTAACTTTAATTCAATATAGAAATACTGGTAAGAGCTTTAATACAATATTTTTGTCTATTATGGCTATTGTATTTTTTGCAAGCTACATAATATTACTTACAAAATGAAAAGTTATCACCATAATTCACATAAAATTTCGTAATTTAAAAAAACAACTATTTAGTGATAATAATTTAAATCATTATTTGATATTGTATATTTAACTTAAGAGGCAACTCTTAACTGGCCAGCCAGAGAAAAGCCGAGAGGTTCAAGTCTGGAGGGCAGAAAACCCTGTAAAGCAGCGCTAAACATACGGGGTGGTAGGTTCGGCGGTAGCGCATAAAACGACGAACCATAAAATTCTGATCTTTGCACCCTAAAAAGTGTAAAGAATCAGGGTTTTTTTTTATGAAAAAATACTCCCCCACTAAATTTCAATTAAAAGTTTGGACTTACCTAAAAACTATACCAAAAGGTAACGTAAAGACCTATAAACAAGTAGCTATTGCTATAAAAAGCCCTAAATCTGCGCGTGCTGTAGCAAATGCATGTGCTAAAAATCCATATGCCCCTAAAATACCCTGTCATAGAGTAATTAGGTCTGATGGATGCCTTGGAGGTTACTCTGGTAAAGGTGGAATTAGACAAAAGCTTAGATTACTCAGATCTGAAAAAGTACGGATTTAGAGCTATTTTAAGTTTAATTTAACGTCAAAAAACTAGCAAAATCAACGTTTTTTAATCTTTTTGATTATTTTTTCAATGAATACTATTATTCATCCTTCGGTTGTACTATATATAAGCCTTTACTTAAATTTAACCCCTCTATGGGCGTTTAAATGCTATATTCTATTAATGCATCCCTCTACTATTTAACTATACCAACACTTATAGAGTACCCTTTTTTTTAATTTTATAAGTGAATTTATCATGAAAAAAACCCTTATTTTAAAACATTTTTTAATGTTTTGGATAATTTATTCAAAATTCAAACTTCTTTAGATATATTTAAAAGCATTTTTTTCATTATTTAATTAAAATAACAGTTTAATTAAGTTTTTTTATTTTTTTTATATATTAAATAAATACAATAATTACAATTATTTAAAAGAATTAATTAAAGTAATACATTATATAATAGTAAACAAATATAACCTATTATTTAAATTTTTGAACATATGTTTTTCTTCTTGAAATGTAAATTCCACTAAAAACAATAATAAATAAACCTAAGAAAGTCCAGTAATCAGGGAAATCGCTGAAGAAATAATAACCAATTATAATATTTGTAATAATCTCAAAATAGCTAAAGGGTGCTAATTTAGATGCATCAGCATATTTAAGAGACAATATAAGAAATAAATGACCTATACAGGCGAATATACCTATAGCAGCCATCATAGACCATTGACTTAATGATGGTTTAACCCAAACAAAAGGCATTACCGTAGAAATAATTATTGCCCCTACTACACCAGTTAATAATAGAGTTAATAATGGATTGTCTGAAGTGCTTAATTTACGAGTAATTATTAAATAAAAACCATACATTATTCCTGTGCCAAGTGCTGCTAAACTAGCTAAATTTATCTCTACAAAACCTGGTCTAATAACAACTAAAGATCCTATAAATCCTATAATAACAGCCATCCATCTTCTAAAACCCACCTTTTCATCTAAAAAAATTGGTGAAAAGGCAGTGACGATCAAAGGTGCAATGAATGCTAATGTCAAAGCTTTAGCTAAAGAGATAACTGAAATTGAATAAAAAAAACAAATATTAGCACTTAATAAAATTAACCCTCTAATAAATTGTAATTTAGGTTTATTTGTCCAAACTAGATTTTTCCTAAAAAAGAAAAGCATTATTGGAAAAGTAAAAACTACGGTAAAAAAATATCTTGCCCAAGTTATTTGTAAAACTGGAAGATCTGAACTTAAGTATTTTGCAAAACCATCCATTATTGGAAGCATTACCCATGCTAATAAATTAAAAATAATAGCCTTCATTTATTAAATTAGGATATAGATTAATTAAAGTATTTTAAAGCAAAGAATACTACTAAAGGAATAGTTATAAATGACATTAAAGTTGAAACTACAATCATGCTTGCAACATTATCAACAATTTTTTTTGGAGAATAAATAGATCCAACAAGATAATTAAGTATAGCACTAGGCATTGAGCATTGAATAAGTAAGACTCCAGCAGCAAAACCTTCTAAATTAAAATACAATATTATTAGATATCCAATGATAGGTCCTATAATTACCCTACCTATTGATGAAAATATTGCCTTATTAACAGAAAAAACTTTTAATCTTGTAAGTGCTATTCCTAAAGACATCAAAATTAAAAATATTGTTGCATACATTAGTAAAAAAGTTGTATTTTCTATAAATGCAGGCAATCTAAGATCGTAATATAAAAGTATTATAGCTATAATTATTGCATAAAAAGGAGGGCTTTTGATTATAACATCTATACTAAATTTTCTAGCCGCAAGAAATATACCTAGAGTAAAATGACACAATATAATCAAGGCTGAAATAGCTGCAGAAACTCCCAAGCCTTGATATCCATAAGCAAATAAACATATTGGTAAACCCATATTTCCAGTATTAGGCATTACAAATGGAGGTAATTCTCTTATTATATCTTTAGTGTTTTGCAGAAATAAAAAGATGATGCCTACAATGAAAAAGCCCCCTATAGCGATTAAATAATACCAAAAATAACTTTTAAAAATATCAAATGAAATATTCACTGGATTTAGAGCATAGATTATCATTGCAGGTGTTCCTACATTAGCTGCAAAATTAGTAATAAACTTAGTATCGATTTTAGGATTTTTCTTGCCTAAATAATAACCAATCCCCACTACAAAAAATACGGGAAATAAAACTTCAAAAAGTTTTATGTAAATCAACATTAATTATAAAGTCTAATTAATGTTGGAAATTTAAGAATATTCTTATTTTTCTTAAATATTGATAAAAAATTTCTTACATTAATTTCAGTTGTTTTATGAGTAATTATTACAATTGTAGCTTTTTTATTCTTCTTATCTGGTGTTTGAATTATTCTTTTTACTGAAATTTTAAATTTAGATAATCGATTAGTTATTAAAGAGAGAACACCTTGTTTATCTTTAACTTCAAATCTTAGATACAAAGAATTTGAGTAATTATTATTATTAAATGGTTTAATAGATTTTCTCTTATTTGAAGAAATTCCAAAAGGATATTTTATATTACCAAGTAAAATTGACATCAAGTCAGATAATAAAGATGATGATGTGGGTCCTGGGCCTGCGCCCTCCCCTTGTAAAACGCTTTCACCAACTGGTCTGCCTTCAGTAATAACTGCATTCATAACACCATTAACATTTCCAATATATGAATTTTTGCTTACTAAACATGGATGAACAGTTTCAAATAATTGATTTTTAACAATCTCAGCGATACCCAATAATTTTACTCTTAAACCTAATTGACTTGCTATTTTAATATCTTGTAATTTAATATTTTCAATTCCTTCCATAATACAGTTATTTTTTGAGATTTTAGTATTAAATGAAAGTGCAGATAAAATTTTTATCTTAGCAAATGCATCAAATCCATTTAAGTCTAATTTCGGATTTCCTGGTTCTGCATAACCAAGTTTTTGTGCTTTTTGTAAAACTTTTTCAAATGTTTCATTGCTGTTCTCCATTTCTGATAAAATATAATTAGTTGTTCCATTTAAAATTCCATAAACTTTGTTAATTTTATTTGTTGACAAACCTTCTTTGATAGTTCTAAGAATTGGAATTCCACCAGCAACTGATGCTTCAAATTCTAAGTTTACTTTATTTTTTTCAGCTAATTTAGCAAGTTTATCTCCATGTTTTGCAATTAAAGCTTTATTAGGAGTTATAACATTAACTTTTTTTTTTAAAGCATATTCTACTATTTTTTTTGAAATACCGTCAGATTGGCCTATTGATTCAAATAAAATATCTATCTTTTTTTCTTTAAAAATTTTTAAAGGATTAGAGTAAAAAATTTTTTTATTAATTTTAAATCGTCTTTTCTTATTTCTATTTTTTGCTGAAATGGCTACTATATTAATATTTTTGCCAGTTTTAATCTCAATTTCTCTTTTTTTAGATTTAAGCTCATTGTATAAATATATACCTACTTGTCCCAGTCCAACAATTGCGATATTTACATTTTTATTCATTTAATTATCTATATTTGGGTATTGACTACTATTAGCATAATGTTCAAGCTTAACTTTAAATTCCTCTATTGTTAAATTTTCTGAAAAATTTAGATTTACTAAGTTAGTTTCTTTATTTTTATCGTTTATAGAACATGAGGCTAATAAAAAAAAGATAACTAGTATTTTTTTCATTTTAATCCTTCCTTAATATTAAAATCATATAAAATATTCATATTTTGAATTCCTTGACCAGCTCCTCCTTTAATCAAATTATCAATTGCTGATAATAAAATTATCTTATTGTTATATCTAGATTTACATACTGAAATATTACAATAATTTGTATTAATAACATCATTTGTATTTAATAGTGAGTTAAATTTTAAAATTTTAACAAATATATGTTTTTTATAAAAATTCTTTAAGACCGTGTGAATTTTTTTTGCATTAATATTTTTATTTAGATCTAAATATATAGTACTTAAAATTCCTCTAAACATTGGAGAAAGATGAGGTGTAAAAGTAAATTTAAATTTTTTTTTAGTAAATTTTTTTAAAGTTTGTTCAATTTCTGAGTTGTGTCTATGAATTCCGACACCATAAGCACTCAAAGACTCATATAAATTTTTATCTTTATATTTAATATGAACGCTTCTACCAGCACCAGAATAACCAGATTTAGAGTCAATAATAACGTTATCAATTTTAATTAATCCATTTTTTATCAATGGAACTAAAGGAAGTAATATTGATGTTGGATAGCAACCAGGACAGGCTACTATTTTGTAATTTTTAATATTTTTTCCAGTAATTTCTGGTAATGAATAGATTGAGTTTTTAATATTATTTGAAGCTTTATGTTTTTGTTTATACCATTTAAGATATTCTGAAGCTTTTTCTAATCTAAAATCAGCAGCTAAATCAATTAAAGTATTTTTAGGTAAAAGTTTTTTAGATATTTCTTGTGCTTCACCATTAGGTAAAGCAGTAAAAATTACATCGACTTTATTCAAATGTTTTCGATTAAACTTAACAATCTTAGGTAGTTTTTTGTTTTTTAAATTTTTATCATAATATGAAATTTTTTTTCCAACTGAAGTGTTTCCACATAAATATTTAATTTTCACATAACGATGTTTAATTAATAAATTTATTAATTGGACACCGATATATCCTGTAGATCCTGCAACTAATACATTAAGCTTAGACATTTTTTATTATAACAGTTTAAAAGTAAAAAAAAATTATCTTTTAGAGAATTGGAAGCTTCTTCTAGCTTTTCTTCTACCTGGTTTTTTTCTTTCAACAGCTCTTGAGTCTCTAGTTGTTAGTTTTTCATTTTTCAGTGTAGATTTAAGTTTATTATCAAATAAAACTAATGCTTTGGAAATACCATGAACTAAAGCACCTGCTTGACCAGTGTGACCTCCACCAACAACATTACATCTTACATCATATTCTGTTGATTGATTTAT
>CACEIY010000006.1 GCA_902559635.1 uncultured Pelagibacteraceae bacterium | reverse complement strand
TATGCAATTTTTCATCAAAGATTTTCTACTAACACAGCTCCAAGTTGGAATTTAGCACAACCATTTAGAGCTATAGCTCACAATGGAGAAATAAATACTTATAGAGGAAATAAAAATTGGATGAAAGTTCATGAAGAGGAGATGAATAGCCCATTATTTGAAAATGTAAACAATCTTAAACCAGTAATTCAAAAGGGAGCATCGGACTCAGCTGCTTTAGACAATGTGTTTGAATTGTTAAATATATCTGGTCAACCAGCACCTCTTGCAAAATTAATGTTAGTTCCAGATGCTTGGTCGAAAAAAAGTAAGACACTTCCAAAATCTCATCAGCAGTTATTCAATTTTTTAAATAGCACTATGGAACCATGGGATGGGCCAGCAGCTATAGCTGCAACAGATAATGAATGGGTTATTGCCGCTAACGATAGAAATGGATTAAGACCCTTAAGATACACTATTACTAAAGATAAACTTTTATTTGCAGGCTCAGAAACTGGAATGATTGAATTAAATGAAAAAAAAATAATATCAAAAGGTAGATTAGGACCAGGTGAAATTATTGGAGTAAGAATTGAAAAAGGGAAAGTGTTTAATAATGAAAAGATAAAAGATTATTTATCCAAAGAATATAAGCACTTTAATTCTCAGATTATTGATCTTGATGACAAGTTAATAATTTTTAATGAAAAAAATAATTTTTCGGGTGAAGACCTAAGAAGAAGACAGCATACTTTTGGCTTTAGTCTTGAGGATCTAGAATTAATATTACATCCTATGGCTGAGGATGCTAAAGAAGCAACTGGTTCAATGGGAGATGATACTCCTTTAGCAGTTTTGTCAGATAAATATAGGCCTTTATATCATTTTTTTAGACAAAATTTTAGCCAAGTAACCAATCCTCCAATCGACTCCTTAAGAGAAAATAAAGTTATGAGTTTAAAGACAAGGTTTGGAAATCTTGGGAACATTCTAAACTTTGATACTTTAACAAAAGAAAATATTTATGTATTAAATAGCCCAATATTATCAAATACTCAGTTTGGAAAATTTATTAATTTTTTTGGAAAAAATTCAGTAGTTATTGATTGTACTTTTTTTAAAGAAGAGACATTAAAGTCAGCAATTGATAATTTACAAAAGGAAGCTGAAATTGCTGTTAGACAAGGTATTACACAACTTATATTAAGTGACAAAAATTTATCATCTGAAAAACTTCCAATTCCAATGTTATTATGTGTTGGGGCAGTAAACTCTTTTTTAATTAAAAAGAAACTAAGAGGATATGTTTCAATAAATGTTCAGTCAGGTGAAGCGCTTGATACACATTCTTTTGCAACTCTAATAGGTGTAGGAGCAACTACAGTTAATCCTTACCTAGCTTTTGATAGTTTATTTCAAAGATTTGAAAAGAAATTATTTGGTCAATTTAGCTTTGATGAATGTATAGAAAGATACATTAATTCAGTAAATGCTGGCTTATTAAAGATAATGTCTAAGATGGGAATTTCAGTTTTAAGTTCTTACAGAGGGGGCTGTAATTTTGAAACAGTAGGTTTAAGTAGAACTATAGTAAATGATTTTTTTCCAGGAATAATTTCTAAGATTTCTGGAATAGGTTTATTAGGTATAGAAAAAAAAATAAGAGCAATTCACAAAGAGGCCTTTGAATCTACAGATACAGTTTTACCAATAGGTGGAATCTATAGATATAGAAAAAATGGAGAAACGCATCAATATCAAGGAAGATTAATTCATTTGTTACAAAGCGCTGTAGGATCAAATTCCTATGAAGCTTATAAAAAATATGCTGAGGGAATTTACGATTTACCACCAATAAATTTAAGAGATCTAATAGATTTTAGAAAAAAAAAATTAGGTCCATCTATTGATATTGACAAAGTAGAGTCAATTGAAAAAATATTAAGAAGATTTGGAAGTGGAAGTATGTCTCATGGAGCTTTATCAAAAGAAGCTCATGAAACTTTAGCGATAGGAATGAATAGGATTAAAGGAGCTTCTTGCAGTGGAGAAGGGGGCGAAGATCAAAGTAGATTTCAAACTTTAGAAAATGGAGATAGTGCAAACTCTAGAGTAAAACAAATTGCTTCAGCAAGATTTGGAGTAACAGTAAATTACTTAAATAATTGTAATGAAATTGAGATTAAAATTGCTCAAGGAGCAAAACCAGGCGAAGGTGGACAGTTACCAGGATTTAAAGTTACAAAAGAAATAGCAAGACTAAGACATTCAACTCCTGGCGTAACTTTAATTTCACCTCCTCCTCATCATGATATTTATTCTATAGAGGATTTAGCTCAATTAATTTATGACCTTAAACAAACAAACCCCAATGCTAGAATTGGAGTTAAACTTGTAGCATCCTCAGGAGTTGGAACCATTGCAGCTGGAGTTGCGAAAGCTAAGGCAGACATTATTTTAATCTCTGGACATAATGGAGGAACAGGAGCCACTCCTCAGACAAGTGTAAAATATGTTGGTATACCATGGGAAATGGGTCTTACAGAAGCTAATCAGGTCTTAACTCTAAACAATCTAAGACATAAAGTTACATTAAGAACAGATGGTGGGATCAAAACTGGTAGAGACGTTGTGATAGCCGCTATGATGGGAGCAGAGGAATATGGAGTAGCAACTACTGCATTAGTGGCAATGGGCTGTATTATGGTTAGACAGTGTCACTCTAATACCTGTCCAGTTGGAGTTTGTACTCAAGATAAAAAGCTGAGAGAAAAATTTACTGGAACACCAGATAAAATTGTAAATTTGTTTACTTTTATTGCAAGAGAAGTAAGAGAAATTTTAGCAAAATTGGGTTTTAAATCTTTAAATGAAATTATAGGAAGGACAGATCTATTGATGCAGGTAAGTAAAGCTTCACCAAATTTAGATGATCTTGATTTGAATCCATTATTTGTTCAAGCAGACTCAGGAGATAATAAAAGATATTGTGAAGTTCCACAGATAAACTCTGTACCTGACACATTAGATCAAGAAATTTGGCCAGAAATAAAAAAAGCTTTAGACAATTCTGAAAAAATTGAAAAGGAATATTTAATTAAAAATACCAATAGAGCAGTTGGAACGAGAATTTCTCATCATCTTTATAAAAAATATGGGTACAAAAAACTTAATGATAGTTTTTTGACATTAAATTTTAAAGGTTCCGCTGGACAGTCTTTTGGAGCATTTTCTACAAAAGGTCTTAAATTAGTTTTAAAAGGTGATGCTAATGATTATGTCGGAAAAGGTTTATCAGGTGGAATCATAACTATAAAACTTCCAGATGAAAGCAATTTAGTGTCTAATGAAAATACAATCATTGGAAATACTGTTTTATATGGTGCAACATCAGGAAAACTTTTTGCAGCTGGTCAAGCTGGGGAGAGATTTTCAGTTAGAAATTCAGGAGCAATTACTGTTATAGAGGGATGTGACTCCAATGGTTGTGAATATATGACTGGTGGAATTGTAGTAATACTTGGAAATGTAGGAGATAATTTCGCAGCAGGTATGACTGGTGGAATGGCTTTTATTTATGATCAATCAAAAGACTTTGAAAAAAAAATAAATCAAGACTCAGTTATTTATCAATATATAGAGACAGAATATTGGGTTAATTATTTAAAAAGTTTAATTAACGAACATTATCAAGAGACAAATTCTCAAATATCTAAAAAAATTTTAGATAATTTTGATAATGAGATAAAGAACTTTATTCAAGTGTGCCCTAAAGAGATGCTAGATAAACTTGAGAATCCAGTATCTTTAAACAAAATGGTAAAAGAAGTTAGTTAATAATTAAATTTAATTCTTTCATCAATTTTTTAAGCCATTTTTTTGAGGAAAGACTATGGTCTCCATTTTTTACAATAACTAATTTTTTTTGTGCCTTTTTAAAAATTTTCAAAATTTTTTTTGAATAAATTGAAGGAACAGATTTATCTTTTTCTCCATGAACCATAGTAACTTTTAGTTTTTCATGAATAGATTTTTTTAAAACCTGATTTTTTCTTCCATCTTTGATAATTTGATAGGTAATTGGATATTCATATTCTCCATGTTTTAAGCTTATAATTCCATTTTTTTTAATATCTTTTTTCATTTTGCTTGAAAATTTTTTCCACATCAAGTTTTCTAAAAATTCAGGAGCAGAGCCAATACCTAAAAAACCTTTAATTTGTTTTTTAAAAATTTTAAATTGATTAAGGGATATCCAAGACCCCATGCTTGATCCAATCAAAATTATTAGATTTTTTTTAACTATTTTTTTGATAAGTAATTCAGTTTCTTTACTCCATTTAGAAATATTTCCATTAACAAAATTTCCAGATGATTTCCCGTGACCTGAGTATTCTACTGCTAAAAAACCAAGTTTGTTTTTTTTTGCAAAATTTAAAAAAGCCTTTGGTTTTTTTCCCTCTAGATCAGACATAAAACCATGTAGAAATACTATGTATGGACTATTTTTTTTATAGTTCATTAAATATCTGATTTTTTTTGAATTTGATAATTTATGGTAATTGAATTTCATTATAAGAGTTTCATAGTAAATTCTATTAATATATAATCATAACAGATGTCATCTAATTTGAAAGTTTTACAAGTAATTCCAAAACTAGGTTATGGAGGTGCTGAAACAGGCTGTTATGATATTGCACATTATTTACCAGAAAATAATTGTAAATCTTTTATTGTAACAAGTGGTGGAGATTTAATTAAATATGTAGATAAAAAAAAGGTGAAAGTAATTAAACTTCCAGTCCATAGTAAAAACCCACTATTAATTTTTTTTAATGCAATTGCATTATCAATAATTATTTTATTTTATGATATACAAATTGTACATGCTAGAAGTAGAGCGCCAGCATGGTCGTGTTTATTTGCCACAAAAATAACTGGTAGAAGATTTGTAACAACTTTTCATGGAACATATAATTTTAAAAGTAAAATAAAAAAATTTTACAATTCAGTTATGGTTAGATCAGATTTAATTATAGCTGGTTCAAACTTTATATTTTCCCATATAAAAGAAAATTATTCTGAGTTTTTAAATAATAGAAAAAAATTTTTAGTTATCTTTAGAGGAATTAATGTCGATTATTTTGATTATACCACAAAAGTAGAAAACGAAGAGCGCAAATTACTAAAAACTTGGGAAATTGATGAAAATAAAAAAATAATTCTTATGCCAGGACGTTTAACATCATGGAAAGGACAAGAATTGTTTTTGGAGGCTATAAATCTTGTAAACATTCAGTTAGGTTACCAAGCTTTTTATGCAGTTATACTAGGAAATGATCAAGGTAGAGATTTATATAAAAAAAAATTAGTTCGTTTAACTGAACAATTTAGAATGACTAAACAAGTAAAATTCATTGATAATTGTAAAGATATGGCTTTAGCTTACAAAGTGGCAGATATCGTTATATCTGCATCTATTGAACCAGAAGCTTTTGGTAGAGTATCAGTTGAAGCACAATCTATGCAAAAGATTATAATTGCTAGTAATTTAGGTGGATCAAATGAAACAGTTATTGATGAAAAAACGGGTTATTTATTTAAGTCAGGTGACGCTAAATCTTTAAGTGAAAAAATTCTTAAAGTATTAAATTTAGACGAAATAACTATAAAATCACTAGGTATTGAAGGTAGAAAAAATGTTGTTAATAAATTTAATGTTGAAAAAATGTGTTTTTCTACATATTCAGAATATAAAAAGTTAATAAACTAAATGCTTACTATTACATTACCAGATGGAAATAATTTAAATTTTCCTGACAAAGTTACAGGATTACAAATTGCAGAAAAAATAAGCAAGTCACTTGCCAAACAAGCTGTAATAATAGGGGTAGATGGCCAACTAAAAGATTTAAATTATGTAATAGACAAAGACTGTGCTGTAAAAATTTTTACTTCTAAAAACGAAGAAGGTCTTGAAACTATAAGGCATGATACTGCTCATATTTTAGCTATGGCTGTTCAAGAATTATTTCCAGGAACTCAAGTTACAATAGGTCCAGTGATTGAAAATGGTTTTTATTATGATTTTGCAAGGAAAGAACCTTTCACTGAAGATGATTTAAAAACGATTGAAAATAAGATGAAAGAAATTGTAGATCGAGATGAAGTTACAAAAAGAGAGGTTTGGGACAGAGATAAAGCAATTAAACATTTTAAGAAGAAAGGAGAACATTACAAAGCGGAGTTAATAGAAAGTATTCCTAAGGGAGAAGAAGTGACAGTTTATTTTCATGGAGAATGGCATGATCTTTGTAGAGGGCCTCATTTATCTTCAACTGGAAAAATTGGAAAATATTTTAAATTAATGAAAGTTTCAGGTGCTTATTGGAGAGGTGACTCAAATAATGAAATGCTTCAAAGAATTTATGGTACAAGCTGGGCCACACAAAAAGATCTTGATATTTATCTAAAACGTATCGAAGAGGCAGAAAAAAGAGATCATAGAAAATTAGGAAAAGAAATGGATCTTTTTCATTTTAGAGAGGAAAGTCCAGGCTCTGTTTTTTGGCACGAAAAAGGGTGGGCTCTTTTTCAAAAACTAATTAATTATATACGCGCCAGACAAGACGCAGCGGGTTATAAAGAAGTAAATACACCTGAAGTTCTTGACCGACAGTTGTGGGAAAAGTCAGGTCATTGGGAAAAGTACGGTGAAAATATGTATACTTCCGAAACTCCAGACGAAAAAATTTTTGCTATCAAACCTATGAACTGTCCTGGACATATACAAGTTTTTAATCAAGGTTTAAAAAGTTATAGAGATCTTCCATTAAGAATTACTGAGTTTGGAAAAGTTCATAGATATGAGCCTTCTGGAGCACTTCACGGATTATTAAGAGTTAGAGCATTTACACAAGACGATGCTCATATTTTTTGTTCTGAAGATCAAATTACAAGTGAATGTTTGAATGTTACAAATTTAATTTTAGATATTTATAAAGATTTAGGATTTAATAATGTAGTATTAAAATATGCAGATCGTCCTGAAGTTAGAGTTGGTGAAGATAAAGTGTGGGATAAAGCAGAAACTTCTTTGTTAGAGGCTGTTAAAGCATCAAAACTAGAGTATAGCATTAACAAAGGTGAAGGAGCATTTTATGGGCCAAAAATAGAATTTGTTTTAAGAGATGCTATTGGTAGAGATTGGCAATGTGGAACCCTCCAAGTTGACCTAAATTTACCTGAAAGATTAGATGCATCTTACGTTGATAAAGATGGAACAAAAAAAGTTCCAGTTATGTTACATAGAGCCTTATTTGGTTCTTTAGAAAGATTTATAGGAATTTTAATTGAACATTATTCAGGCAAATTTCCTTTTTGGATTTCACCATTACAAACAGTAGTAATACCGATATCTGAAGATTTCGAAGATTATGCAATTAAAGTTTCTAAAAAAATTAAACTAGCAGGAATGAGTTCTTACGTTGATTTAAAAAAACATAATCTAAATTATAAAATAAGAGATCATTCTCTTGCAAAAATACCTCTTTTATTAATTTGTGGTAAAAAAGAAGTTGACAGCAATTCTGTAACGATTAGAAGGTTGGATTCTAATAAACAAGAAAATATGGAATTAAATTTATTTTTAAAAACTTTTTCTGCTTTAAATAAAGCATCTTCAAATTAAGTGGCAGATTTTAAACAAAATTATTTTCAAAAAAGAACTAAAGATAGAGGGCCAAGGTCCAATAATAGAATTTCCTCTCCTGATGTCCAGGTAATAACAAATGAAGGTGAGAATTTAGGAATTCTCAGCACCAATGAAGCTATATCAATAGCTAAAAATAAAGGTCTAGATTTAATAGAGATTTCGCCAAACGCGAATCCACCAGTATGTAAAATTATGGATATGGGTAAGTTTAAATATGATGCCCAAAAAAAAGCTAATCTTGCAA
The DNA here is from genome assembly GCA_902559635.1 of uncultured Pelagibacteraceae bacterium. Lineage (GTDB taxonomy): Bacteria > Pseudomonadota > Alphaproteobacteria > Pelagibacterales > Pelagibacteraceae > Pelagibacter. The sequence continues at coordinate 37,501 of CACEIY010000006.1, read as the reverse complement.
AGAAGAAACAAAAAATAGTTTTACTAAAAGAAATTAAAATGAGACCAGTTACAGAAACTCATGATTATGAATTTAAGGTAAAAAATGCTAAAAAATTTATTTCTAAAGGAGATAAAGTAAAATTTACTATTAGATTTAAAGGAAGAGAACTTCAACACTCACACCTAGGAAATGAATTAATGACCAAGATTAAAGAAGACATGAAAGAAGTGGGTAAGGTAGAATTGCAACCAAAGTTTGATGGTAAGCAGATGATCATGGTAATTCAACCTTTATAAGCCTTAATTAAGGTTGTAAATTTAAAACATTCTTTGTATAACCTCGCAGAAATTATGCCTAAACTAAAAACTAAAAGCTCAGCAAAAAAAAGATTTAAGATTTCAGCTAGGGGCAAAGTAATGACTGCTCAAGCTGGTAAAAGACATGGTATGATTAAGAGAACTAATTCACAAATACGTAAATTAAGAGGTACAACAGCGATGTCGAAACAAGATGGTAAAATTGTTAAATCGTATATGCCTTACAGTTTAAGAGGATAAAATGGCAAGAGTCAAAAGAGGAGTTACTAGCCGAGCCAAACATAAAAAAGTTTTAAAATCTGTCAAAGGACAATGGGGCAGAAGAAAGAACACAATCAGAGTTGCAAAGCAGGCAATGGAAAAAGCTATGCAATACGCTTATAGAGATCGAAGAAATAAAAAAAGGGATTTCAAGTCTCTTTGGATACAAAGAATTAATGCTGGTGTGAGAGCTGAAGGTTTGACTTATTCTAAGTTTATTAATGGACTAAATAAATGTGGAATAATAATTGATAGAAAAATTTTAGCAGAAATTGCTTATGATAGCCCAGAAGCTTTTAAAACTATAGTTCAGAAAGCACAATCTGCTTTAAATTAGATCTTCACTATTGTTTTATTTCGCTGAAGAAATAATCTGTAAAGATGGTCAATCTTAAAAAAATAAAAGATGAATTTCTCTTAAAGCTAAATGAGAAATTAAATCTTTCAGAAATAAATCTAATAAAAACAGAACTATTTGGAAAAAATGGATTAGTTTCATCAGAATTTAAAAAAATAGGAACAATACCTGAGCAAGAAAGAAAAAAATTCGCTTCAGATTTAAATATCGTTAAAGATGAATTACAGGAATTAATAAATTCAAAAATAAATGAAATTGAAATTTCTGAAATAAATGAAAAATTAAAAAAAGAAAAGATAGATGTTACTTTACCCGAGAGATCTTTTGTTCAAGGAAAAATACATCCGGTGTCTCAAACTATTGATGAGATTTCCTCTATATTTTCGGAAATAGGTTTTAATGTAGAGGAGGGTCCAGATGTTGAAAATGAGTATAATAATTTCACAGCACTAAATACTCCTGACAACCATCCAGCAAGAGATATGCATGACACATTTTATTTAGATAAAAATAAAGAAAAATTATTACGAACTCATACCTCACCTGTTCAAATTAGAACGATGAAGAAAGATAAACCACCTTTTAAGATTATAGCTCCTGGAAGAACTTATAGATCAGATAGTGATCAAACACATTCTCCAATGTTTCATCAGGTTGAAGGACTCCATATAGATAAAGATATAAATATGAGTCATCTTAAAGGATGTTTAAATTATTTTATTAAAGAGTTTTTTGAGGTTGATAAAATTAAGATGAGATTTAGACCTAGCCATTTTCCTTTTACAGAACCTTCAGCTGAAGTTGATATTGGTTATGAAATTAAAGATGGAAAAATTGTTATTGGTGAAGGAGATAAATGGTTAGAAATTTTGGGATGTGGAATGGTACATCCAAATGTTCTTAAGAACGTTAAGGTAAATCCAGAAAAGTATCAGGGGTATGCTTTTGGTATAGGGATAGATAGATTGGCAATGTTAAAGTATGGCATTAATGATTTAAGATCTTTTTTTGAATGTGATTATAGGTGGTTAAATCATTTTGGTTTCGATCCTCTTGATGTTCCAACTAATTATAGAGGGTTGAGTAGATGAAAATTACATTCGATTGGTTAAAAGATCATCTTCAAACAAAAAATTCAGAGAATCAACTTATAGAGAAACTAACAGATATAGGTTTAGAAGTTGAAAGTATAGAGAACACCTCTGATCTAGATAAGTTTGTAGTAGCCAAAATTCATAAATCAGAAAAACACCCAAACGCAGATAGACTAAAAGTTTGTAATGTCGATATTGGAGAAAAAAAAATGATCAAGGTTGTTTGTGGTGCTTCAAATGCGAATGAAGGACTTTTAACTATTTATGCACCTCCTGGAGCAATTATTCCAAAAAATAAAATGAAAATTGTGATTACACAAATTAGAGGAATAACCTCTCAAGGAATGCTTTGCTCTGAATCTGAACTTAATTTATCAGACGAAAGTGATGGCATTTGTGAGCTTAAACAAAATCAATATAAAAATAAAATTGGAAAAAAATACTTTACTAAAAATACTTCCAATTTGATTGATTTATCAATTACACCTAATAGATCAGATTGTTTGGGTGTAAGAGGAATAGCTAGGGACTTATCAGCTGCAGGTTTTGGAAAACTAAAAAATAAGATAAATAAAATTAGATCTAAAGGAAAACAAAGAGTTAGCATTAAAATTTTAAAAGAAAAAAATCAGGGTTGTACAATTTTTGGCAGTTGTTTGGTAACTAATGTACAAAATACTGAAAGTCCAAAATGGCTTAAAGACAAGCTAATCTCTATTGGGCAAAAACCTATTTCTGCAATTGTAGACATCACAAATTATGTAATGTTGGATTTAAATAGACCTCTACATGCTTATGATGCAGATAAAATTAAAAAAGGAATTGTTGTAAGAAATTCAAAAAAAGGTGAAAGATTTAAGGCTCTTGATAATAAGGAGTACGTACTTGAAGAAGGAATGTGCGTGATTTCAGATAATATGGGAGTTCTTGGGCTAGGAGGAATAATTGGCGGTACAAGATCTGGAACTGAATTAAACACAAAAAATATATTAATTGAATCTGCTTATTTTGAGCCTAGATCAATAAGAAAAACATCAAAACTGTTAAGCATTGATACAGATGCAAAATTTAGATTTGAAAGAGGAATCGATCCGATATCTATCGAAGATGGTTTAATTAAATCTGCAAATTTGATTAAAGATATTTGTGGTGGTGAAATTAGCAAAATAGATATTCAAAAAACCAAAAGATATAAAGAAAAAAATATTAATTTTGAAACAAAATTATTTGAAAAAATTGCAGGCTTTAAAATCTCTAATAAAAAAATTTTAGATATCCTAAATAATTTAGGATTTAAAATTAAAGTTAATAAAAATTTTCTTAATTTAAAAGTTCCAACATGGAGGCCAGACATAGAGCAACCGATTGATGTTGTAGAAGAACTGGTAAGAATTTATGGTTATAACAAAATAGAAAAAATTGACCCTATTAAGATAAGATCTAAACCAACATTAAATAAAACTCAAAGATTATTTCATTTTTTACAAAGATCAATTGCTTCTAAAGGTTATCAAGAGGCTATCACCTGGTCCTTTACAGATTCTAAAGTTAACGATTTATTTAAATCTAATATGAAAGATATTGAGATTATTAATCCAATAAGCTCAGATCTTAATGTTTTAAGGAATTCAATTTTTTCAAATTTGATCATGTATTTAAATAAAAATTTAGATAGGGGAATTAAAGATCTCTCTTTATTTGAAATTGGTCCAGTATTTCATGGATCAAATCCAGGAGACCAAGAAACAGTCGTAGGAGGCTTGCGATCAGGAAAAGTATCAAGGTTATCATGGGTAGAAAAAGATAGAAATGTTGATGTTTTTGATATTAAAAAAGATGTTATTCAAACTTTAATTGAAGCGGGATACAGCAAATCAAAAATTTTCATAGATGATCAAGCTCCAAATTATTATCATCCTGGTAAATCTGGTAGAATTTTTCTAAGTAAAGAAAAAGATAAAGTTGCAGCATATTTTGGTGAGATTCATCCTAATGTTCTAAAAAAAATTGATATTAAAACAGAAGCTTTAATAGGATTTGAAATTTTTGTAGATAATTTAAAAAAAACTAAAAGATCTCTTAAAGATCAAAAAAAAACATACCGGGTATCAGATTTTCAAAAATCAGAAAGAGATTTTGCTTTTATTATTGATAGAAATTTTAAATCTCAAGAATTAATCGAAATTATTTCAAATATTGATAAAGAACTTATAGGTGGAGTAAATATTTTTGACATCTATGAGGGTGAAAATATTCCTAATGATATGAAGTCTATTGCTTTAAATGTAACTATTCAATCAATGAGCAAAACTTTAAATGAAAGAGATCTAGAAAAAATAAATAAATTAATTATTGATACAGTAGAAAACAAGACTGGTGCTAAAATTAGATCTTAAATTAAAATGAGCACTATTGATAACATAAGAAATTTTGCAATTATTGCTCACATAGATCATGGTAAATCAACAATAGCTGATAGAATTATCCATAAGTGCGGTGGTTTGACTGAACGCGAAATGAAAGCACAAGTTTTAGATTCTATGGATATTGAAAGAGAAAGAGGAATAACAATTAAAGCTCAAACTGTAAAATTAAAATACAAAGCAAAAAATGGAAAAGAATACATTTTAAATATTATAGATACTCCTGGGCACGTAGATTTTAGCTATGAAGTTAGCAGATCTCTATATGCTTGTGAGGGCTCTATATTGATAGTTGATAGTACTCAAGGAGTAGAGGCTCAAACATTAGCAAATGTTTATCAGGCTTTAGATATAAATCATGAAATAATACCTGTATTAAATAAAATAGATTTACCAGCATCTGATTTGGATAGAACAAATAAACAAATAGAAGAAGTTATCGGTATAGATACAGAACATGCAGTTCCATGTTCAGGAAAAACCGGAGAAGGTATAGAAGAGATATTAGAACAAATCATTAAACGATTGCCTTCCCCAAAAGGAAATCCTACCGAGGATCTAAAATGTTTATTAGTTGATAGTTGGTATGATACTTATTTGGGAGTAGTTATTTTAGTAAGAGTTATTAATGGAAAACTTTCAAAAAATATGAAGATTAAAATGATTTCAACAAATCAAGATTACATTGTTGAAAAAGTTGGTGTTTTTACTCCTAAAGCTAAAGATATAACAGAATTAAATTCTGGAGAAATTGGATTTATCACTACTGGTATTAAAGTTCTGTCAGAGACAAAGGTTGGTGACACTATTTGTGATGCAACAAAACCCAAAATAGACGCACTACCTGGATTTAAACCGAGTAAACCAGTAGTTTTTTGTGGGCTGTTTCCAGTTGATAGCTCTGAATATCAAAAACTGAAAGATGGACTGGCAAAATTACAACTTAATGATGCAAGTTTTTCATTTGAACCTGAGTCATCATCTGCTTTAGGATTGGGATTTAGGTGTGGTTTTTTAGGATTACTTCATCTTGAAATTATAACAGAAAGATTAGAAAGAGAATTTGATGTAAATTTATTAACAACAACGCCAGGTGTTGTTTATAAGGTAAATTTAAATAATGGAAAATCTATTGATTTACAGAATCCATCAAGTCTACCTGATCCAACATTAATTAATTCCATAGAAGAGCCCTGGATTAAAGCGACAATTATTACTCCTGATCAATATTTAGGTCCAATAATAAAATTATGTCAGGATAAAAGAGGCCAACAAACAAATTTAAATTATTCTGGAAGTAGAGCTGTCTTAAGTTATGAACTTCCATTAAATCAAGTTGTTTTTGATTTTAATGATCGAATAAAGTCCATGACTAGTGGTTATGCAAGTTTTGATTACGAAATCCTAGGGCATCGAGAGGGAGATTTAGTGAAATTAGGAATTCTTGTAAATGGAGAGCCTGTTGATGCTCTTGCTATGATGATTCATAAAGATTTTGCTCAAAGAACTGGAAGGGAGGTTTGTGAAAAATTAAAAGATTTAATTCCAAGACATAATTTTATGATACCAGTTCAAGCAGCTATAGGAGGTAAAATTATAGCACGGGAGACTATTAAGGGTTTTAAAAAAGATGTTTTAACAAAAATTCATGGAGGAGGAGCTACTGATAGAAAAAGAAAATTATTAGAAAAACAAAAAAAAGGTAAAGCTAGATCTAAGCAATTTGGTAGAGTAGAAATTCCTCAAGAGGCTTTCATAGGCGTTTTAAAAATATCTAAAGATAAATAGCTTTATTAATCATTTTTAAATGTTTTTTTTCTAAATGAATTCTAAATGGAAAATTTTTATTAGTATTATCTGGTTTAGTAATAATTCGAAAATACTTTAATCCGAGAATTTTACTAATTCTCTCACATTTCCTATTAGGATGATCTGCTGGAATTATTTCAATAATTTTTGTTCCAGGTCTACAAAAAATTATGTTTGTAAAAGCGGCACCGTGAGCACCTACAATAATAGAAGCTTTATTAAAAAGATATATCTGTTTTTCTAAAGACAATTTTTCTGGTTTACAAGTATTTAAGTTATTTTTCTTTATCCATTTATTAATTTGTTTTTGATTATAAATTTGACAATGATTAAATTCTGAACTTGATCTATCTAAAAATATTTTTTTTGTAAGTTTGACTTTTTTTGCTTTTTTTAAAAATATTTTTCTATTAATGAAAATTATCCATTTAGGTATTTTTTTTACTTGATTTTGAAAAGTACCTTTTTGATACCAAGGATGGTCTAAGGATACTACTTCATCTGCAAATATATGTTTATTTTTAGAACTATTAATTAATTTATTTTCTGTAATACCTAGAATTTTAAATATTTTGATTTGCCATTTTTTAGGAGCAGATACATAGTAAAAATTAATTTTTTTTTTTATCTTTTTTTGAATAAGATATATTTTTGGGATTATATCGAAAAAAAAATGAAAATAGTTATTTCCACTTCCACCTTGTGCTAAATTTAAAACTGTGCCTGAAAATTTTTTTATCAAAGAAGGTGTACCCTTTTTAATAACAGAATTATATTTTGCATTATGTAATCTTCCTTTTATTTGTTGAAAAGATAATTTAGGGATTAATATATTATTTTTTATAACTGCAACATTTTCATTATTATCTGTAAATATTCTAGCTTTTTTTACTTTATAAATATTATATTTTTTATTTTCATATGATTTAAAAAAAGGGTCTTTCACTTGAGATATATCTAGAAAAGCTGAAGTATTTTTTTTTAAAAATACTTTTCCGTGAATATTTTCAAAAGTTTTTGAAACTATATTCTTATAATATAATTTTATTTTTTTCTTAATCATTTATTGTAAGGTATCATTATAATTATGAATGGTATCATTAAATGGGGAATTATTGGACTTGGAAATGTAGCACATGAATTTGCAAAATCTTTTTATAATATAAAAAAAGCAAAGTTGATAGCCATAGCTAGCAAAACACAAAATAAATTATCTAAATTTAAAGATGAATTTAATATTGATAGTAATTATTGTTACGATGAATATGAAAAATTGTTAAAAAATAATGAAGTTGATATTATCTATATATCTTTGCCAAATAGTTTTCATAATGAATGGATATTTAGATCCATTGAATTAAAGAAACATGTATTGGTAGAAAAACCAGCTTTTATAAATTTCAAAGATGCCAAAAAAACATTAAGTCACCCTAATTTAAATAATTATTTTTTAGGTGAAGGTTTTATGTTTAGATATCATCCTCAAATAAAGAAAATTATCGAATTAATTAAAAATAATGAAATTGGAAATATCATATCTATGGAGAGCGTATTTGGAAAAAATATATTATTTAAAAAAAAATTTTTTGGAATTTTGAAATCAAATAGATTTGATAGTAACAAGAGAATTTTTAATAAATCATTAGGGGGAGGTGTTATATTAGATCATGGCTCATATGCTGTTTCAATGAGTTTACTCATAGCTTCATTGATAGAGGGGGTAAACATTGAAAATTTTCGATTAAAAAATGATAGCAAAAAAAAAATGATTGAAGATATTGATGTAGAAAGTTCAATAGAATTAATTTTTGATAATAAGTTTAAATCAAATATAACCGCATCATTTTTAAATGATGTTGGAAATCATACAATCATAAATGGTGAAAATGGTAAAATTATAATATCTAATACTTGGACTTCAGATACAGGTGAAATTCATCTTGAGAACAATAAAAAAAAATCATTTAAATTAGAAAATAAAAAAAATCTTTATTCTTTAGAGATCGAAAATATAAGTGATGATATTTTAAATAATAATATTGAAGCTTCCTATCCAGGTACAAATAAAAATGAAATTTTAATCAGTTCACAAATTTTAGATGAGTGGCTTAATGAGAAAAAATAAAATTATAGATTGTATAACTTTTTTTGATAACAATTTTATATTCGAACTAAGATATAATATTCTAAAAGAGTATGTAGATTATTTTGTGATATGTGAGTCAAAGTATGATCATCGTAATAATATAAAAAAATTAAATTTTGATACAAAAATTTATAATTCTGAAAAAATACGGTATTTTGTTTTAGAAAAACCATTTCCAAAAAATTCAAATTTATGGGAAAATCAAGCAATACAAAGAGAATTTTTATTAAAAAGTTTATCATTTGCAGGACCTGAAGATTTAATTTTTTTTTCTGACCCTGATGAAATACCTAATCCAAACATTTTAAAAAATTTTAATTTAAAAAGTAAATATGGAATTTTTTTTCAAAAATGTTTTAATTATAAGTTTAATCTTTTTAATCCTTATGAAACTCCATGGGAAGGAACACGGGTAAGTAAAAAGAAAAATTTAAAGTCTATAGATTTTATGAGGCAAAAAGTTAAATCAAAAAATCTAAATTATAAATTTTATAGGATTGATAAAGAAAAAAATATAGAATTATTTATAAATGGTGGCTGGCATTTTAATAATATTATGTCAGCAGAGCTAATTTCACTTAAATTAAGAACATTTGCTCATTCAGAGTTTAGTGAAAAAAAATTTTCAGATATAAATATTATAAAATCAAAAATTGAAAATAAAATTGATCTTTTTGAAAGAGGTCATAAATATAAAAAAATAATTTTAGACAATACCTTTCCAAAATATTTAATAGAAAATTATGAAAAATATAAATCTTTCATATTATGACCTAGGAGAGATGGCCGAGTGGTTTAAGGCGCACGCTTGGAAAGTGTGTGTACCCTCACAGGTACCGTGGGTTCGAATCCCACTCTCTCCGCCATTTTTTTTACATTTTAGAAAATAATAATTAGCTTTAGGACAATTTTTTCAATTTAACGAATTTCTTAAAAGTATTAGATATATATTTAAGGTCTTTAGCTTTTAAACCCTGATGACATCCTAATAAAATACCATTTCTCATAACATCATTGGCGACAGGATTAGAAAGTTTATGCATTTTATAATTTAATTTTTTCATTAATGGTTGTTTTAGTATATTCCCCGTAAATATAGTCCTAGTTTGAATATTATTTTTTTCGAAAAAAATCTGCATTTCCTTTCTAGAAAATTTTTTATTATTTTTAATAACTAGTGGAAAAGCTAACCATGGGGTGACAGTATTTTTATAAACTTCAGGTAATTTAAAATATTTTCCATAACTTTTAAAAAAATTTTTTAAATAATTAAAATTTAAGTTTCTTATTTTAATATTCTTTTTTAATTTTTTAATTTGCTCTATTGCAAAAGCTGCTGAAATTTCAGATGGAAGAAAATTATAACCTAATTTGGAAAAAATATATTTTTTATCATAATCTATACCAGAAATCTTTATATTGAATCTATCTTGTACTTTTTCAGATTCATTAAATATTGCTGATGATCTTCCCCATCCACGAATTAGTTTAGCTTCCTGGTATAGCTTATAATCATTAAAACATGCAATTCCTCCAAAACCTGCACCATTAATTATATGTGAAGCATAAAAACTATTAGTTGTTACATCTGAATAGCCTCCATTGACCTTACCATTTACCAAGTAACCGATTGTATCTGCTGAGTCCTCTATAACTTTTAATTTATATTTTTTTGCTATTAAATAAATCTTTTTTCTATCAGGAATGTTGCCTAACAGGTTAGGTATCATAATTGCTACCGTTTTTTTATTTATACATTTTTCAATTTGATTTGGGTCAGCAATGAATTTATTTTCTAAAACTCCTATAAAGTGTGGAATTAATCCCAGCTGATAGATGGGAGCTACTGTTGTAGAAAATGTAAGATTTGGAGTAATTATTTCACTACCTTTTTTAAAATTAAAAGCACTAAGTGAAAGTAGATTTGCTGAGGAACCAGAGTTAACCATAAGAGCATATTTTTTTCCAAATATCTTTGCTATTTTTTTTTCCAGAATTTTTACATGAGGTCCATCTATGAGATTTAGACTATTATATTTTAATACTTTCATAACAGCTTTGATCTCTTTTTGATCATAAACTGCTTTTCCATAATATATTTTTTGCATAAAATTTTGTTATAGTATTTTAATTAAATTACAATATTAAGTTTGTCCTACAACTTTTCTAGAAGTAATACAAAAGTTGAGCTTATTAAGTAAACTATTTAAAAAATTTGACTCTATAAATCCTGTAGAGGCTATATTAAGTATGTTTTGCATATTTGTTAATTAATCTTTTATGTATAATAGATAAAATGAAAAATCTAAATGATAATGAAACTCTTACGATAGTTATAGTTTTGTATAAAGAGCCATTTGAATTAATTTATAAAACACTTGATCAAATTAAAGAATTTAAAATCATTATAATAGATAATGATAATAATTATGAACTTAAAACTAAAATTTTAAAACATTTTGACATTTATAAATACATTTTGAATAAAAAAAATAATGGTTTTTCAGCAGGTTATAATCAAGGTATAAAAATAAGCTCAACTTTATTTACTTTAGTTTTAGGACCTGATTGTTTAATTACACCTAAGGATATTTATATTTTGACTCAAAAATGTTCTTTATACCAAACTTCTATGATTATTTCGCCAACTTCTTATAATGATAAAAAAGAATTAACCTATTCAGGCGGCCCACTACCTGAAAATGGTTTGAAAGATAAAGTGCTTAATTTAGATGGAGATACATGTGTAGAAAGTGCCCTAGGAGCATGTATGTTATTTAAAACAGAAGATTTTAAAAAAAATAATTTATTTTTTGATGAAAATTTTTTTTTGTACTTTTCTGATGATGATTTATGCAGGACAATTAAATCTATAAACAAATCTGTTATACAAACAAAAGATTCAATATGTATTCATCAGCATGGTACTATCAAAGTCAAAAATAAATATTTGAAAATTTATATTAGAGAATATAATTTTACTCACGATATGCTTTATTATTTTTACAAAAAAAAAACAGAAAAATCTTTTAAAATTATTGATAATTTTAAAAAGAAATTGCCAAATTATTATATTAAATTAATACTAAAATTTTTAACATTTCAATATGCAGAAGTAGTTAAAATTTATTCAAGAGTATCTGCTTTTAATGGATTTAAATCAAAGTATTTGAATTAAAATGGGACTTAGGACACTTATCAAAAAAAAATTTTATAATCTAAAATTTTCAAAAAAAAAAAATTCACAAATAAAAAATCAAGTAATTTTGATAACTGGAGCTAGTTCTGGAATTGGATTAGGAATTTGTAAAAAGTTAATTAAAGATAATAAGATAATTGCAGTTTATAATAATAATGAATCAAACTTAAAAGAGATAAAAAATTCAAATTTAATTTATTTAAAATGTGATTTAGTTCATTTAAATAATTATCAAGAAATTGAAAAAAAAATATTAGAAAATAATATTGAATTGATTATTAATTGTGCTGGACAATTTGGGTCTAATAATCAATCAATAAATGACTTAGATTTTGATAATTTTGTGAATGTCCTAAAATTAAATTCTCTTTCAGTTTTAAAAATATTACAGTTAATAAATAATAATAATAAAATTAAACACATAAAAAAAATCATTAATATGAGCAGTGAAGGTGGAAGTATAGAAATGAATAAAAAAGGAAACGCATACATTTATAGAACTAGTAAATCAGCTTTAAATTCAATTTCTAAAAACCTATCAATTGATTTAAAACAGAAATTTGGGATTTCAGTAATTACAATTGACCCAGGAAATGTAAAAACAAACATGAATAACAAAGGTTATTTAAGTCCAGAAAAATGTGCTGAATATGTAGTTGATATTATTTGTGATAATAAAGATTACAATGGAGCTTTCATTAACTTATTAAAAAAAAATATACCCTGGTAATGCGAATTTATTAGCTATATCAGTCACTTTTTAACTAATTTTAAATTTAAAAATAAGCAATTTTATTAAAAAATGTTATAATTATTTTTTCCTAAATAAATAAAAATGGCAAATAATAAAACATATCAAGCAGACTCTATAAAAGTTTTAAAGGGCCTTGAGGCTGTTCGAAAAAGACCAGGAATGTATATTGGTGATACAGATGATGGGACTGGCTTACATCATATGGTCTACGAAGTAGTTGACAACTCAATAGATGAAGCTTTAGCAGGATATTGTAAAAATATTTTTGTAAAAATAAACTCAAATGGAACTATAACAGTTAAAGACGATGGCAGAGGTATTCCTGTTGATACCCATAAAGGGGAAAAAAAATCAGCTGCTGAAGTTATCATGACTCAATTACATGCTGGTGGAAAATTTGATCATGACTCTTACAAAGTTTCAGGTGGTTTACATGGAGTTGGTGTTTCTGTAGTTAATGCTCTTTCAGAAAAATTAGAATTAGAAATTAACAGAGATGGAAAAAAATATTTTGTAGAATTTGATAATGGTGAAGCAAAGAAACCATTAAAAGAAATAGGAAATTCAAAAGAAACAGGCACACAAATTACATTTCTTCCTTCAAAAAAAATTTTTTCATCAGTTAAATTTAGTGGAACTATTTTAATTAGGCGAATGAGAGAGCTTGCTTTTTTAAACAAAGGAGTCAAGATAACTTTTATAGATGCTTCTCAGAAAAAAGAAAAAATTCAACATTTTAAATTTGATGGTGGGATTATAGAGTTTGTAGAATTTTTAGATGAAAAAAGAGAAAAATTATTAAATAAAAACGGGAATGACCTTTTTAAAAAACCAATTTATATAGAAGGAAAAAAAGATAATATTGAAGTCGAGTGTTCTTTAAAGTGGAACGCAGACTATTCAGAAGATGTTTTACCTTATACAAATAATATTTACCAAAAAGATGGCGGAACACATGTATTGGGTTTTAGAAGTGCATTAACTAGAATTATTAATAAGTACGTCAGCGACAATAATCTTTTAAGAAAGAATAAATTAGCAATATCAGGTGATGATATTAAAGAAGGGCTAACTTGTGTATTGTCTGCAAAAATTCCTGATCCTAAGTTTTCATCTCAGACAAAAGACAAATTAGTTTCATCAGAGGTGAGAACAATAGTCGAGACAATTATTAACGAAAAATTATCAATTTGGTTTGATCAAAATCCTTCAATTTCAAAAATTATTTTGGCTAAAATAATTCAAGCTGCAACAGCAAGAGATGTTGCTAGAAAAGCTAGAGAAAATGTAAGAAGAAAAGGAGCTTTAGAATTAAGTGGATTGCCAGGTAAATTAGCAGATTGCCAAATAGGCAAACAAGAGGGAACTGAATTATTTATTGTTGAGGGAGATTCTGCAGGAGGATCTGCTAAGCAAGGAAGAAACAGAACAAATCAAGCTGTACTACCATTAAGAGGTAAAATTTTAAATACCTATGTAGAAGATCTTCAAAAAAACAAAAATGGTAACAAAAATGGTTTTGATCAAAGGACTAAAGCTTTGTCAAAAATGATTTCATCTAATGAAATAGTAACTTTAATTAATGCATTGGGATTAGATCCAAAAGCTCAAGAAATAGATTTAAAAGATTTAAGGTATGGCAAAATTATTATTATGACTGATGCAGATGTTGATGGTTCTCATATTAGAGCGTTATTATTAACTTTTTTTAATAATAAACCATTTAATAAATTGATAGAAAATGGACATGTGTATTTAGCTCAACCACCATTATTTAAAATTAATAAAGGATATAAGGGCGTATATATAAAAGACGAAAAGGAACTGGAGAATTATATTGTAAATAATAATAAAGAATTAAAAAAAATTAAAAAAGGATCAAAAGAATTTTTTAAGGTTTTTGATTTAGAGAAATCTAAAATAAATATCCAAAGATTCAAAGGACTTGGAGAGATGAATCCTGAAGAGTTATGGAGCACTACTTTAAATCCAGAAACTAGAAATTTATTAAAAGTACAATATTCAAAAGACTTTAAAAAAGACCAAAGTCTTATTCACACTTTGATGGGCAATGATGTTGCATTAAGAAAAGATTTTATCATCTCAAATGCGATTAATGTCCAGAATCTTGATATTTAATAATGAGGTTTTTTGAAACTTCAAAATATCATTCTTTTAAAAAATCGACTTACATAGCATTAAGATGGATTGGAATTTTAGGACAGTTAATTTCTGTAAATTTTGTATATTTTATTTTAAACTTTAGATTTGATTTTATTACTTCAAATATAGTTATATTTTTAGGAATATTAAGCAATCTATATTTAATTTTTATTTATAACAAAACTCAATTATCAGATAGATCAGCATTTATATTTCTAGTTATTGATATTTTGCAATTGGGTATTTTGGTTTTTTTGACAGGAGGTATTGTTAATCCTTTTATTATCTTTATTTTAATTCCAAGTGTATTTTCTTCCTCTAATTTAAGTTTTAGAACTAATATTTTACTTGTTGGCTTAACTACTATGTTGTTAATATTTCTTACTTTTTATTCAAGAGATTTACCCTTTCCTTTAAGTGATCATTTTCACGTAAGCCCATATTATTATTATTCCATTCCAATTGCTTTAATAATTGCTTTATTTTTCTTGAACTATTTTGCAATGACATTTGGAGAACAATCTCGTTTGAGAAAAGAAGCTTTAGCGAAAATGGAAGAGGTAATGGCCAAAGAACACGAACTTTTATCTTTAGGCGGTCAAGCAGCTGCTGCTGCTCATTCTTTAGGAACTCCACTTTCAACAATTAAATTAATTACCAAAGATTTGATCAAACAATTTAAAGATAATAAGGATGTTAAAAAAGATATACAATTATTATCTAGCCAAACAGACAGATGTAACGAAATTTTAAAACGTTTATCTTTAAATCCCATAGAGGAAGACAATTTTATTGATAAAGATATATCTATTAGAGATTATTTAAGTGAAATAATCTTATCGTTTAAGGAAACAAGTAAAAAAAATTTTATTTTTAATTATGACAAAGATTCTAATTCAAAAAAAATAACCAAATCTATAGAAATTATTTATGGTTTGAGAAATTTTATAGGTAATTCTAATAAATTTTCAAAAAATAATATCTATATTACCTTAAAAAGTGATAGTGAATTCACTGAAATAACCATAGAAGATGATGGTCCTGGGTATCCAAGTGATGTTTTATCAAAAATTGGAGAACCTTATTTGAAAACTTCCGATCTTTATCAAAAATCAAAAACTGGTTTAGGTTTAGGTATTTTTATTGGAAAAACTCTATTAGAAAAAAATTTTGCTTTAATCAATTGTGACAATTCAAAAACTAGAGGTGGAGTTGAAATTTTAATTAAATGGAAAAATATAGAATTATTTAATATTTAATGTAATTTATTTTTTGTTTCAAATAAAGAGCTTAGTTGTGAGATCATTACATCTCCAAGTTCATTTACATCAGTAATCTTAATTGCTCTATTATAATATCTTGAAACATCATGACCAATTCCAATTGCTAATATTTCTATCTCGGTTTTTTCTTCAATAAACTTAACAATTTTTTTTAAATGTTTTTCTAAAAAGTCACCTGAGTTTACTGATAAAGTCGAATCATCAACTGGGGCTCCATCCGAAATTACCATTAAAATTTTTCTTTCCTCTTTACGTTTTTTTAATCTAGAAAATGCCCAATTGATTGCTTCTCCATCTATATTTTCTTTAAGCAAACCTTCTTTTAACATTAAACCAAGGTTGCTTTTAGCCTGTCTCCAATGAGTATCTGCACCTTTATAAATTATATGTCTTAAATCGTTTAATCTTCCAGGTTTTTTAGGTTTCCCTTTTTTATTCCAAAACTCTCTACTTTGGCCACCTTTCCAATTTTTCGTAGTAAATCCTAAAATTTCTACTTTTACTGAACAACGTTCTAAAGTTCTAGATAGAATATCAGCACAAATTGCTGCAATAGTAATTGGTCTACCTCTCATAGAACCAGAGTTATCAATTAAAAGGGTTACAACAGTATCTTTAAAATCTAAATCTTTTTCTTTTTTAAAAGACAAAGAATTATATGGATCTATAATTATTCGAGGTAGTTTTGAACTATCCAAAAGACCTTCCTCTAGATCAAATTCCCATGCTCTGTTTTGTTTTGCTAGAAGTTGCCTTTGAAGTTTATTTGCAAGTTTAGTTACAACATCTTGAAAACCAACTAACTGTTGATCTAAAGTTTTTCTAAGTTTATTAGTTTCATCAAGGTTTTCTAAATTTTCAGCTTTTAATATTTCATCAAATAGATTTGTATAAATCTTATAATCTAAATTTAGGTCATTTAGATTCTTTTTTTGTATCACTTGCTCAGAGCTTTGTTTATCAGAATCTGTATCTACAAGCTGTTCATCCATCTTATATTCATCAATATCATAGTCCGAGTCTAAACTTGCTTCAGTTTCTTCTTCTTTTTTTTGATCCTTTTGATCTTTGTTTTCACTTTCTTGGTCATCGTTAGATGAGTTGTCTTGACCATTATCTTGGTTTTCTTCGTTTGAGTCTGTCTCTTCTTCTGTTTGGAAGATGTCTAAACCTTGAAGTATTTCTGAAAACTTTGAGCTATATTCATTTTGATTTTCTAAATTATCTTTTAAAAATTTTAAGTGCTCTTTAATTGATTGATTGAAATCTTTTTCCCAAAAACTAAGCATTTTAGATGTTAAAGAATTTAATTTAATATTATGAAAGTTTTTAAGCATATAAAGTTCAAAAGCCTCTGCTACAGGAACATCTTCTCTTGTTTTTAATTGATCTTTTCTTTTTAAATGTATTAATTGGTTGTAATTATCTTTAAAGTTTTTTTCTATTCCTTTAAGCATTTTACCACCTAAACTTTCATACCTAATTTTTTCAGCTATTGAGTAAAGAGATTTACAATTAGAATTATTAGGAGAATTTTTTTTATATATTAAATCATCGGAAAATTTTTTCTTTAATGCAGTTGAGTCTGACTTTGCCCTAGCTTTAATAAAGTCATTTTTATTATTTAGATTATCTAATTCAAAAAAATCAAATTTTTTTGAGCTTTTATTGTCTTCAGTTTTTTTTTTTATTTCTAAATCATCAGAAATTACTCTTACTGTTGAAGCAAGAGCTTGTCTTAATTTTTCTTTTAGATTAGTTTCTTTACTCATCAAATTTGAATATTTACTAAAGATTCTGGAAGTTCTTCACCAAAACATCTTTGGTAATATTCTGCGATAGTATTTTTTTCTATTTCATCGCATTTGTTTAAAAATGTGACTCTAAAAGCATATCCTGTATCTTTAAAGATTTCAGCATTATCAGCCCAATGCATAACTGTTCTAGGACTCATAACTGTAGATATATCACCAGCTATAAAACCTTTTCTAGTTAATGAGGCAACTTTAATCATATTTGCAACTTTTTCTTTTCCTTTTTGATTATTCAAATTTTTATTTTTTGCTAAAATGATTTCCATTTCTTTTTCTAGACTTAAATAGTTTAAAGTTGTTACAATGTTCCATCTATCCATTTGGCCTTGGTTAATTTGCTGAGTACCATGGTAAAGACCTGTTGTATCTCCTAAACCAACTGTGTTTGAAGTTGCAAATAATCTAAAATATTTATTTTGTTTAATAACTTTGTTTTTATCTAGAAGTGTAAAATTACCTTCCGCTTCCAATATTCTTTGGATAACAAACATTACATCAGGTCTTCCAGCATCATATTCATCAAAAACTAAAGCAACAGGGTTTTGAACTGACCAAGGTAATATTCCTTCATTGAATTGAGTTACTTGTTTTCCATCTTTTAAAACTATTGCGTCTTTACCAATTAGATCTATACGACTAATATGACTATCTAGGTTAACTCTAATGCATGGCCAGTTTAATCTCGCAGCAATTTGTTCAATATGAGTAGATTTACCTGTACCATGATATCCCTGAACTAGAACTCTTTTATTAAAGGCAAATCCAGAGATAATAGCTAAAGTTGTATCTCTATCAAATTTATATGTTTTATCAATTTCTGGTACGTACTCACTTTTTTGTGAGAAAGCATCAACTTCCATGTCAGAGTCTATACCAAAAGTTTGTTTGATAGAAATTTTTATATCTGGTTGTAAATTAATATTTGGTGTCAATTTTTTCTCTATATGTGTTTTTTAATTGCGTGTAAGCTAAAGTAATTTGTTTTAGTTTTTCCTCGTATTTTTTATTTCCAGCATTTATATCGGGGTGAAATTTTTTGACAAGGATTTTAAATTTTTTTTGGATTTTTTCCCATTTTAAACCAACAGAAATTCCTAAAATTTCAAAAGCTTTTATGTCTTTATGGTCAAATTTGAATTGTCGCATGTGGTTAAAATCACTTTTAAATTTATCGTTCTCAAACTCATCCTTTAGCGTGTTATTCCATAAGACTTTAAAGAAATTATCAGATGAACTAAAGCTTTGGGTTGGTTTATGCCATGTCATGTCAGATTTTAAAAAATTAATAACTTGATCATCATTCATTCCAGAGAAATAATTCCAGTTTTTATTAAATTCCTTTACATGTTTTAAGCAAAGCATTCTATATTTTTTACTGTTATCTTTTTCAACAGGTGCTTTATATTCACCAACTTCTTTACAATTATTCCAATTACAAATAATTTTCATGATATAATAAATTAATTATGAATATAAATGACTTGATTTCAATTGTAAAAAAAAAGTTAGAAAATAATTTTAAAATAGAAAATATAAAAATTGAAGATAAATCTTTTCTTCATAAAAAACATGCAAGTAATCAGGTGGGAAAGTTTCATTTAAAACTAAGTATTAATTCAGTCGAATTAAAAAAATTAAGTCGAATAGATAGTAATAAAAAGATTTATAAGGTTTTGAATGAAGAATTAAAAGAATACATTCATTCTATTCAAATTTTAATTATTTAGTTCTTGTCTTAAAAAATTTTTAATCTTTCTTATTTCGTAATTATTATCTATTATTGTTGAGCCTATTTTTCTTAATAAAATAAGATTTATTTTATCAGTATTGTTTTTTTTATCTTTAATCATAAATGATAGAATTTTAATTAAATTATTTAATGAAAAATAATCTTGAATGTTTAAAGGTAATTTAAGTTTATAAATGTGTGAAATAATTGATTGATACTCAATTTTTTTAATTAATTTTTGCTTTAATGAAAACTTAATAGCACTTTTAATTCCTAAAATGACCGCTTCACCATGATTTAATTTTTTTGAGTACCCAAAAGTAGCTTCATATGCATGTGCAAAAGTATGACCAAAGTTTAACATTTTTCTTATTCCTCTTTCTTTTTCATCTTTCTCAACCACTGTCTTTTTAATTTTGCAGCTTTTATAAATTGCCTTTTCAATAAAAGGTGATTTAAGTTTTAAAATTTTAGAAACATGTTTATTTAAGTAATTATAAAAAATTTTATCCTTAATAAGTGAATGTTTTAAAATTTCAGCGTAACCACATACTATTTCTCTATAAGGCAGTGATTTTAAAAATTCACTATCACTAATAACTATTTTAGGTTGATAAAAACTTCCAATAAGATTTTTACCTTGTTTTGTATTTACCCCAGTTTTTCCTCCAACAGATGAATCTACTTGCGCTAGTAGTGTTGTTGGCAAATTAACGAATTGTAAACCTCTTTTAAATAAGCTTGCGGCAAATCCTCCAACATCACCTGTAATTCCTCCTCCAATAGTAATTAGACAATCTTGTCTAGAAAAATTTTTTTTTAATAAAATTTCTAAAATTTCGTTTACTTTATTTTGATTTTTATTTTTTTCATTTGCGTCAAAATAATATCTAAAAACTTTTTTCCTTTTTAGAGATTTTGTAATTTTAGAAATTGTCCTTTTTGATATTTTTTTATCAATTACTAATAAACACTGATTAAAATTAATTGAGTTTCTGATCAATATTTTAGGTAAATTTTTGACTAAATTATTGCCAATAATAATTGGATAAGTTTCTGATTTAGTTTTAATTATAAGTTTAATGGGCTTCATATATTTTTAATATTTTATTAACTATTTCATTTTTTGTGAGGTTTTCGCAATTAATTTTATAAAGTGCATTAGAATAAACAAGATAACGGTCTTTAATAAGTTGTAATAATTCATTTTTTGAAGATTTAAAAGCAATTGGTCTTTTTTTATTATTTTTAATTCTTTCAACTATAGTTTTAGGATCCCAATTTAACCAGAAAGAAATATGTTTATCTAAAATTTCTTTTTTAATTTTATTATTTAAAAATGCTCCACCTCCAAGAGAAATTACAGTTTTTTTGTTTTTTAATATTTTTAATGTCATTTCTTCTTCAATTTCTCTAAAATAATTTTCTCCCTCACTTTCAAAAATTTTTGAAATTTTCATATTAAGTTTTTTTTCTATCTCGTGATCAACATCGATGAATTCTATATTAAGTTTTTTTGATACAATTGAGCCAATAGAAGACTTACCGGATCCCATCATGCCTAAAAAAACTAAATTTTTTTTTGATTTCATATGTTTCTGAGTTGAAAAAACACAAATATGTCTTAATTTGATTTTATTCAAAGTTATATGCAATTTACTAAAAAAACAAGTTCAAGCAGCAAAGTTCTAGTTTTCGCCATTAAGTTGGGTTTAGTTTTAGTTGTTGTTCTTGGAGTAATTTTTCTTCTAAATAAAATAGATTTTCCAGCTCCTAAAAAACAAATTGAAAAAATTATCCCTAATGAAAACTTTAAAATTGTTAAATAGAAAATATTTATTAATTATATTTATCAATTTTTTTCTTTGTTTTGGTATTAATGCAGAGGATGAACCAATTGATATTTGGAATGTTGATATAGAAGAAAAAGAGCAAGAGTTATCAAATGACTCTGTAACTGTAAATGACGATGATCAGATTTCTGAAACAAGTATATATGACCTACAGTCGAGTAATCAAATAGATACTGTTGAGGTAGACTCAAATTTAAATTCGAAAGAATTGAAAATAATAGGACTTTATGATCCTGAAGATTATGATTTAAGAATTGATATGTGGTCAAATTCAAATGGAAATCAACTTAAATATCTTTTTTCAAATTTAGGAAAAATAAGTTTGTCTGATGATGCATCAAATTTAATGAACATTGTTTTGTTAACAAATGCGTACTATCCAAATAATAATATAAAAGAAGAAGAATTTTTAAAAATTAAATCAGATTGGTTGATTAAAAATAAAGACAGGAATTTGATTGAAGAGTATTTAATTAAAAATCAAATTTTTAATTTACATCCAATGCTTAGTAGATATTTAGTTGATCAATATTTATCAGAGTCAAATATAAAAAAAGCATGTGAGATATTTACGAAAAATACTCAGGTAATAAATGATGAATATCTTTCAAAATTTAATTTATATTGTTTAATTAGTCTAGGGAGAATTGAAGAAGCTCAATTAATTTTTGATTTAAAAAAAGAGCTTGGATTTAAAGATGAATATTTTGAAAATAAAATAAATTTTTTGTTTGGATTTACAGATAAAACTGACCTTTTGATATCAGAAAAAAGTATTTTAGATTTTCATTTGGCTCATAAAACTAACCCAGATTTTGTTTTTGAACCAAAAGAAAATACTGACAAAATAATTTGGAAATATTTAGCTTCAGCTAACTTACTCTATAATATTAATGAAATAGAAATAGATGACTTAGATAAGATTTTATTAATTGAAAAAGCAACTCATGACAAAAATTATTCAGAAAATGATTTGTTCGAAATATATAAACGATTTCAGTTTAATATTAATCAACTTTTAAATGCTTCAGAAGCTTATAAATCTTTGACAAATGTAGAGGCTAAAGCATTAATTTATCAAAAAATACTTTTAGAGTCTGACACAACTAATAAACTTAAGCTAATTAAGATATTAAAAGATTTGTATATTAAAGATAATCACGAGAATGCATTTGATGAAAAATTAGTTCTTTTATTAGAAAATATAAATTCAGAGGAGGTTCCTTCAAATTTTACAACATTTTATTTTACTTACTTAAAGAATGAAGAGGAACAAAAAAAAGATATAAAATTTAATAAAGATATTTTACATCAATCAAGGTTAGTCAATTATTTTAATGGGGATTATGCTAAATCGAAAATTAAAAAAGATTTAAATAGTTTTTTAAAAAAGATAAAAAAAGACAAAAAATACAAAATTACTAAAAAAGATATAATTTTAATTGAGTCTATAAAATCAGATGGAATTGAAATTAATAAAAAATATGATGATCTTTATGAATTAAATGAGTCTGAAATGCCAATAGATATTCAAGTAATGATTAATAATAATGAAATTGGAGCCACTATTTTAAGAATAATTGAAGTTATTGGACAAGATCAACTAGAGGCACTAGATGATGATACTTTGTATTTTATAGTTAGCGCCCTTAATCAGCTAGATATTGACTACTTGAGAAATAAAATTTTATTAAAAGTTCTGCCTTTAAAAGTTTAAAAAATAAACTAAAATAAATTCAATTATGACTGTAAAACCAATTTTAACTGAACCAAATAAAATTTTAAGACAAATATCGAAGCCTGTAGAACATGTCAGTAAAGAAGAACAAATTTTAATGGATGATATGCTAGAAACTATGTATGCTGCCAATGGCATTGGTTTAGCGGCAATTCAAATAGGCGTTCCCAAAAGAATCATTGTTATGGACCTAAGTCGTAATGAAGAAACAAAAGAACCTAGATATTTTGTTAACCCGGTAATTCAAAATAAAAATTCTGAAAAAGCTACCTATGAAGAAGGATGCTTGTCTGTTCCTAATCAATTTGCAGAGATTGATAGACCAAGTACATGCGTTGTAGAATATTTGGATTATTATGGAAAAAAACAAATTTTAAATGCAAAAGGATTATTAGCTACTTGTATACAGCATGAGATGGATCATCTTGAAGGTATACTTTTTATTGATTATTTATCAAAACTAAAAAAAACAATAATCTTAAAAAAACTATCAAAAAAAAAATCAAACCAGATAGTTATTTAATTTATAATGCCAAAAAAAATTATTTTTATGGGCACACCACTGTTTGCTGTGCCTATTTTAAAGTCTTTGTATCAGAATGGATTTCCTGTTTCGATAGTATATACTCAGCCTCCACAAAGATCTAATCGAGGTCAAAAAATAAACAAATCACCCGTGCAAAATATTGCCGAAATATTAAACTTAGAAATTAGAACTCCTGAAAAACTAAAAAATAATAAAGAAGAATATGAATTTTTAAAAAAATTAGATGCCGATTTAGCTGTAGTAGTTGCATATGGCCAAATTATTCCAAAAGAATATTTAGAGTTAACTAAAAGAGGATTTATTAATATTCATGGTTCTATCCTACCAAAATGGAGAGGTGCTGCACCTATTCAAAGGTCGATTATGAATTTAGATAAAGAAACTGGAATTAGTATTATGAAGATTGAAGAAAAATTGGATAATGGTCCAGTTTGCAATATTCATAAAATAAAACTATATAAGAATGATAATTCACAAGATATTTCTGAAAAACTTTCTCAATTAGCATCTGAAAAAATTTTAGATGATTTAGATATGATTTTAGATGGAAAGTCTAAATTTCTTAAACAAGATCATTCTAAGGCAACTTATGCTAAAAAAATTTTAAAGTCTGAAGGTTTGATAAATTGGTCTGATAGTGCTGACAATATACTTGGAAAAATAAATGGTTTATTTCCTGTACCTGGAGCATATTTTTTATTTGAAGGCATAAGATATAAAATTTTAAAAGCAGAAATAGGCAATGGAAGAGGACAAATAGGTGAAGTTATTTCTGATCATTTGGAAATAGTTTGTGGTAAAAATCAGTCTATAAAAATTCTTGAAATACAAAGAGAAGGGAAAAAAGTTCAAAAAATAGATGAATTTAAACTTGGCTCTCTAATTCAAAAAGGTTCAATAATTTTGAATGCATAGATATCAAATTTTAATTGAATACGTTGGAACTAATTACAAAGGTTGGCAAATTCAAAAAAAACATAAAACAATACAAGGTGTTCTTCAGAAAAAAATTTCTCAACTTCTTAAAGAAAAAATATTAATCGTTGGATCTGGAAGAACAGATGCGGGTGTACATGCTGTAGCTCAATCTGCACATTTTGATTGTGAAAATTTAATATTAAATAAAGATAAGTTCATTAAATCAATTAATTACTTTTTAAACAATCTACAAATTTCTGTATTAGATTTAAAAAAGAAAAGTTTAAATTTTCATGCACGATTTACTGCTAAAGAGCGTATGTATAAATACATTATTTTAAATCGAATTAACCCATCTGTTTTAAATCAAGATAGAAATTGGCATGTTATAAAAAAACTTAATATTCAAGCTATGAAAAAAGCTGCAAAAAAATTAGAGGGAACTAAAGATTTTTCAGCTTTTAGATCATCTAGTTGCAATGCTAAAAGCCCTATTAGAACTATGAATAAGGCAAAGATAAGATTTTCTAAAGATCAAATTATAATTGAATTTAGATCTCAATCTTTCCTACAACAACAAGTAAGATCCATGGTTGGTAGCCTTAAATATGTTGGTGAAAGTAAATGGGATATAAAAAAATTTGAAAAAGTTATTAAATCAAAAAAAAGAGAATTATGTGCACCACCAGCTCCTGCAAAAGGACTTTTCTTATCTAGAGTTTTTTATTAAATTTCTTTTATTACCCATCGCAAATTTTTTATTTATTCGCCATCTGGATTCTTCTCTTATTATATAACCACAACAGTTTATTGAACCACATTTGCATGGAAATTGTTTATAATTTTCATCATAACCAAAACCATAATCACAAGTTAATTCTTCACCTTTTTTAATATCCCTAATTGCTTTAATCCATACTTTAAGTGCTTTACCATCGTAATCACAATTATTGTTACAAGAATGATTTGCTAAACCAGCTGTGTTCCAAGAAAAATCACCATCAAGATCATACCTATTGTTTATGGTAAACAAATATATTGGTTTTTTATTATTGTATTTATCAGACTTTTCAGTTTGTTTTTTTGTAATCAACTTTCCAACATAATCAATTATTTTAGTTCCTTTTTTGATATTTTTTGAAGCGTAAAGACCACGACCTTTTTTATCAATTTTAGATTTTTTAATTCGATATAATTTCATGGTGGATTATTTATAATCTATTAAATATTTATCAATTAAATTCTAAAAGTGCATTAACATGTTCATTTGCACTTTCAGCTAAAGCATTTAGATCATATCCACCTTCGAGAATAGAAACCACTTTTCCATTGCAAAACTGTTTTGTAGTTTCTAAAACTCTTCTAGTTATTTCGTAATAGTCTCTAGATTCTAAATTTAATTGGCACAAAGGATCATCTTTGTGAGCATCAAAGCCTGCCGACATTAGTATAAATTCGGGTCTAAATTCTTTTAATCTCTTAAGCATATGTTCGTATGCATCAAAGTATTCTCTAGAATTTGTACCTGCAGGTAAAGGAATATTCAGAGCATTATTATGATCACCTTTTTCATGTTCTGTTCCACCACCTGGATAGTATGGATATTGATGTAAGCTTGAGAAAAAAACATTCTTATTTGACTTAAGAATATCATAAGTTCCATTTCCAAAGTGACAGTCCCAGTCCAAAACTGCAACTCTTTTATATTTATATTTAGAAACCAAATACTCTGCAGCTACAGAAACATTATTGATAACACAAAAGCCCATAGCTTTACTTCTTTCTGCATGATGTCCTGGGGGTCGGGTTACACAATGAGCAGCACCAAATTTTTTATTTTCAACTCCATCAATTGCAGTTATTATTGAACCTACTGCATCAAAAGTTGCATCTTTACTACCTGGTGAAACGACAGTATCGCCATCTAAAAATACTAAACCATTTTTTGGAAAAGCATTTTCAACCGTATCTACATAACTAGAAGTGTGAGCTTGTTTAATAATCTCTTTGTCAAAACTATCTGGTTTCTTCCAAATTAATTCTTTATTTTTTTTTAATTTTTCAAGTATTGATTTTACTCTAGAAGTACTCTCAGGATGTCCAGATCCAGTATTATGATTTAAAGAAGATTTTGATGTAATTATTGCTGTTTTCATTAAAAATAATTTTCTAAAATATTATAATAAATTTTAGTTAATTTTTTTAAATCTGAAATTGAAGTTCTTTCATCAACCATGTGAATAGTATTATTTCTTAATCCTAACTCAAGTCTAGGAATTGAGCCTAAAAATCGACTATCACTTGTTCCGCCTCTGCAATTTAATTTTGCTGATTTACCTGTAACTTTCTTAACAATTTTTTTAACCATGAATATTTTTTTATTAGGCTTAGTATAAAAAGCTTCACCACTTACTCTATATTCTATTTTAGTTTTACATTTTTCTTTTTTCGCTACTATATTAATCATTTTATTTAGTTTTTTCTTTAAAGAAGATGATTTATGTTTAGAGTTAAATCTGACATTAAATTTTGCACTAGCAGCCTGTGGAACTACATTTTCAGATAAATTATCAACATTCATTTTTGTAAATTCTAAATTAGATGGTGGCATGAATTTAGTACCATTATCTAAAGATGAACTTTTTAATTTTGCTATTATCTTACCTAAAGCAGTACATGGATTAATATATGACCCAGCAAACGCTGAGTGACCACTTTTTCCGTATACAGTTATTATTCCATTCATAGAACCACGTCTTCCAATTCTTATTTCATCTCCTACTGATTTATTTGAAGACGGTTCTCCTACTATAGAAAAATCAATTTTTTCACTTTTTCTTTTAAGATATTTCATAACTGCGGGACAGCCGTAACCTGTCGTTTCTTCATCAGCTGAAATAATAATTGAGATAGATCCTTTGAACTTCTTGTTTTTGATAAAATTACTTACTGCACTTATCCAACAAGCTATTCCACCTTTCATATCTTGAGATCCTCTGCCATTTAAATATCCTTTTCTTACAACAGCTTTAAATGGAGAAACTTTCCAATTATTAAGGTTAGCAACTACATCAGTATGCCCTAAAAAATTTATATGAGGTTTTGATTTACCAAACCTAGCATATAAATTTAATGCTGGTTTTAATTCAGTTCCTTTTGACTTAATTATTGTACATTTAAAACCAATTGAGGAAAGTTTTTTTGATAAGAATTTCATTATACCCTTATCCTCAGTTTTAATTGTTGGAAATTTTATTAGCTCTTGAGCTAACTTTACATCATTATAAGTTTTCATTAATCTATTCTCTTAAAAGATCGTTAATCGAGGTCTTTGATCTAGTTTTTTCATCTACCTGCTTAATAATTACTGCACAACTTAGTGAGGGTGCAGATGGATTTTTTTTATCAGGAAGAGAACCTGGTACAACAACAGAATATGGAGGGATTTTTCCATACGAAATCTCACCAGTTGATCTATTTACTATTTTCGTAGATTGAGTAATTAACATTCCCATGCTTAATACTGAACCTTCTCCAACTATAACTCCTTCTACCACTTCAGACATCGCTCCTAAAAATACATTATCCTCAATAATTGTAGGTAATGCTTGAGCTGGTTCAAGAACTCCACCAACACCACTCCCTGCTGATATATGACAATTCTTTCCTATCTGACAACAACTACCTGCTCTTGCAAAAGTATCAATCATTGTACCTTCATCTATGTAGGCACCAATGTTGACATAGCATGGCATTAGAACTGCATTTTTTCCTACAAAGGATCCTTTTCTAACTGGACTGTTAGGAACCATTCTAAAACCTGCTGCTTCATGCTGTTCTTTAGTCCATCCAGCTGTTTTGCCCTTAAGTAAATGCGCTTTGTCAAACCAACTAGAATATGGTCCATTCAAATTTTCCATTGGATAAATTCTAAAGCTTAGCATGATTGCTTTTTTAAGGTGTTGATGAGTCACCCATTCTCCATTAATTTTTTCTGCAACTCTTGATTTACCACTATCTAAATCTTCAATGACTTGATTAATAGCGTCTTTTATAGACTGGTTAGAGTTAGGGTTGACCTGGTCTTTATTTTCCCAAGCATCGTTTATAATTTTTTCTATAGACATAATTTACTTACTTTTTAATAGCCTCATTTCTTTTAGAAATAAAGACAGATTTTCAATTTTGTGAGAAATATAATCTTTATCAGAGTCTATCTTTCCAAAATGTTCATCATTAATTAGCCAAACAGTTGTACAGCCTCTTTCATACCCAATACTAAGATTTTTAGCTATATCTTCTATGTAAATAGTTTTTTTAGGATTTATACCAAATTTTTTAACCATTAAATCAAACGTTTGTGCCTCAGGCTTAGGCACATATCCTCCATCTTTAATATCAAAAACCTTATCTCTTCCAAAGAGATCATATACACCTAGATGAGTTAATATATTTTTAGCATGCTCTGCGCTACCATTGGTAAAAATAAATTTTTCCATATCTAATTTTTCAAGCTCATTTCTCATTATTTTGTCCTCTTTCATAAATGAAAGATCTATGGTGTGAACATATTTCAAGAACTCTTCAGCTTGAATATCATGGTGTATCATAAGACCATTTAAACTTGTGTTATATTTATAAAAATAATTAGTTTGTAGTTCCTTAGCTTTTTCCATGTTTATATTAAGTTTTTCTGAAATAAATTTTGTCATTCTTTTTGATACTTGACCAAATACTTTTTCCAAAGAGTAATTATTATGTTTGCCATAACAAACACCATCTAGATCTAATAGAAGATATTTCATTTCTTTTATATTTTTCATTTTCCTCTAATAAGTGTTCCACTACCTTTATCTGAGAATATTTCAAATAGTATTGAATGTTGTTTTCTACCATCTATAATACCAACTGCTGTAACTCCATTATTTACAGCATCTAAACAAGTATTAATTTTAGGAATCATACCTTCGGTGATAGTTTCATTTTTGATCATTTCTAAAATTTCTGTCGAGGAAATTTCTTCTATTAGTTTTTTTTCTTTGTCTAAAACTCCTTCTACATTCGTCATTAAAAGCAATCTTCTAGATTTTAAAGATTTTGCTATTGCTCCAGCAGCTATATCTCCATTTATGTTATAAGTTAGGTTATTCTTTCCTAAGCCCAAAGGTGATATAATAGGAATTAAATTTTTGTTAACTATATTGTCTATGATATTAGTGTTAATTTTATTAGGTATTCCTACATAACCAAGCTCTTCATCCTCAGGAATTATTTCAATAACGTTATTATTCTTTGTATTTATTGAAACTGCTAGGACTTTTTCTTTGTTTAATGAGTTAACAATATCGTTGTTAAAATCAATTAATACATTTTCAACTATTTTTATAATTTTTTTGTCTGTTACTCTTAAACCTTTAATAAATTTTGACTGAATATTTGATTTATCCAATTGTCTTTTAATTCTTGGGCCACCACCGTGTACTACTACAATTGAAAGTCCTAGTTTATTTAATAATTTAATATCAGCAATAAAATTGTTGAAAATATTTCTATCAATGAAAACGTTCCCACCATATTTTATAACAATTAAATCATTTTTATATTTTTCAATATATTTTGAAACTTCTTCTAAAGGTGGCCCATTTTCTGGTAGTACTTTTTTTAGATCCATTATATTTTTTTGAATAATTTTAAGGTCTAAGTTTTAGTTTTAACTGTTGTTCTTTTCATTATAAATACTTGCTGAGCCATAGTTAAAATATTATTAACAGTCCAATAAATTACGAGTCCAGATGGGAATGGAGCGAGTATGACTGTCAAAAATAAAGGAAAGAACATGAAGATCTTAGCTTGTATAGGGTCTGGTGGTGCTGGGTTTAGCTTTTGTTGAATCCACATTGAAACTCCCATCGCTACTGGCCAAGCCCCTATCATTAAGAATGAGGGAACATCATAAGGTAACAAACCAAACAAATTAAATATACTAGTAGGGTCACGTTCGCTTAAATCATGAATCCAGCCGTAGAAAGGCATTTGTCTCATTTCAATAGTTACAAATAATACTTTGTATAAAGCAAAAAATACTGGGATCTGTACGAGTATTGGTAGGCATCCTGACATAGGATTAACTTTTTCCTTTTTATAAAGAGCCATCATTTCTTGTTGAAGTTTCATTTTATCATTCTTATGGAGTTCTTTGAGTCTGACCATCTCTGGCTGAAGGGCTTTCATTTTAGCCATACTTCTAAATGAAAAATTAGCTAATGGGAAAAAGGCTAACCGAATACAAATTGTTATAGCTATGATTGCTAAACCATAATTTCCAAGTAGTTTAAAGAAATAATCTATACCGAAAAAGAGAGGTTTAGTGATAAAGTACAAGAAGCCCCAGTCGATAACTAAGTCAAATTTATCTATATTAAGTGAGTCGGCATAACCATCAATTACATCCACTCTCTTAGCTGCCACAATAATCTGTAATTTTTCCTCAACTTTACTTTGACTCTTTAATTCTAATGGCTCAGTGGCTATAAAATTTACTCTAAATTTTTTCTTATAATCAAATGTTGTTTTAAATTCTTTTTCTCTTGGAGGTATTAATGATGTTATCCAATATTTATCTCCAATCCCTAGCCATCCTTTTTGAGCAGTTTTAGTGAATTTTTTTTCCTGAATGTCATCATAATCTTCTTCAATTAATTCATCATCTAAAGTTGCAATTAAACCTTCATGGAGAATATAAAAATTTGAAATTTCAGGTGTTTTATTTCTTATAATTTGACCATAAGAATAAAAATCATATCTTTTATCTGTGGAGTTAATTATTTTTTGATTAATAGTGAATAGAAACTTATCATCTAAAGATATCTCTTTCTCAAATGTGATTCCTTGATCATTAGACCACAATAATTTAATTGAAGATTGATTAGTTAATTTATTATTTCCAATTATTGACCAAATTGAATTAGAGTCAGGAATATCAATATTTTTGTCAGTTGTAACGAATCCACTTTCTATTAAATATCCATCTTCAATATTTTTTGGACCTAATAGAGTAACTTTTTCATTACTTTCAAGTTCAGTATTATAATTTTTAAATGTTAAATCATCTATTGTTGCACCTTTTAAAGATATAGATCCAATTATACTTTGATTTTCAAATAAAACTCTTTCACTTTCTTTTAAAGCTTCTTCTCTAGATATTTTTACCAAAGTCTCTTTTTGATCTAAGCTAGGCATATCAGTATTTTGTTCTATTTTTTTTTTTTCAGTTAAGTTTTTTTTTGTATTTGGTGGTTCTGCAAAAAAGAGGCTATAAAGAATGATTACTGCTGCTGATAAAGAAATGGCTGCTATAACGTTACGAGTGTCCATTATTTACCACCTCTTATTTCTTTTTTTATTGGGTCAAATCCACCTTTGCTCCATGGGTGGCATGATAAAATTCTTTTAATACTCATAAAGGTTCCTTTAATTAAGCCAAACTGCTTTAGAGCTTCAATACTATATTCTGAACAGGTTGGTAAATATCTACAAGAATGACCAAGTAAAGGGCTAATCAAAAACTTATACCCTTTAATCAATTTTATTAGAATGAAAGTTAAAATATTCATTATTTAATTTTTTTAAATTCTTTAAACAAAGTTTCTTTTATATCCTTAAATTCATTATTTAACATAGTTGACTTAGCAATAACAAGATATGAATAATCAAATTTTATTGATATTTTTTTAACAGCATCATTAGCTATATTTCTTAACCGTCTCTTAATTTTATTTCGTTTGACCGCATTTCCAATTTTTTTCTTAGTAACAAAACTGATATTAAACATTTTTTTATTTTTATCCTTTAAATGACCAAAAAAAATAGTCACATATTTATTTGAAATTTTTTTTTGTTTAAGAAGACTTTTAAATTCTTCATTTCTTGAAAGAGCAAGAATTTTGCTTTTCATATATATTAAAGGATTATTTTCTTTTACTTTTAACCTTAGAAGATACTGTAAGGTTTTTTCTCCCTCTAGCTCTCCTTCTTTTTAAAAGTTTTCGACCACCTTTAGTTTTCATTTTTGATCGAAATCCATGTTTTTTTAATCTTTTGCCTTTTTTTGGTTGGTAAGTTCTTTTCATAAATTTAGGTTAAATTTTTATTAAATTTCGCTCTTTATATTAACTAAATATATAAATAGCAAATATAAGATTTTATCATTAACATTCAAATTAATGGAAAAAACTAAAAAAATTAAATTATTTATTGGTTTATTTTACCTAACTATTGTTGGATTATTTGTATATTACTTGTTTTCAAAATTTAGTTTACAGCAATTAACTTCCTATGAATTTATAAAAGATAATGTTGAATATTTTTCTAAAATAAAAAAAACTAATTTATTTTTATTATCTTTATCTTTTTTACTATTTACAATTTTGTGGGTGTTTCCTTTCTTAGGTTTTGGATCTCCAGTTGCTTTATTAGGCGGTTTTATTTTAGGTAAATGGATAGGTACTTCTATAGTCGTTTTAGGATTAAGTATTGGAGCAACATTTTTATATATTTTTGGAAATTTTTATCTAAAAGATTTTGTAAGAAAAAAATTTTTAAATAAATTTCAAAATTTAGAGCAGAAATTTAAAAAATCAGAATTCTTATATTTATTAATCTACAGAGCAGCAGGAGGAATTCCATGGCAACTTTCATGTATTTTACCCACTTTATTCAACGTAAAAGTGGTTAATTTTTTCTTTGCAACTTTTATAGGAATTATACCACAAATTTTTTTAGTCGTTTCTATCGGAAGTGGATTAGAAACAGTAATAAATCAAAATTTAAAACCTCCTGGAATAATGGACATAATATCTTCCCCAAACATTTATTTGCCTTTGGGTATTTTCTTAATTTTAATTGTTATTACAATTTTTTTAAGAAAGTTTTTTTATAAAAAGTAAAAACGGTGCTCCCACCCTGTACTGACCAGGGAACTAGTCATTACCAATGACTTGTTATACCATTTAACTACAGGAGCATTTATTTTCAATTATATTTCATTGATAATAAAGCATTTTGTCCAAATTATTGCCTTAATTTTTATATTAATATGCTTTATATACATTTGAGGATTTTTTTATGGGCATTCATTATGATTACAAATCAACTAAAAGTGCAAAGCTGATGGAAAAGCAAGCCAAGAGAGAAAAAAAGCTTGCAGAAAAAAAAGCTAAACGATTAGCTAAAGAAGGTCCAAAAAAAGAGGATACTAAAGTACCAACATTAGACGCCTCTAAGCCAATTACTTTAGACTTTTTAACCAATCCAGATAAAGAATGAGAACTAAAGAAAAAAACGAGCGGCTAAATTTAGCCCTTAGGAAAAATTTAAAAAAAAGAAAGCTTTTCCAGAAAAAAAATAAAAAGAAAAACAAGTAATGTCAGTACTTTCAGATAACTGGATTAAAAAAATGTCTAAAGAAAAAGGTATGATTAGTCCATTTGAAGAAAAACAAATACGAGGAGATAGCATTTCTTATGGCTTATCTTCATTTGGTTATGATGCCAGAGTATCAAATGAGTTTAAAATTTTTACTAATGTAAATTCAGAAATAGTTGATCCTAAAAACTTTAAGCCGACAAATTTTGTAACAAAAAAATCAAATGAGTGCATAATACCACCAAATTCTTTTGTGCTTTCTACTACAGTAGAAAAATTTAAAATTCCTGATGATGTTCTAGTAATTTGCCTAGGTAAATCCACATACGCCAGATGTGGAATAATTGTCAATGTTACACCGTTAGAACCAGGTTGGGAAGGCTATGTCACCCTAGAATTTTCAAACACAACTCCTTTACCTGCTAAAATTTATGCAAACGAAGGGGTTGCACAATTTATCTTTCTTAAGGGGTCTGAGAAACCTAACGTAACTTATGCAGACAGAAATGGTAAATATATGGGGCAAGGTCAAGAACCAACTTTACCCAAAGTATAATTATGCAAAAGCTAGAGGTCTTTGGAGCAAAAAAGCTCAAAGGACAAATAAAAATATCAGGTTCAAAGAATGCTTCTTTGCCAATTTTGGCAGCTACTTTATTGTCCAGAAAAAAAATTCATCTTAAAAATTTGCCTAAAGTTAAAGATATTCAGACAATGCTTTCATTATTAAAATCTTTAGGATCTAAAATAAAAGTTAAAAAAAATGAAACTATAATTGATAATACCAAGCAAAGAAAAAAATTTGCATCATATAATTTAGTTAAAACTATGCGAGCAGGAATACTTGTTTTAGGACCATTGCTTGCTAAGTTTGGATCTGCAAAGGTATCTTTACCAGGTGGATGTGCAATAGGAACAAGACCAATAGATATACATTTAAAAGCTCTATCAAAACTAGGAGTTAAATATAAAATTGATCAAGGTTATGTAATAGCTAATGCCACTAAAGGTTTGAGAGGAAATAACATTAGATTTTCAAAAATATCAGTTGGAGCAACTGAGAATTTAATTATTGCTTCTAGTTTTGCAAAAGGCACTACTATTTTATCAAACTGTGCGACTGAACCTGAAATAAAAGATTTAGTAAATTTTTTAAATCAAATGGGATGTAAAATAAAATGGACTTCCAAAAGAACAATTAAAATTATTGGAGTTAGTCAAGTTATAAAAACAAGCTATTCAATTATGTTTGATAGAATTGAAGCAGGGACTTATTTGTTGGCAGGAGCTGTTACTGAGGGAAATTTAAAAATTCAGAATATAATTCCAAATATTATTAAAACTGAAATAGATATTTTAAAAAAAATTGGTTCAAAAATAATTATCAAAAAAAATGAAGTTCAAATTTTTGGTAATAAAAAAATAAAAGGTATGAAAATTAAAACAGCTCCCTACCCAGGATTCCCAACTGATTTGCAGGCACAAATAATGGTATTGTTGTGTAAAGCTAAAAAAAATTCAGTTATACAAGAAGATATTTTTGAAAATAGATTCATGCATGTCGCGGAATTAAATAGAATGGGAGCAAAAATTTTAATTAATGGAAATAAAGCTATAGTTAAAGGTGATATCAAATTTGTTTCTGCAGAATTAATGGCAACTGATTTAAGAGCATCAGTTTCATTAATTTTGGCAGCATTAACAGCTAAAGGAAAATCGGTTATCAATAGAATTTATCATTTAGACAGAGGCTACGAAGACATAGAAAAAAAATTAAGAAAAGTAGGTGCAAAAATAAGAAGAGTTAATTAATGGAAAAAAAATATTTAGCAAAAATTATTGCTACAGAAAATGAGGGTTTACAAATGATTTCCGCATGTTGTGCTGGAGCTAAAGTTAAAATTTCAGATATAAAATTTTTAAAGTCAAATAAGATATTTTTACTTTCAGTTGAGAGAAAAAAAATTGAAACTGATCAAAAAGATAAAAAAATTAATAGTGTATGTAAATTTGAGTTTGTAGATCAAGTAAAATCTAAAAACATTGATCAAAATAATAAAGAAATAGTTTTAGAATTAATTGGTATTGATTATTTAAAAAATAAGGATGACTATGAGATTAATTTAATGTTTAATAATAATGCTCATATTTCATTAAAAACGGAAACAATTGAAGTAAGATTAGAAGACCAAAATGAAATCAAATAGTCTATGAAAATTTTAAAAGGTAATAGTAAAAATTTTAATCGAGTATTAGATCAATTATTATTTAAACGGAAAAACAAAATTCAAGTTAGTTCTATTTCAGTTTCAAAAATTATTAATGATGTTAAGAAAAATGGAGATAAAGCTTTAATCAAATATGAGAAAAGATTTAATAAAAATTCAACACTAGTTCCTTCTCAAAAAAAAATTTCTAAATCAATTGCAAGCCTTGATAAAAAAGTAAAAAGAGCAATTGATATTGCATATAATCGAATTTATAAATTTCACTCACTTCAGAAATTCAAAAATATTTCTTATAAAGATAAGTTAGATAATAAGCTTGAATATAAGTATTTACCCATAGACTCTGTTGCAATTTATGTTCCTGGCTCAACAGTATCATATCCTTCTAGTGTTTTAATGAATGCAATTCCAGCATTTGTAGCTGGTGTTAAAAGAATTGTGATGATTAACCCAGGGTTTAAAGGGAAACAGAATTCTGCTGTTTTATATGCCGCAAGAAAATGTAAAATTAAAGAAATTTATTCAATAGGAGGACCTTCTGCAATTGCAGCTGTTGCTTATGGAACCAAGAAAATTAAAAAAGTAAACAAAATTGTAGGACCTGGTAATGTTTATGTTGCGGCAGCAAAAAAAGAGGTATTTGGAGATGTTGGTATTGAAGGAATGATAGCTGGACCATCTGAAGTAACAATTGTTTGTGATAAATTTTCAAATCCTGAATGGGTTGCAAGTGATTTAATTGGACAAGCTGAACACGATTTACTTGCTCAATGTATTTTAATTTCAAAAGATAAAAAATTTATAAAAAAGGTAAAAATAGAAATTTTTAAACAATTAAAAGAAATTCCAAGAAATTTTATTGCTAAAAAAAGTTTAATTAATAATGGAATTTTAATTCATATAAGTTCAGATAAAAAAATTACTGATGTAATAAATAAAATTGCACCAGAACACTTAGAGTTAAATGTTAAAAACTACAAATCTTTAGTAACAAAAATTAATAACGCAGGCTCAATTTGTTTAGGAAAATACGCTATTATGGCAATGACAGATTATAATGTTGGTTCAAACCATGTATTGCCAACAAATGGTTCAGCAAAATATTCTAGCGGAATAAGTGTTAATGAATTTTATAAAAGAATTTCTTATATTAACTTATCGAAAAAGGGTATTGAAAGTCTTGGACCATCGGTTATAACTCTTGCAAATTATGAAGGGTTAGTAGGACATGCTTACTCAGTAAAAAAAAGAATTAGGAGAAAATAAATTTGTCTAAACAAGACTTGCTTGAATTTAAGGGAAAGGTTACAGAAATTCTTAAGAACGCCCAGTTTCGTGTTTTGTTAGAAAATGGTCATGTCGTGACAGCTCATACGGCAGGCAAGTTAAGAAAGAATAGAATTAGAATATTGCAAGGTGATAACGTTACAGTAGAGATGACACCTTATGACCTTACAAAAGG
>CACEIY010000005.1 GCA_902559635.1 uncultured Pelagibacteraceae bacterium | reverse complement strand
CTTTTTTTAACCTTTCTTCCCAATTGCGAAGTTCTTTTCTTTCTTTTTGAATTTGATTTTTTTCTTTAAGTTTTTGCAATTTAATTTCCTGAATTTTTTCTAATTCTTTATTTTTTTTATAGTTTGAAAGAGCGCTACTAATAGAATTAGTCGTAAAAGTTGCTAACTTAGCTAATCTGTTATTTTTTTTAACAACTTTTTTTTTTATTTTTTTGTTATAAGCCATATTTATAAAAACTTATTTCACTTGAGAAAAAATTATTTTTCAACAAAATTTTGAAAAAAAATTTTAAGTTTGATTAAATTGAATACAACCTGAAAGTGATTTAAATTTTTGTATCGTTATTATCCTCAAATGTCTTTTCAGGTTCAGCTATTGGCTCCGTTGTTGGATTGAGCTCTATACCTGCTGGAGTAATAGTTTGAGGCATAGCAACAAATTGAGAATCTGGATTTTCTACAGTTTTTCTTACTCTCATTCTATAAATTCCAAAAGTTCCAATAACAGCATGGAAGAAACATAAAAAAACAAAAAAACCATTAGAACCTACTAAATCCATAAATATTGAACATAAAAATGGACCACTCATTGCTCCTAAGCCAAATACAAACTGTAGACCTGCACCTGCAGCAACAAATTTTTCTTTCGGAATATAATCATTAGTATGTGCTAAAATTTGAGAAAACATTGGTAAACTACAAAATGAAAAAAGAATTAGAAAGATATAAAACCAAGTTTTGCTAGTACCTAGTCCATCTGGTAAATACATTTGTCTAGAAACTAAGATTGCAAGAAGAGCAAATACTGATGCACCAAATGTAGAAACAACTATAACTAGTCTTCTGTCATACATGTCTGATATTTTTCCAACTGGAAATTGAGAAATAGCTCCAGAAATTGCTAAAAGAAATGTAACAATTGATATTTCAAGTATCGTAAAATTCATTGATGTTGCATAAACTGCTAATAAAGTAAAAAGTGCTGCTTGAATTGTTCCATAAAAAAAAGAACTTACAAATCCAAAAGGAGATACCTCATAAAGATCTTTAAGTTTCATTGCTTGAATTTTTCTAAAATTAGGTGGTTTTTTTTTAGTTAGTAAAATTGGTATTAATGCAGCTGATGTTATCACGGATATTAAAATAAATGGTTGAAAATTCTCAGGACTGCTGAAGTTAAGTAGAAACATTCCTGTACCCATAGACCCATATAATATGACCATGTATATTGACAGAACACTTCCTCTATTTTTATTTGTTGACCTATCATTCAACCAACTTTCTGCTACAGTGTAAATACACACCATACTTATTCCTGTTAATACTCTTAACAAAAACCAAATAAAAGGATTTATTAAAATTGAGTGAATTAAAATAATTAAAGATGCTAAAGATGCAAACGCAGCAAAAACTCTGATGTGACCAACTCTAGAAATTATATTTGGAATAGTAGCTGCTCCTGCAAAATATCCAACAAAATATCCAGACATCATAAATCCGGTAGCAGTTAAACTAAATTCTTCCTGCACAGCTCGCACACCTAAAAGAGAGCCTTGAAAACCATAAGCCATCATAATGCATCCCATTCCTAAAAATAGTGCCCAAGAATTTTTTAAAACTTTATTCATAAAAACTGCAGTAACTATTCGCGATGTATTATTAAATCAAGTCTTAATTGTGACAAGCTTAAGAATTTTTTAGCTTTAAAAAAGAGTGGATTGCTATCGTAGCAATAATAACAACACCCCCTTGAAGAGTTTCAATACTTGGTTGTTCCTTAATTATCAGCCAAACCCAGATTGGACCTATAATAGTCTCTAATAAGAAAAACAGATTAACTTCAGCTGCAGGTATAAATCTTGGGGCTATCGTTACTAATACAAAAGGTATTGCTACACATAGAATACACATTAGAGGCACTATAATAAGGTCTTTTTCTACTAGCAAAAAACTTTCAATAAAAAATAAAGCAAAAATAGTCACAAATAACTTACCAACAACAGCTGCTGGAACTAAATTTTTAGATTTTGCAGATCGTATAGTAACTGCTCCTACTGCTAAACCTATAGCAGTAATAAATCCTAAAATATCTCCATAAAAATTACCTAATTTAAGGGAATCGAAAAAGATATAAATTATAGCTAAAAAAGTAATAATTATTGAAATCCAGGTTTTTCTATCAGGAGGTTCTTTTAAAAAAATTGCGCCAAGAATTGCTGACAACATTGGTGCTGTAGCAATCATTACAAGTGTATTCGCTACATTAGTGTTCTGAATTGAAACTACAAAAGTAATATTTGTTACACTAAAAGTACCAACGTAAATAAGTCCGTGATAACCACTGTTAATAAGAATTTTGAAAAAGCTTAATTTATAAATTAACAGCATTCCAAAAAAAACAGTAAAAAATGGAATAATACCTCTATAAAATACTAAACCCCAGGTATCAATGTTGGAAAGTCTTATAAATAAAGAATCTGGTGTAATAAACATTACCGCCACAAAAGCAAGCAATGAGCCTTTTTGCTGATCTGTTAAATTATTCACAAGCTATTTACAAGTTTAAAGTAAAGAATAAGGTTTTCTTGAAAAAACTTCTTTAACCATTGGCTTAAAAAACTCTAATGAAAAAGATTTATAATTTGGGTCAAATGAGTTTTGGTCATATTTTTCACAAAAGTCTATAGTATCTTGATAATATTTATGATCTTTATATTTGTCTCTTTTGTGTTTATCTCTTCCTAAATGATGAGCATAGTAATACATTTGAAACTCTCCATGTTTTTCAACTATCCAGTGAGTCTTTTCTGTAACGTAGGGCTTAAGAATTGCAGCAGCATATTCTGAGTGATTCATAGGGGCTAATTCATCTCCAATATCATGAATTAAGGCAGCTACAATCATTTCCTTGCTTTCACCATTTTTATAAGCTCTGGTTGCGCTTTGTAGTGAATGCTCTAATCTAGATACTTGGTATCCCTCTAAAGTTTCTGTGAGTCCTGACATAAATTTCAATATTCTATCTGCGGTTTTACTAGCAAAATCTTTTTCATGTTTATCCAAAAAAAGATAATCTTCTTTAGTTCCATTTTTC
This sequence comes from uncultured Pelagibacteraceae bacterium, assembly GCA_902559635.1. Lineage (GTDB taxonomy): Bacteria > Pseudomonadota > Alphaproteobacteria > Pelagibacterales > Pelagibacteraceae > Pelagibacter. Next base: position 47,411 of record CACEIY010000005.1, on the reverse strand, counting down.
ATTTCTGTAAAACTAACTTTTTTCATTATCTAGTTATTTGATGCACTGCTGAGTAAAGATAGTTGAGTAATTTTATTATCCCCAAGTTCATCTATAGGTTTTACTGGATAATCTCCTGTAAAATAATGATCAGTTAATTGAGGATAGCTTTCATTACGATTATCAAATCCAATTGCCTGATACATTCCATTGATGGATAAAAATTTTAGAGATTTTGCCCCTATGTATTCACAAATTTCATTGTTTGATTTATTAGCTGCTAACAACTCTTTTTTAGTAGGAGTATCCACTCCATAAAAATCTGGATATCTAATTTCTGGACAAGCAATTTTTACATGCACTTCTTTTGCTCCCGCATCATAAAGCATTTTTACGATTTTATAAGAAGTTGTTCCTCTTACAAGAGAATCATCAATTAAGATAATTTTTTTATCTTTAATTGTTGTTTGATTAGCATTTAATTTTAATTTAACACCAAGGCTTCTGATTTTTTGACTTGGTTCTATAAAAGTTCTTCCAACATAATGATTTCTAATTAGCCCATGCTCAAAGTTTTTACCTAGGTATTGAGCAAATCCTAAGGCAGCTGCATTACCACTATCTGGAACTGGCACAATTATATCTGCCTCAATATCATTCTCTTTTGCAAGTTCTTTTCCTAAATTTTTTCTATGTTCGTAGGCTGTTTTCCCAGTTAAGATACTATCTGGTCTTGCAAAATATATGTACTCAAAAACACAAGGTCTTACTTTTTTAGCAGGAAAGGGTTTAATACTTTCTAATTTATCACCTTCAATTAAAACTATTTCCCCATTTTCAACTTCTCTAATAAACTTCGCTCCAATGATATCTAATGCACAAGTTTCTGATGCAAGAATATAACTGTTTTTTAATTTACCAATTACTAATGGTCTAATTCCATATGGATCTCTTACACCAATTAAAGATTTTTGTGTAAGCATTACTAAAGCATAACCACCTTGGATTTGAAATATTGCATCAACAACTTTGTCAATTGTTTTTTTTCTTTTTGATTTTGCTATTAACTGGACAATAGTTTCAGTATCTGAAGTCGTATAAAAAATTGCACCTTCCTCAACTAATTTATTTCTTAAATAAATTGAGTTTGTTAAGTTTCCATTATGTGCAACTCCAATTCCTCCAGCATTCGTGTCAGCAAAAAAAGGCTGAATATTTCTTAATGTATTACTTCCAGTTGTGCTATACCTATTATGACCAATTGCGTAATTTCCTTGAAGTTTATTAAGGATTTTTTCTTTATTAAAGTTATCTCCCACTAATCCAAATCTTTTTTCGGAGTAATAATTTTTGCCATCAAAAGTAACAATACCACAACCTTCTTGACCTCTATGTTGTAAAGCATGAAGACCAAGAGCAGTTAAAGCAGAGGCATCATTTGTGTTACTAATACCAAATACTCCACATTCTTCTTTTAGTTTCGGATCAAAGCTCTTCAATTTTTTTTTTAGAATCTTTATATGTTTTTTCATCTGGGAATTCTTTCAAAAGATAATTACTACCTTTTTCTAAATATGGAAAGATGTATGATTTATCCACATTTATCGGCCATTTGTCATAATTATACACGATATGAATAGCTGAAAAGATGCAGACTGAAATAATATAAGCTCTTAAAAATCCAAAAAAGAATCCAAACACAGCATCTAAACTTCCTATACCAGTATATTGTACAGCCTTACTTATTCCTTTGTTAACCATTAATATCAAAAATATAACTACAATAAAAATTGCAACCCCTAGTCCAATATCAAGCACATATTCATTATCAATAATGTCTTTAAGGTAAGGTTTTATTCTTGGAAATATGATTAGAGTTATTATATAAGCCAGTAACCATTTAGCCATAGATAAAATACTTAAGACAAAACCTTTTTTAAAGCATTTAATTAAAGATAAAATAGTGAGGGTTATATAAATTAAATCAACTATAGAAGTTGCTTGATAAAAATCTACTAGCAAGCTTGGCATTGATTATTTTCCAAAAGGTTTGATCACTAATATTAAAGAAGGAAGTAAAGTTAAAACTAAGACCATAGCTAACAACATGGCGAGGCCAGTAAAAATTCCAAAATAAATTGTTGGAATAAATTTGGACAAAACTAAAATTGAAAAACCAAATACAATTGTAGTTGAAGTATTTAAAATAGCGACACCAACAGTTGAATGACAAGTTTTTAAGGTTTTTTTATAATCTTTAATATTACTAAATTCTTCTTTAAAGCGGTAGATATAGTGAATACTATTATCAACTGCGATTCCAATGGTAATTGCTGCAATAGTAATTGTCATCATATCTAATGGGATCCCTAATATTCCTATAATCCCTAAAATAAAGAAAGCAGCAATAAAGTTAGGTACTACACCTATTAAAGATAATTTAATATTTCTAAATAGAACCACAAACATTGCAAAGATACCAATTATTACTAAACCCAAAGTTAAAATTTGAGATTTAAATAGACTTTGTAATAAATTATTAAATAAAATTAAAACACCTGCTAATTTATAACGATCTTTATCTAATCCCAATTTATTCTCTAAATCATAATTAATTTTATTTATTAAATCATTTCTTCTTAAGTTTTCTTGTGAATCTATAATTCTCAAGCTAATTCTTGCCTCATTTTCTTCAATTGAAATGTATGGATCAATAATTTCAGTTTTTATACTTTCAGGAATTTTAGAGTATAAAACTCCCATCTCTAAGGTGCCAAGAGGTTTATTGTTATTTAGCTGGGTTGCAACTTCTATAACTGAAGAAAAAGATAGTACTTTTCCAATTTGAGGAAGACTATCTAAGTAATTGTGGATATTTGTTATTGTATCTATTTTATCTTTTGTAAACCAATATTTCTCCTCATTTTGATCTTCATCTTCGTCCCAATCATCAAATTCATCTTCTTCCGTTGTTTCTTTTTTTTGCTCTGGGAATTTTAAAATAACTTCAAGGGGAGTAGTTCCTCCTAATTTCTCATCGATTAGTTTCATTCCTTTATAAATTTCGGTTTTTTTACTGAAGTAATTAATAAAACTATTCTCAACCTCTAATTTGCTGATACCGAAAATACTTAATCCAATTACAATAATTGTAAAAATGAAAATTGGTTTTTGCTGATTAAGAGAAAGATTCCCCAAAAAAGAAGTTATTTTAGAACCTTCTTCTTTTTTTACTGATATGTTTTTTGTAGGGGTAAAGCTTAATAACGTTGGAAGAAGAGTAAAGGTTATAGTGAAAGATGTAATCAAGCCAAGTGTCATCATCCAACCAAAATCAATGATTGGTTTAATCTCACTGAATATTAAAGATAAAAAAGCAATTATTGTTGTTAAAACTGTATAAAGAATCGGCCAAAACATTTTGCCAGTTGTTAAAGTTAAAATTTCAGTAATACTTTTGACTGGATAAATTTTTCTTAATTGTAAAAATCTTGTACTCATATGAATATTCATTGCCATAGTTAAAATTAACATTAAAGCAATAAAGTTTGAAGAAATGACAGTCACTTTCCATCCAAGCATTCCAAGTAAACCCATCATAATAATAACTGAAAAAAAGCAGCTACTAATTGGAACAATTATCCAAATTATTTTTCTAAATACAAACCAAAGGGTTATAATGATAAATAATAAAACCCCTAAACCAAAAACTATGATATCACTTTTAATAAAAGTCATCATATCATCAGCTATCATTGGAATACCACCTAAGTAAATCTTTCCAATATCATCATAACTATTTATTACGTCTCTTATTTCTTCTATATTTTCATGATTTTGTTTTTTAATTTGATCTCGATACTGCTCTATTTCTTCCCTTGATTTGATTTTAATATTTTCAAGTGGTTTTATAGGTTTTATATTAACTATTATTCCACTAGTTTTACCATCCTCACTAATAACAAAATTTCTAAAAACTGGACTATTTAAAATTTCTTTAAACCCTCTATCTCGATCTACATTTTCATCTTTAAGTGTTTTAAATCCCTCCAATCTTTCTTGAAGTGGAGAATCAGTATTATTAAGAAGAGGCACATCTAAAAGAGTTATTACACTATAAACCCAATCTAAACTTTGTATTTTATATTTTAGACTTAATAGATTATTAATAGACGTATCACTATTCATCTCTTTATTGGGAGTATAAGTTAATACCAAAAATTCTTTTGATCCATACCGTTCAGTGATTTCATGTAAATATTGAAGATCTGGATCTCCCTCAATTAATAATGTTTCTGAAGAAGCATCTAATCTAAAATCTTTGGAGAAGTATCCAAAACTAATAAGTGAAATTAATAATATTACAAAAACAATCTTTGGATTTTTTAAAACTGTATTTTGATACATCTGAGCAAACATTAGCTCTTTTATATTGGAATTTAATTAATTTGAGTATCTTTAAATTTAGTAAATCTTTCTTCAAATTCTAGAGTTACTTTACCAATTGGGCCATGACGTTGTTTTCCAATTTGGATTTCAGCTAAATGAGCAACTTCATTCATTTTTGCTTGCCATTCAGCATGTTCTACAGTGGCTTCTCTTGGTTCTTTTCTTTGTAAATAATATCCTTCTCTATACACGAACATTACAACATCAGCATCTTGTTCGATTGACCCAGATTCCCTTAAATCTGCTAACTGTGGTTTATGATCGTCTCTTTGCTCAACTTGTCTAGATAATTGAGATAAAGCAAGAACTGGAATTCCAAGTTCTTTTGCTATTGCTTTTAGTCCTTGTGTGATTTGAGAAATTTCTTGTACTCTTCCGTCTTTATTAAATGTAGTACCTCTCATCAATTGTATGTAATCAACAACTATCATTTCTAGACCATGTAGTCTTTTAATTCTCCTAGCTCTATTACTCATAGAAGCAATACTTATTGCTGGTGTTTCATCTATGAATAATGGAAGTTCTGCAATATTTTTTGATGTTTCTAAGAACTGATCAAATTGTTCATCTGATATTCTTCCACGTCTAATATCATTTGAACCTATTCTTGCTTGTTCTGATAGTATTCTTGTAGATAATTGTTCAGATGACATTTCCAAAGAAAAAAAAGCTATAGATGATTTTTTACCTGAGTCTTGAATATGTTTTGCAGCATTGAAAGCAATATTTGTTGCCAAAGATGTTTTACCCATAGAAGGACGACCTGCTATGATAATCAAATCTGATTGATGAAATCCTCCAAGCTTATCATCTAGATCTCTTAGCCCGGATGGAACCCCAACTATACCACCTTCGTTCTTATAGGCTGCTGATGCCATCTCAATAGTTTGTTTCATAGCATCATCAAATTTAATTAATGAAGAATTAAAAGATCCTTTTTCAGCAAGATCAAACAATAATTTCTCTGAGTTTTCTATAATTTTTTGACCACTAGAATCTAAATCATTTAATTTAGCATTATCAATTGTTTGCTCTGAAATTTTGATCAATTCACGTCTTACATACATATCATAAATAATTTTAGAGTATTCAATTGCTTGTCTAGAAGATGTAGAAAATTTTGTTATTTTGACAAGATATTCTGGAACATTTAAATCATCTTTTTCATCTTCAAAATAATTTTTTAACGTAATAGGATTTGCAAGCATCCCTTTGTAAATCAAATTTTCAACCGCATTATAAATCTTTTGATGCATTGGATCATAAAAGTTGACACTTGAAATAATTGTACTGATTTCATCAAAAATTTCATTTGTAACTAATATTGAGCCTATCACAGATTTTTCAGCCTCAATGTTATTTGGAAGTTCTTTAAACTTATCTTTGACTATGCTTAGATTATTTTCCATCAAAATAACCTATATTAAAATTATTTTTTAGAAATTTAAAAAAAGTCTTGTGGATGAAATTGTATAATTATTGAATTGTTTCTGCAGACTGAACATCAATTGTAATCTCAGCATCAACTTCAGAGTGTAAAGAAATTTTTACTTTAAATTTTCCTAGTGCTTTTATTTCTTGAACTGGTTGAATCATTGAAGGTTTGATTTCAATTTTATCAATTTCTTCAATTAGTTTTGAAATTTCTGTTGGTTTGACAGATCCATATAATTCATTAGTTTCTGTGCTTAATTTTTTTACTATATATTTTTTTTTATTAATTTTCTCTGATACTTTTTTTGCTTCTTGTTTTTTTTCATTATCTTTTTTTGATAGTTCAGCTTTAATTTTTTCTACTTCTTTTATATTTTCTTTAGAAGCGTATAGAGCTTTTTTATTAGAAATTAAAAAATTTCTCGCAAATCCTCTTTTAACTTCAATCACCTCTCCAATTGATCCAATTCTTTTAATGTTTTCTAATAGAATAACTTTCATTTTATAATAACGCTAAACTTCGAGCTCTTTTAATTGATAATGCTAATTCTCTTTGTTTTTTTTGGCTTACATTTGTAATTCTTGAAGGTAAAATTTTACCATTTTCTGAAATATATCTTTTAAGAAGTTTAATATTTTTGTAATCAACAGTTGGAGCACCCTTGATAGATAAAGGGCAACTTTTTTTAAAATTGTATTTATTTGGTTGAAAGATACTTAATTTTGCAAAGTTACTTTGTTTGTTTTTTCTATTTCCACTTTGTCTTTTTGGCATAATTAGCTTGTAGATTTTTCTTTATTTTCAGTTTTTTCACTATCTTCTTTTTTAGAAAAGTAGTTTGTTTTTAAATCAAAATCCTTAACTTTTACTGTTAAGTATCTTAACAATTTTTTATCAATTGCCTCATTTTTTTCTAATTCTTCGATTACTTTCCCTTTACCTTTAATTTTGAAATGAATGTAGCTTCCTTTTTTATTTTTTTTGATCAAATAGGTTAAGTTTAAAAGTCCCCAGTTTTCAGTTTTAACTATTTCGCCAGAGTTTTTTTCAACAATTTTAGAATATTTTTCAGTTAGTTGTTTAAGTTCGCTTGGAGAAGCGTCTTGTCTGGCAATAATTGTGTGTTCGTATAAATTCATTTAAATTGTTTAATAAAACGAGAGGATATACTATTATAAGTATTTAATTACAACAGTAAAAAGGACAATAATTAAATATTTTTTAATATGTTTTCGGTAATTTTTCCAGGTCAAGGATCTCAGATAGTAGCAATGGGCAAAGAGTTTTATGATAAACATGATTTTGTAAAAATCCTTTTTAAAGAAGCAGATGAAGCTTTAGGTACTCCAATATCAAAGATTATTTTAGAAGGTCCGAAAGAAGAACTTGATCTAACAGTTAATACTCAACCAGCAATTTTTTTAATAAGTTATTCAATATTTCAAGTGATTAAAAAAAAATTCAACATTGATCTTCATAAAGCAAAATATTTTGCAGGCCATTCTTTAGGAGAATATTCGGCAATAGCTTGTGCAAATTATTTAGATTTTAAAGAAACTATCCAAGTTCTTAAAAAAAGAGGAGATGCTATGCAAAATTCAGTACCAAAAGGTGAGGGTGGAATGGTAGCTGTTTTGGGTACAACTGTTGAAAATATAGAAAAGATTTTAAATGATAATAAGAATGATTTTGTAGCAGAAATAGCAAATGATAATTCAGAAGGACAAATGGTATTAAGTGGAAAAACCCAAGATTTAGAAAAATTAAGTTTAGTTTTTAAAGAAAATAAAATTAGAAATATTAAACTCCCTGTTAGTGCGCCTTTCCACTGTAGTTTGATGAAAAAAGCTACAGAAGTTATGACTAAAGAACTTCAAAAACTTAATTTTAAAAAGGGAAATAATGTTTTGATATCAAATATTACAGCAGATGAAATTTTCCATGTAGATGAGTTGAAAGATTTATTGGCAAAACAAATTGAAAATAGAGTACGTTGGAGAGAAAGTGTTATTAATATGATTAATAAAGGAGTAAATAAATTTATAGAAATTGGGCCAGGAAAAGTTTTATCAGGTTTAATTAAAAGAATTAACAAAGAAGTTATGGTAAGTTCTATTAATAATGAAGAAGATATAAAAAATATTAAAATATGAAAGATCTAGAAAAAAAAAATATAATTATAACAGGAGCATCTGGTGGAATTGGAAATTCTATAGTTGAAAAACTTAATGAATGTGGTGCTAATATTTTAGCCTCAGGTACAAAAATAGAAAAACTTGAAGAATTAAAAAACAAATTTAATAATGTTAAAATTTTAAAGTTTGATATTTCTCAAAGTGAAAAAATAGAGGAGTTTATTGAAAATGCATCAAATGAACTAGGTGGTCTAGATTGTATAGTAAATAATGCTGGAATTACACAAGACAATTTAGCTATCAGAATGAGCCTGGAAGAATGGAAAAATGTCATAAATATAAATTTAACTTCAACTTTTTTTATGAGCAAATATGCAATTAAAAAAATGCTTAAAAATAAAAAAGGAAAAATTATAAACATTACATCTGTTGTAGGGCATACTGGTAATTTGGGACAAGCTAATTATACTGCATCAAAAGCAGGAATTATTGCAATGTCTAAGAGTCTTGCGATTGAATATGCTAAAAAGAATATTAATGTTAACTGTATTTCACCAGGGTTTATTAAAACTGCTATGACAGATAAAATAGATGAAAAATTTAAAGAAGTTATTATCTCAAAAATTCCTTCTGGAAGACTAGGGACTCCAGAAGATATTGCAAATGCGGTTCTTTTTTTAGCATCAACTAAATCTGACTATATAAATGGTGAGACTTTACATGTTAACGGAGGCATGTATATGGCTTGACAATCAAAGTAATTAAACTATTAACGATTTTATAACAAAAAGGATCAATATGTCAGAAGATGTTTCAAGCAAAGTTAAAAAAATAGTTGCAGATCATTTAGGAATCGATGAATCAAAAGTTACAGAAGAGTCTAGTTTTATAGATGACTTAGGTGCTGATAGTTTAGATACTGTAGAATTAGTAATGGCTTTTGAAGAAGAATTTGGGTCAGAAATTTCTGATAGCGAAGCTGAAAAAATTTTAACTGTTGGTGATGCAGTTAAATTTATTGAAGGCAAAGCTAACTAATAAATTTTTTATAAATGCCCACAGAAAATGACGGGGTAATGGTTATCTTGTCTTCTCCTTCGGGAGCAGGTAAAACTACTTTATCTAATTTACTATCAAAAAAAAACAATTACGAAATATCAATATCTCACACAACACGAAAACCTCGGCCTAACGAAGTTCCAAATAAAGATTATTTTTTTGTAAATAATGATGAGTTTAATAGGCTTATAAAAAATGGAGAGTTTTTAGAATATGCAAAAGTCTTTAATAATTATTACGGAACAACTAGAACTCCAGTGATAGATAGTCTTAATAAAGGAAAAAATGTTTTGTTTGATATTGACTGGCAAGGCGCTGATCAAATTAAAAATAAAAAATTAGATTATAAATTAATCTCATTCTTTATTTTGCCTCCTAGTAAAGATATTTTATATGAAAGATTAACCAATAGAGATATGAAAGATAAGATAATAGTAGAAGAAAGAATGAAACAATTTGAGAGAGATGTATTACATTGGATTAACTATGATTATGTTGTAGTAAATGATGATCTAAAAAACTGTTATTCAAAAATTCATAATTTAATTAATGCAGAGATTTTTAATGGTTCAAAAGATTATGATCCTGAATTTATAAGAAATCATGTTGAAAAATTAACTAATTAGCTTTTCGTATTCATCTGCAAGTTTAAAATAAGTATCATAATCTAAATTTTGAGGTCTTAATTTTAAATCAATTTTGTGTTTTGAAGACACTTGATTGTTGTCATTAAATAATTGATTGTATGGTTTTTTTATCATTTTTCTTCTGTGCATAAAAAAAACTCTTGTGATTTTTTCTAAACTTTTAGAATTATTTAATTTATAAATGTTTTTTTTTGGTTTGAAAAATAACACACTACTCTCAATTTTAGGACGAGGTGAAAAACAAGAGGGTTTTATATCAATAATTTTTTTTACATTTAGTTTCCAATTAGTTAAAACAGTTAATCTTCCATAATTTTTTGAGTTATATTTAGTAATTATTCTATCAGCTACTTCTTTTTGAAACATAAGAATTAGATGATTAAACCATAAATTTTTATCATTTATGTTCAGAATCCATTGAGATAAAATTTTAGTAGAAATATTATAAGGAAGATTTCCAAAAACTGTTAATTTTTCTTTATCTAAAAAATTTTCATCAATTTTAAGGATATCTTTATTTATTATTTTAATTTTATTTGTAAACTTTTTTTCTAAAAAATTTGTTAATTCATTATCTTTTTCAATAACAATTAATTTTTTTGGTTTTTTATTTAAGATAGCAGTAGTTAAATTTCCGGTGCCCGGACCGACTTCTAAAATATTTTTGTTTTTAATTTCTATTATATTAGTTATTTTTTCAATAATATTTTGATCTATAAGAAAATTTTGACCAAGATTTTTTTTAGCTCTAATCACTTTTTATCTAAAAATTTTAAAGCTTGAATTAAACTTTGAGGATTAGATTTATTTTGTCCAAACATTTTTTCATTTGGCCCATGATCTGGAGAAAGCCTTAAAAAAGGCAACCCCATAGTTATATTAATCGCATTGTATTCAAATAAAGTTTTTAAAGGAGCTAATACCTGATCATGATACATGCCTAATATGATGTTAAACTTATTTCTATTTGCTTTTAAAAAGATTGTATCAGCTGAAAAAGGTCCTTTGACTTTTATTTTTTTGTTTATAAATGATTTAACTGCTGGAACTACAATTTTTTCATCTTCATTAAATTTATTGATACTTTCGCAATGTGGATTTAAACCAGTAACACCTATTTTAGGAACTATATTTAATTCTTTTTTAAAAAAATCATCAATCATTTTGATTCTATTTTTAATTAATTTTTTTGAAATTTTTTTTGAAACTAATTTAAGAGGAAGATGAGTAGTTAAAGGACATACTGATATTTTATTATTGTATATTAACATTCCAGTATCTTTTACGCCAAATTTAGACGCAATATATTCTGTAATGCCCAGAAATTTTTTTTTTAGAAATGTTTTTTTATTAATTGGCCCATTAATAAATTTGTAAGTATATCCATTTTTAATAATTTTGAACGCAATATTAAAACATTCATTAATATATTTATTTTGTAATTTAATCTTTATTTTTTGATTATTTGAATTTTTAAAGTTTATATTAATAAGATTAATTTTTTTATTATCAATTTTGATATTTTTGATATTTTTAATATTTAAAACTCTTATTTTTCTATTAATTTTAAATTTTTTTATTTGATTTTCCAAATCTTTCTTTGAGCATATTAATATTAAAGGACTTTTATATTTTATATTCTTTATAGATTTAAAAAAAATTTCTAAAAAAACACTTTTAGGCTCTCCAGGTACTAAAAGAATTGGTTTAATTTTCATTAATTGAATAATTAATCTTAGATTTATTAAAATAAATTCTAGAAAATTGATTTAATTGTTTATTAGTTTCTAATTGAATTAATTTATTTAGTTCTTTTTGTTTATCAATTTTAATTTCACTAACTTTAATTTGATCAATTTTTAGCAATATGAAGTTATTTCCAATTTGAATTATATTTGAGTATTCTCCCTCTTTAAGCATGCTTATTTTATTAGATATTACATTTGATAAACTGCTCTCTTTAACCCAACCCAATTTACCTCCAAATTTTGAACTCTCAGAAATACTATAGATATTTGCAGTATTATTAAAGCCTATGTCATTAATACTTAGTTTAATTTGGTTAACTAAATTTTCTAAACTTTCGTCTTTTTTTTTTTTAAAAATAATTTCTGATAAAAAATATTCTTTTTGATTTTCATTTTTAATATTATCAATTTTATTTATTAATTTTTCTTTATCAATTTTTAATTGTTGATTATATTTGTTGTAAATTAGTTCATTCCATAACAGTTCTAATTTTATTTTTTCTTTAATTTCATTAATTGAATAATTGTTTTTTGAATTTAGTTCATTTTTGAATTCACTTTCTGAAGTATAATTTAATTTTGAGTATAAATTTTTTAAATATTCTTCAACAAATTGATTATTTTTATTGATATCAATAAATTTGAGAATTTCTTTTTTTTTTATTATCTCATTTACTAATGATATTTTTGCTAATTCTAGGACTTTATCATCATTTAATTGATTTAGATTTGGGTTTAAAATTTTTAAATACTCCGCCTCTTTTTCAATATCAATATTCGTTATAATTTCATCGTTAACTTTTACTTTAATAATTATACTGGCATACAAATCATTATTAAAAAAATTTAAAAATAAAAAATAAAAAATTAAAATGAATTGTATTTTTTTAATCATCAATCTTTAAGATTAGGACTACTTGCTTCTCCAAATGGAATTATAGTTAATTTAAAGAAAATACTTTCACTGGGCTTCACGTCTCTATCATTATAATATTCTTTATTGTACTCCAAAGAAGCTGCAAGACAGTCATTTTTGTATTGATAAACCAAATTATAATACTCTGTTAAATCAGCAGTTTTATTTTCTCTTGTTGAAAAGGATAGATTATTTGAGTCATCAAAAAAGTATTTTGCTGTACTAGTAAGATATGAATTTTTATCTGTTGTATTGTTTTCATTTAAATAATCAAAAGTTGTAACAAAGTTATTTACTTTAAATTCTGTAATTAAATTTTCATAAGCTATATCAGAAAGATTATTTTTAATTGATGAATTATATTTTATATTAAAAAATTCGTAAGGATTAAATATAGTTTCGGTAAAGAAATTTGAAGTTTTTTGTCCTAGTTGATTATTTGATGGTAAATCATTATTTTCTTTGAATCTAAAATTGTTAGCAAGTTTTAAATTTAATAATTCCCTAGCATTTCTTTTATCATAAAAGGAATAATCGGTACCATAAGCAAGAGAAATGCCCCCTTCTACTGAATCATTATCTATTTCTCGATTCAAAGAAAATAAATTATTAGCATCAATTTTAGTATTTTTTTCTTTTTGATCTTTAGTATGAGGAGGAGCCAATTTTAAACTCACTTTCGGTTTTAAAATGTTTTGATATTTATTGTTTTCTTTAACTAAAGGTAAAGTAGAATTGTATTGGAATAAACTTGATAAATATATATTTTCATCATTTTTGTGGTTTGATGATTTTTTGCTATCTGTATTCGCATTCTTAATTATAAACTCGTAATTATTATAAAATCCCACACCTGTTATCTTGGGGTATGAAGTAAAAATAAGATCATTAATATTAGATTTTTCAAATATATTAGTACTATAATTTCTAATTAAATTTTGAGATTTAAATGAAAAATCTCCTTTTAAGGTTGTTTTATTTTCAATTTTTTTTACTAAATCTATTTTAGGTAAAATAAATTCATACCTATCAGAACTATTCTTATTTAAATTTTCATAAACTGTAGATTCAAGGTTTATTGAAATGTCATTAGAATATAAATTTAAATTGAAAGAACTTTCTAAAATATCTTGATCAGTGATAATTTCAGTTATAATTTTGTTTTTCTTTAAATAAGTATCATTTGAAGTTTTTTGAATTTTTAAATCTAATTTACTATCTTCAAAATTACTAAAATCTAAAATTTTATCAAATTCGTAGAAAATGTGATTTTTCGAACTTTTATTTTTTTCTCCAAAAAAACTTACATCTGCTATATGGTTACTTTTTTTGTTGGCCTGTCTATATTCTGTTTGTAAAAGAATTTTATCATCAGAATAAAATCTAGGAGAAAATGTTGCATCTTTATTTTTTGAAATTGCTAAAAAATAGGGAGTATTTAAATAATTAGAGGAATTATTTAAATTGTTGACCGATGGAATTAGGAAACCAGACTGCCTTTTAACAGTTGGATCAGGGTGAAAAAACTTTGGAAAATACATAACAGGTAAATCATAAACACTTAATAAGGCATTTTTGTAATTAATAACTTTGTTTTTTTTATCGTGTTGAATTTTTTCAGCTGATAATTGCCATGGAGGACAATTATCTCTTCTTTTACAAGTTGTAAAAACTCCTTTAGTAATTGTAGCTGTGTTGGTATCGTTTACAATACTATTACCTTTTAATCTTGGTTCATTGTCTTTATTAAAAGATTTATTATTTAATTCAACATTAACATCTTTTCCAAATAATCTATTAGTTTTTGTATTGATATAAGCTAAAGAAGTTTTAAGGGTATTATTTGCATTATCTTTGAAAACTAAATTATTTAGTTTTAATAAATTTTCATTAATTTCATAAAAAAAATTATCAACTTTATAATTATTTAAAACTTTATCTTTAATTTCAGTTTTGCTATCAGATTTAATAATTTTTTGTTTTTGATTATAAGTAATTTGTTCAGTTTTAATCACAAGATTTTTATCAATTTCTTTTATGACAACATTACTCATAGCTTTAATAATCATTTTTTTTTGGTCATAAGTAATTGAGTCTGATGAAATTATTAAATTATTTTCTTTATCTAAAATTCTAGTATTTCCATTTGTTTTAATTAACAAATTTTTTTGATCGATGACTGAATTATCATAATTTATTTCTAAATTTTTGGAATTTATTATTAATTGACCTTCACCAAATGTTTTTAAAATATCTAATTCTTTATTATATTCAAATTTATTAGCGTTAATTTCTAAATCCCCATCAGTTGTTATAGCTGTTCCTTTGCCTCCATAAATAAATTTACCATTATCAATTATTTCTAAATTTTTTGTTTTAAAAATGAATTCTTTTGAAAAAGCCAAAGTATTAAAAAGAAATAAACTTATTATAAAAATTACTAATTTATTTTTCATTAACATTGACAAGTCCTATGATTGAAATAAATGATAAAATAAACAATGGGAAAAAAATAGATACTGTTATTGGTAATTTACCATTATTTGCTAGTGAACTAAAAATAAAATTCATATAATAAATTAAAACAGACATAATAACACCTAATATAACATTAAATAGTAGAGACCTGTTACGACTGTAATTAAACATTATTATCGATGATAAAATAGTTAATATTCCATAGAATAAAGGCACAGTAAAAAGTTTCAAAATTTGCAATAGAATTTCATCCGAGGAATAGCCAATTGCCTCATATTCTTTTTTTAATGTGAAAAGATTAATTAAGTTAAGTGTTGAGATATTTGAAAATAGACTATTAATTTTTTCCTCATCAAAATTAGTTTTTAGAGTTATCATGGTTAAATCTTTATTAGAAACATTATCTATAGTAACGATTGGATCGTAAATTTCCCAATTATTATTCTTAATGTCTATTTTTTCGGATTGGATTGTTCTAACTAATGTGAAATCTTTGCTGAATTCATTAATTATAGTTTTATGCAAAATATTCCCTTTAATTAAACTAGATTTAACTATTAAAGTATTTTGATTTATTTCATCTTTTATCCAGAGACCACTATCAGTTACCATTGCTAAATATTTATTGTCATTTGAGAGTTGATTTTTTAAATTTAGATAATGAAACTTTAATTTTGAGGCCAAATTATAATAAATTCCTACACTGATAATACCCATTATAATTGATGATAAAAATAAAACTTTGATAATTTTTAAATTACTTAATCCATTTTTTTTTAATAGATCTATTTCTTGTTTTTTAAATAATTCATAAAATAAAAATTGTGTAGTCAATAAAAAAATAAATGGAAATATTTCAAATATGGTTATAGGTAAATTTAATAAAGTTAGAAAATAAGGATACCAAATGTTAATATCTAAATTTTTAACAAAAGATATTTCTTCAAGAATATTTAAAATAAATATTAGAGATAAAAAAATTAAACTAATATAAAAAAACTTTATTAGGAAGTTGTTTATTAAATATTTTTGATAAACTTTAAACATTTTTAATTATTTTAAAAAAAATTAAATAAGACAAAACAAATATAAACCATGGAAATATAAGATAAGTATAAAATAATATTTCAGAAGAAACTGAATATCTCAAAGATGCTTCAGAAATTACAAGAACAATAAAAGTAATAATAAAAACTAAGTTTCGTATTTTTTTATAATTAATTTTGTTGCTAGAAGTTATAATTAAAAAACAAGTAAGTATTGCAATTATGGGTATGTAAATAGGTTTGTATAATCTCTTTAACAATTCTTGTTTTACTTCTAGCAAAGTTTTATCACAATTAAATGATTCAAACTTTTCAATTCTAATATTTTCAAAAAAACAACTCAGTAATCCAAGGGAGCTAATTTCCTGTATTTTAGGAACAATAATAGTATTAGTGTCGAAAGTTTTTAAATTAAAATCAATTTGATCAAATTCAAAAATATTTATTTTTGATTTTTCATTATTAATTACTCTTCCATTTAAAAGTTTAAAAATTTTTTGTTTTTTATTATCAATTAAAATTCCATTTTTTGCATAAATCATTTTTGAATTTTCTTTTGTAGAGTCGTCTATAAAAATATCATTATAAGAACCATCTTCATTTTTTTTATCAATAAAAATAGTTAAATCTTTTACAACATTTATAAATTTACCTTCTTTTATCAATGAAGTGAAAAAATCAATATTAGAATTTTTTAATAATTCTCTACCTTTAAACTGAGAAGTTGGTGAAACATATGAGCCAAGAAAAATTTGAAAAAACATCATTACAATTGACAAAAAAATAATTTTATTCGTTAATTGAATTTTATTTATTCCATTTAACCAAAAAATATTAAGCTCATGTCTAAATTCATACATTATGAGAGTATAAAAAAGAGATATAAAAAATATAAAAGGCAGTATTCTATGGATAATTTTAGGAAAATTAAGGATAGTGAAATAAAAATAAATTTTTAATCCATGACCATCTTCTGCAACTAAGTCAAAATAGTTAACTGCTTGCAAAGTCCAAACAATTAAACCCATTAATATTATTGATGTGACAAAGAAGCTTAATATATCTTGATTTAATTTTTGAAATATTAATTTTTTCATTGAAAATAAAAATTTACTTTATATATACCATTCAACACGCATAGGGTGTATTAAAAATTATGACTATTCAAATTAATTATAAAAGTACTGGTTTCAAAAAAAACTCGAATAATCTTGTGTTATTTGTTGATGAAAATTTCAATATTAGTGGCTTAAAAAAATACATTTCAAATACTGAGATTTCCTACATATCGGATTTACTAAAAAACAGCGATTTAAAAAAAAATTTACTTGTTTTTGAAATTAGTTCAAAAAGAACAATATTCTTAGTTTCGATTAAAAAAAATTTAAAAATTTCTGATATAGAGAGTTTAGGAGCTAAATTTCATAGTTATATAAATTATGACAAAAAAAATGATTATTTTGTAAACTCTGATACCATAAAAAGTAAAATTGAAAATTTTTTAGGATACTTCCTACATGGATTAAAATTAAAATCTTATGAATTTAAGATTTATAAATCAAAGGAAGAAAAAAAAACTATTTCTATAAATGTCAGTGGAAATAAAAACAAAGTAACTATTCAAAATCAATTAAGATTTAAAGCATTAGAACAAGGAACTTTTTTTGCAAGAGATCTTGTGTCAGAACCAGGAAATGTTTTACATCCTGATGAATATGCAAAAAGAATAAATTCTCTTAAAAAATATGGTCTTAAAATAAAAATCTACGATAAGAAAAAATTAAAAAAATTAGGTATGAATGCATTGTTAGGGGTTGGGCAAGGAAGCATTAGAGGATCATACCTTGTAACAATGGAATGGAATGGATTAAAAAATAATACAAACCCATTAGCTTTTGTTGGTAAGGGAGTTTGTTTTGATACAGGTGGTATCTCTTTAAAACCTGCAAAATTTATGGAAGACATGACTTATGATATGGCAGGCTCTGCCGCAGTGGTTGGTTTAATGAAAAATTTAGCAATAAGAAAAGCAAAAATAAATGCCGTTGGTGTTGTAGGACTTGTAGAAAATATGCCTGGTGGTAACGCTCAAAGACCAGGGGATATTGTTAAATCTTATAGTGGTAAAACAATAGAAATATTAAACACTGACGCGGAAGGTAGATTGGTACTTGCTGATGCTTTAACCTTTACAGAAAAAAAATTTAAACCTAAAATAATAGTTGATTTAGCAACTTTAACTGGTGCTATAATAGTTTCTTTGGGTTCAGAATATGCAGGACTTTTTTCAAATAACGACAAATTATCAAAACAACTATTGGATGTAAGTGAAAAAGTTGAAGAGAAATTATGGAGAATGCCTTTAAATAAAAATTTTGATAAACTTATAGATTCAAAAAATGCAGATATGCAAAACATAAATTATGTAGGAGGAGCTGGTTCTACAACTGCAGCTCAATTTTTACAAAGATTTATATTAAACAAAACACCTTGGGCTCACTTAGATATAGCAGGAATGGCTTTTTCAAAATATGGTGGAGCTTTAAATTCAGGTGGTGCAACTGGTTTTGGTGTAAGATTATTAAATCAATTAATAGAAGATAGTTATGAGTAATAAAGAACAAACGCTTTCAATTATTAAACCAGATGCAGTTGAAAGAAATCTTGACAATGAAATCAAAGAGATATTTAAAAATAATGGTTTTCAAATTGTCAAAGAAAAAAAAATTCAGATAGAAAAATTAGAAGCTGAAAAATTTTATAAAGTTCATGAAACAAAGCCTTTTTATAACGATTTATGTACATATTTATCTTCTGGACCAATTATTGTTATGATCCTAGAAAAAGAAAATGCAGTTTTAGCGAATCGAGAACTAATGGGAGCAACTAATCCCAAAGAGGCTAAAGAAGGAACGATAAGAAAAAAATATGGCATATCAATTGATAAAAATTCTGTCCATGGATCTGATAGCACTGAAAATGCGAAAATTGAAATTAATTTTTTTTTTAAAGATTGAATAAAACTTTTTTTAAAGCCTTAGGATAAATAACATGTTCGTGTTTAAGAATTTTTTTACTGAGGCTTTTAAATGTATCATTTTTTAAAATTCTAACTTTTTTTTGAAGAATAATTTTTCCAGAGTCTAATTTTGAATTTACATAGTGTACAGTACATCCTGAATACTTTTCTTTATTTTTTATTGCTCTTTGGTGAGTATTTAGACCCTTATATTTTGGCAATAATGAAGGATGAATATTAATGATTCTACCTTTAAAATTATTTATAAAATTTTCTGAGAGAATTTTCATAAATCCTGCAAGGCAAATTAAATTGACTTTATTTTTTTTTAATTCAATAAGAATTTTTTTTTCTGCGTTTTTATTATTTGAATAGTTAATAATTTTCTTCTTAATTCTGAATTTTTTCGCGTAATTTAAACCTTTAGCTTTTGGATTATTGGAAATAATGAGAACAACTTTGAACTTAGAATTCTTCTTAAATGAATGATTAATTAGATTTTTAAGATTACTACCAGTTCCTGATATAAATATAGAAATATTGATTTTTTTAAATCCAATTAATTTTAGCATTTAATCTTACTTTACTTGTTCCATAAATTATTTTTCCAATTACATAAGGTTCAAATTCTTTTGAAAAAAACCTTTTAATTTTTTTAAAATTTTTTGGTTTTACTATTAAGCAAAAACCTACACCACAATTAAACGTTTTTAACATTTCTTTATCAGAAATATTTTTTTGCTTTAACCATTTAAAAATTTTTAAAGTTTTAACTTTATCTAAATCAATTTCTGCACATAATTTATTAGGAATAATACGGCTAATATTGTCAGCTAATCCTCCACCAGTAATATTTGCACAACTTTTTAATAAATTACGGTCAATTAAATTTAACACTTCTTTTACATAAATTTTAGTAGGTTTAATAAGCTCTTTTTTTAAAAAATTATTTTTATTTACATTTATTTTTTTTATTTTCAAAAGATGTCTAATTAAAGAATATCCATTCGAATGTATTCCACTCGAAGGTATTGCTAAAATTAAATCATTTTTTTTAATTTTTTTTTTAGTTAAAATTTTGTTTTGATCGACTACTCCTACTGCAAACCCAGCTATATCAAATTTCCCTTTTTCATAGGTTCCTGGCATTTCGGCTGTTTCACCACCAACTAGTTCACAATTTGCTATTTTACATCCTTTAATAATTCCTTTCAGAATTGAATTAAGTTTTTTTAAATCTATTTTGTTAATAGAAATGTAGTCTAAAAATATAATAGGCTTTGCTCCTTGAACGATTAAATCATTTACACTCATTGCTACCAAATCTATGCCAATTGTGTCATATTTTTTGATTAAGTTTGCAATTTCAATTTTAGTTCCAACTCCATCAGTACAAGCAACAATTTTTGGTCTTTTGATATTTTTAGGAATATCTGAAATAGACCCAAATCCACCAATATTTTGCAACTTTTTTTTGCCTTGTTTTTTTGATGATAATTTAGATATGAACTTTACAAACTTATCTGCAGCATCAATATTGACGCCACTTTTTTTATAGGTAAAGACAGTTTTATTCATTACTATAACAATTAGTTTAAATGTATTATTTTAAAACCTTATATATATTTTTGTTCTTTATAGCTTTAAATTTATTTTTCTTTTCCACAGTAAATGTATCCGCAAAATCTTTTCAAGTAGATGAAATTGAAATCTCAGAACCATTCAAGGAAAAGTTTGACAAAAATTTAGTAATAGACAAGGGTTTTAGAAATGCTTTTTTAAAAATAATAAACTTGTTAGTTAAATCAAATGATTTTAATAAAGTTAAATCAATTAGACTTAACGAAATTAAAAGCATGATCGAGTCATTCACCATTCAGGAAGAAAAATTTATCGATCAAACATATTATTTAAAAATAGGTGTTAATTTTGATAAAAGAAAAATTTATAACTATTTGGAAAAAAAAAATATTTTTCCATCTCAAATCAAAATAGAAAAATTTTTATTTTTGCCTTTAATTATTGATGAAAATAATGATGATATTATAGTTTATGCAGATAATCCACTATATGAAAAATGGAATTTAGATAGTAATAAAAACTATCTAATAAACTATTTATTACCAACAGAAGATTTAGAAGATATAAATTTTATTAAAAAAAATATTGATAATATTGAAAATTACAATTTTGAAGAAATAATAAAAAAATATTTTTTGAATAATTCTATTATTTCAATAATCTTTAAAAATAAAAACAATATCAAAGTTTTATCTAAAATTTACATTGAAGATAAAGAAATAATATTAAATAATTCATTTAAAAGTTATGATTTTGATAGTAAAGAAGAATTAAATTATTTTATAGATGAATTAAAAATAATTTATGAAGATTTGTGGAAAAAACAAAATGAAATTAATACATCTATTAAAATACCATTAATAATAAAAATTAATAACCAAAATTTAAGTGTTTCTTTAAAAATTGAAAATATTTTTAAAGAAATAGATTTAATAAGCTATTATTCAATTAAAAACTTTGACAAAGATTATATTTATTATGAGATAATTTTTAATGGAACACCTCAAAATTTTATTAAAATTATGAATGATAGAAATTACAATTTTGATACACAAAATAAAATTTGGATTTTGAAATGAGAGATTTAAATCAATCTATTATTAAATTTAATTATGATCAAAATTTTACAGACGATGATTTTTATGTTTCAAAAAGTAATAAACATATTTTTTTATTGTTAAATAAATGGCCTAAGTGGGAAAAAAATTTTTTAAATATTATAGGTGAAAAGTTTTCAGGAAAAACTCATCTTTCAAATATATTTATCAGAAAATTTAAAGGAATAAAATTGGACTCAAGTTTATTAAAAAATGATGATTTAGCAAAAATTAAAATTCATGAAAATATTATATTAGAAGATCTTGATGAGAACGTAGATGAAAAATTATTATATAGTTTGTTCAATATTGTAGATTTAGATAATAAATACATTATAGTCACTTCAAATACCCCAATAGTTGATATTAAATTTTCATTAACAGATTTGAAATCAAGAGCTAAAAATTTTCTTTTACAAAATATTGATAAACCAGATGATAATTTAATTTTTGCTTTAATATTAAAAAATTTATCTGATCGTCAAATATCAATTGATAAAAAACTTATAGATTTTATTATTAAAAGAATTCATAGATCGTATAGTAAAATATTTGATTTCATATATAAAGTTGACGAGTTAAGTTTGAAAAAGAAAAAACCTATTGATTTAAAAATTATAAAAGAAGTTTTGGGAGAATAATTGAATAAATATAGAACTCATAATTGCAATGAATTAAAAAAAACATTAGTGGGTGAAAATGTTACTCTTTCTGGATGGATTAATAAAAAAAGAGATCACGGTAATTTATTATTTTTAGATTTAAGAGATAATTATGGTGTTACTCAATGTATAATTGATAAAGATAATTCAAAATTTAATGAATTGGAAAAGATGCAACTTGAAACAGTTGTAAAAATTGAAGGCAAGGTAGTTAATAGATCAAATGAAACTATTAATAAAGATATTGCTACAGGAGAGGTAGAAGTTGTAATTAAAAATTTTGAGGTATTAGGAACTTGTAAAGAATTACCCCTTCCAGTATTTAGTGATCAAGAATATTCAGAAGAAATTAGATTAAAATATAGGTTTTTAGATTTAAGAAGAAAAAAAATTCATCAAAATATTATTTTAAGATCAAAAGTAATTTCTTTTATTAGGACCGAGATGATCGAATTAGGATTTTTAGAATTTCAAACTCCAATTTTGACGTCTTCAAGTCCTGAAGGTGCTAGAGATTTTTTGGTACCAAGTAGATTAAATCCAGGAAAATTTTATGCCTTACCTCAAGCACCTCAGCAGTTCAAACAATTAATTATGGTGTCTGGGTTTGATAAATATTTTCAAATTGCACCATGTTTTAGAGATGAAGATGCTAGAGCTGATAGAAGTCCTGGAGAATTTTATCAATTAGATTTAGAAATGTCATTTGTTGAACAAGAAGATATATTTGATGTAGTTGAAAAATTAATGATTAAAGTTTTTAAAAATTTTTCTGATAAAAAGATACTTTTTGAAAAATTTCCAAAAATAACTTACTTAGATGCTATGTTAAAATATGGAACTGATAAACCAGATTTAAGAAACCCACTTATAATTTCAGATTTAACAAATGTATTTGAAAGAGACGATATTAGTTTTGAAATATTTAAAAAACTTGTAAAAAAAGGCTCTATTGTAAGATCTATAGTTGCAAAAAATACTAAAAATAAACCTAGGAGTTTTTTTGATGATATTGATAAATGGGCAAAAGAACAAGGATCCTCAGGCCTGGCTTATTTTACTTTAGAAAAAAATGACAAAATTTCAGGCAAAGGTCCAGTAGGTAAATTTTTTTCTGAGGAATCGTTAATTGAGATTATGAAATTAACAAAGGCTGAAGTGGGTGACACAATTTTCCTTTCATGCGGTAAGCAGAAAGATGTAGAAAAAATTTTATCCTTAGCTAGAACAAAAATTGCAGAAGAGTTAAATCTAATTCAAGAAGATTACTTTGCATTTTGTTGGATTGTTGATTATCCTATTTTTGAACTGGATGCATTAACTAAAAAAATTAAATTTAGCCACAACCCTTTTTCTATGCCCCAAGGAGATATTCATAATTTAGATTTGTCAAAACCTCTTTCTTTGAAAGCATATCAGTATGATATTGTTTGTAATGGAACAGAACTTTCTTCAGGAGCAATTAGAAATCATATTCCTGAATTAATGTATAAACTTTTTGATATAGCAGGATATTCAAAGAAAGATGTAGAAGATAAATTTAGTGGTATGATAAATGCATTAAGTTATGGTGCCCCACCACATGGTGGTATTGCGCCAGGAATAGATAGAATAGTAATGCTTTTAGCAAATGAAAAAAATATTAGAGAAGTAACAATGTTTCCAATGAATCAAAATGCTCAAGATTTAATGATGAATGCTCCTTCTAAGATTAATGAAAGTCAATTAAAGGAGCTTAGTTTATCTTTAAAAACAAAAAAATAATTATTTTTTTCCTTTTAAACTTATTTTAACATCAGATAAATCTACTAGATTTTTTTTATAATTATTTCTTACAAAACCTTTGCTTGTTATATCTTTCACAATTTTTAGTAATTGGTTTTGGCTTTCAGAAGTCTGATCGTCATTGATTAATTCTGACCCACCAATTGATGGAGTATGAGCTAAATCTTCTCTATTTTGATAAGAAATAGCTAATTCTCTAAAAATGTAATCTAGAATTGATGTTGCACTTAAAATTCTATCATTTCCTTGAACTTTGCCAGATGGTTCAAATTTTGTTCCAACAAAAGCACTAATATATTCATCTAGAGGAACTCCATATTGTAGGCCAAGTGATACTGCTATGGCAAAATTATTCATTAAAGCTTTTACTAGTTCACCTTCTTTACTTGTATCAATAAATATTTCTCCAATTTTACCATCTTCGTACTCACCAGTATGTAAATAAACCTTGTGATCTCCTATAGTTGCTTTTTGGATGTAGCCCTTTCTCCTATCGGGCATGCCAAATCTCTTACTATTTTTTTCAGATTTATTGAAAAAATTTGTTATTGGTTTTTGAAGACTATCTTTATTCTTTTCGTCTATTTTAGTTACTAGATCAATTTTTTTAGTAGAAACTTTATTTATTGTGTCTAAACTTTTAGTTTTTCTATTATCTAATTTTACATCTATAACTTCAAATTTCCCGTCATCTCTTTTTTCAAGATTTTTAAGCTCAGTTTCATTTATATCATCTAGATAATGATTAACTTTAAACGTACATGTATAATAAGTTTCAACTAAATATTTTGCCATTTTACCTCAGTTTATAAATTTTATTTTGAATAATGAATCATTTAATTTATATACAAATCCATATTTTAGTCTAATTTAAATTATACAATTTTGAATTGAATAAAATATATTTTTATATGTTGACACTATTTAAAAAAATTTTCATTTGGTGGAATCAAGATACTTTAGGAACAAGAATAAAAACAATTATTTTTGGAAAATTGGTAGGAACTGATATTTATGGAAATAAGTATTATGAGAGTAAAAGTGGAAAAAGGTGGGTAATTTATTCAAATGAAATTGATGCATCCAAAATACCAGTTGAATGGTACTCGTGGATGCACTTTACAAAAAATAGGATAGAAAAAAATCATGAATTAAAAAAATATGAATGGCAAAAACCTCATCAACCTAACTTAACTGGCACGGAAGCAGCCTATTATCCTAACAAAAACAAGCAGGATGCAATCGATAAAAAATATAAAAGTTGGAAAGCTTAATAAACTTTTGATATTATTAATTATTCTAACAAGCATAAGTGAATTTAATTATGTTAAATCTCAAATCAATTTACTTGGTAAAAATACTAGTATAAAAATTTTAGACAAAATAAGTTCCAAAAATGAACTTATTAATTTAGTTAATGGTGAGGAATTGATTTATAAAGATCTCGCAATAAAAAGCATGAAATGTACTAATTCAGAATTTGACGATAATCCTGAGATAAAAGCTTATATACAAGTTAGAGATTTAACTAAAAAAAGTAATGATGAGGTATATGTTTTTAATAATTGGATGTTTTCATCTAGTCCCTCTATAACACCCTTTGATCACCCTGTTTATGATATTTGGCTTACTGATTGTGATTAAATAATTTTTTCTTTATCTAACCAACTTACATTAAAGTCTGAGTCTATAAATTTTTTGTGATTTAATAATTTTTTATGTAGTGGAATTGTAGTTGTAATTCCCTCAATTACAAATTCATCTAAAGATCTATTCATCCTTTGAATAGCTTCTTGCCGATTCCTTCCTTGGCATATTAATTTACAAACCATACTGTCATAAAATGGAGTTACTTTATAGCCTTGAAATATCGCTCCATCTACTCTTGTTCTAAATCCTGAAGGCTGATGACACATTTCGATAATACCAGGCGAAGGTTGAAAGTTTTTGCTAGGATCTTCAGCATTAATTCTACATTCTATAGCATGACCTCTAGGAGTAATATCTGATTGTTTTAAAGCAGTTTCTCCTGTGTATGCTATCCATATTTGTTCTTTTATAATATCTATACCTGTTACCATCTCAGTTACAGGATGTTCTACCTGAACTCTAGTGTTCATTTCTAAGAAATAAAATTTTCCATCTTCATAAATAAATTCAACTGTCCCAGCACCTTCATATCCAATTTTACTAACCATTTTTACAGTTCGATCAAATAAATCTTTTCGGATTTCATCATTCAAAACAGGGCTTGGTGTTTCTTCTATTAGTTTTTGATGTCTTCTTTGAACTGAGCAATCTCTTTCATGTAAATGAATTGTTCTATTTTTTCCAGCTAATATTTGAACCTCTATATGCCTTGGGTTTTGAAAAAATTTTTCGATATATACCTCATCATTACCAAAATATTTTTGAGCCTCAGATTTTGCAGTAGAAAACAAGGTTTCAAATTCTTCTTCTTTATTAACAATTTTCATACCTTTGCCTCCACCTCCTCCAGAGGCCTTGATAAGAACTGGAAAGCCAATTTTTTTACAAAGTTGTTTAGCATCATTAATATCTTTAACTCCACCCTCTGATCCTTCTATAACAGGTAGACCGTTCTCTTTAGCAATTTTTTTTGCTTGAATTTTGTCACCCATCATTGAGATTAATTTTGCAGAGGCACCAATAAATTTAATATTGTTTTCTTCTAGAACATTAGCAAAATTTGCATTTTCGGATAAAAAACCATAACCTGGATGAACTGCTTCAGCATTAGTTATCTCTATAGCAGACATGATAGCAGGAATATTTAAATAACTATTTATAGGTTGATGTGATCCAATACAAACGCTCTCATCAGCTAATTTCACATGCATGCTATCTCTATCTACATCAGAATGAACAGCGACTGTTTCGATTCCCCATTCTTTACAAGCACGGATTACTCTGACTGCAATTTCCCCACGGTTTGCAATTAAGATCTTTTTAAACATTACTCTAAAATAATTATTGTTTGTCCAAATTCTACAGGCTGACCATCATCGACACAAATTTCTTTTACAATTCCATCAGATGTTGAAGGAACATGATTCATAGTTTTCATTGCTTCAACTATCATAACTGTATCACCTTTTTTAATT
The DNA here is from genome assembly GCA_902559635.1 of uncultured Pelagibacteraceae bacterium. Taxonomy (GTDB): domain Bacteria; phylum Pseudomonadota; class Alphaproteobacteria; order Pelagibacterales; family Pelagibacteraceae; genus Pelagibacter. The sequence goes on along the minus strand of CACEIY010000005.1, from coordinate 20,250 downwards.
TTTTTTCCAATTTCAACAAATTTTTTAGCACCTGGTTCGGGTGCATGATAAGCAGTTCCAATAATTGGTGAGGTAATTTGAATTCCTGAAATTATTTTTTGAGTAGTATCAATAGCAGATTTTTCCGGGGATTTTATACCTGGTGAGTTTGTAATTTGATTAGATGTTGCTACCTTTGATTTGGAAACTTTTATTTTAGTATCTTTTTCTGTGTATTCAATTTCAGTTAAATCAAATTCATTTAAATAATCTGTTAGTTCTTTAATAATTTTTTTATCAATTTTCATTATCTAAAAGTTTTTGCATTGAAATTATGGCCAAAATATATCCTTCAGAACCTAAACCAAATATTCCTCCAGTAACCACATCACTAATAAGAGATTTTCGTCTAAACTCTTCTCTTTTGTATATGTTTGAAATATGTAGCTCGATTACAGGTTTTTTAAAAACATCTAGTGCATCTCTAATCGCTACAGAAGTATGAGTAAAACCTGCTGCATTTATGATAATGCCAGCAAAGTTTTTTTTTGCTTCTTGTATTTTTGTTACAATGTCACCTTCAATATTAGATTGAAAGAACTCCATATCTAGATTTAGTTCATTTGCTTTTTTTAAACAATTAGCTTTTAGTTTTTCAAAAGTTATCGAACCATATTGTGATTGTTCTCTTTCTCCTAATAGATTAATATTGGGACCATTAATAATAATTATTTTATTGCTCATTCAGCTTTTATATACGATGAAAAAACTAAAAAAAATAAAAATAAGATTAAATGGCAAAAATAGAAATATTATAGAAGGATATAAGCTATATGATTTAGTTAATGAATTAGATTTACCACTAAAAAAAGTTGCTATTGAATTAAATAGAGAAATCGTTGATAAGAAAAAAATCAAAAAAATTAAATTAAATAATAAAGACAATATAGAAATAGTTCATTTTATAGGAGGTGGTTAACATTGAAAATTGATAAACTGACTGTAGGCAACCAAAAATTTAATTCAAGACTAATCGTAGGTACAGGAAAATATAAAAATATGCCTGAATGTGCAAAAGCTATAAAATTATCTGGAGCTAATATAGTTACAGTGGCTGTTAGAAGAGTAAATATATCTGATAAAAATAAGCCACTATTGATGGATTACATAGATCCAAAAAAAATTACTTATCTACCGAATACCGCTGGTTGTTTCACATCAGAAGAAGCTTTAAGAACTCTTAGATTAGCAAGAGAAATTGGAGGATGGAAATTAGTTAAACTTGAAGTTTTAGGAGATAAAAAAAATCTTTTTCCAGATATGATAGAAACTTTAAAATCAACTGAAGTTTTAACAAAAGAAGGTTTTAAAGTCATGGTTTATTGTAACGATGATCCTTTGATGGCCAAAAGATTAGAGGATGTTGGAGCAGCGGCAATAATGCCTTTAGCTGCTCCAATTGGTTCAGGTTTAGGAATTCTTAATAAAACAAATATTCACATTATAATAAAACAAACTAAGTTACCTGTAATTGTAGATGCTGGCTTAGGTCAAGCTTCAGACGCAACAATAGCTATGGAATTAGGATGTGACGGTGTTTTAGTTAATACAGCTATTGCTAAAGCAAAAAAACCTTTCAGTATGGCATTGGCATTTAAGCATGCAGTTATAGCAGGCAGACAGTCATATCTTTCAGGAAGGATTATAAGAAATTTAGCAGGTAAACCTTCTTCACCGACAGAAGGCATTATTTAGATTTTTTATAAAATTTTTTTTTGTACCTTTTTTTTTTAATAAAAGTTTTTTTATCTTTTTCTTCTAAATTTTTTTCCTTGAGTTTTAATAGATCTATATTTTTTAACTTTTCAAATTGTTCAACTAATTCTATAGTTTTCATTGATTTATTTTTAATATCAATAATATATTCGGGAATAATAAGTTTGTTATCAGTTATTATATCTATCTTCATTTTATTTTTTTTTTCAATATAAGTTAAATCTTTAACAAAATTTTCTTTTAAAAAATCAGAAATTTTTTCACAAACTTTTAAATCAACAAATTTTGCTTTATTTAAAACCGACTTAAGTTCAACTATTTTTAGTAATTTTTGTGCAAAAGACTCATCTGTCAATTCAACTTTCCATTTAACGGCACTTTCCCTAAGTCTTTGGCGAGACATTTCTAGTAATCCAAAATTACTTATTCTACCAATTTGAATTCTTGCTCTATCAGATCTACATTTTTCTTTTAAACGTCTTTCAACTAATCTTCTATTGTTGAAACTTAACATATCTATAAAATCAATTATAATTAGACCAGATAGGTCTCTAATTTTTATTTGTCTTGTAATCTCTTCTGTCGCTTCAAGATTCGTATCTAAAGCTGTGCTTTCAACATTTTTTTGTTTAATAGAACTACCTGAGTTAATATCAATTGATACTAGGGCTTCTGTTGGATTAATAACTAAATATCCCCCAGAATTAAGTTTTATTTCAGAGTCAAATATTTGATTTAATTTTTGCTCTATGCCTTCTTCAATAAATAATGGAATTTTACCCCGGTATTTTTTAATTTTTTTAACATGAGAGGGCATCATCATTTTCATAAAATTTTGCGCTTTTTTATATCCTTCATTTCCTTCAACAATTATTTTTTTTGTATTTTCATCATACATATCTCTTAGAGTTCTTTTTATAATTTCACTTTCTTGATGAACTAATGAAGGAGCAATTGAATTTAAAGCTGTTTCTTTAATTTGATTCCAAGTATTTTTTAAAGTTTTTAAATCATAATCAATTTCATTTTTTGTTTTATTGCTCCCTGCTGTTCTAACTATCAGCCCCATTTCTTTTGGTATTTCAATTTCATTTAATATGCTCCTAATTTTTTTTCGCTCAGCTGGATTAAAAATTTTCCTAGAGATTCCACCTCCTTTCGGTGTATTTGGCATTAATACAATATATTTACCTGCAATCGAAATAAACGTACTTAAAGCAGCACCTTTTTGACCTCTTTCATCTTTAATTACTTGGACAAGTATTACTTGATTTGGTTTTATTACTTCTTGAATTTTATATCGTTTAAATTTAGAACGCTTTTCAATTTTTTTGTATTTATTTTCATCATTTTTATTTTCTGAGATATCATTAACAATATTTTCATTATTTTCTAAGCTTTGTTCATCTGATATCTTATCTTCTTCTATTTCATTTTTTTTTATTTCAATTGGATCATTTATTTCTAGTTTACCTTCAGCTAAATCTTGTTCATCTTTAGCTTCTACTTCCTTGGATAATTCTTCTCTTAATTTTTCTTCTTCTTGTTTGATTTTTTCTAAATCACTTTTAGGTATTTGATAGTAATCTGATTGAATATCGTTAAAAGATAAAAAACCATGTCGTTCTCTGCCAAAGTCTATAAATGCTGCTTGTAAAGAAGGCTCTATCCTGCTTACCTTTCCAAGATAAATATTATTTTTTATTAAATTATTTTTTAAACCTTCGTACTCGTAATCTTCAATATTATTTTCTGATTTAAGTACAACTCTAGTCTCATTTGGATGCGAAGCATCAATGTATAAATTTTTTTCCATAGTTTTTTGTTAGTTAGTTTCATTTAATTATTAAATATTTGATAAAAATTTTGTTTATAGTTTGCCTTATCTTTAACAAATTCCGTTATATAATGAAATCAAAATGACGAAATTATTTAAAAATTTATTCACTATTTTAGCTAGTTTATTATTGTTGATTTCAATAACAATATTGGGTGTTTTGTGGACTTTTTCAAATAAAATTCCAGATTATAAATTTCTAAAAAATTATAAACCTCCAGTTTCAAGCAAAATGTATTCTGGAAATGGAGAAGTAGTCGCAGACTTTTCAAAAGAAAAAAGAATTTTTGTGCCATATTCAGCTATTCCAAAAAATGTAATAACTGCTTTTTTAGCCGCAGAAGATAAAAATTTTTTTTCTCATCCAGGTATTGATGCTAAGGGAGTTGTAAGGGCGATAATAAGAAATATTCAAAATATAATGAGTTCTAAAAGATTAGAAGGAGCATCAACAATAACACAACAAGTTGCAAAAAATTTTTTATTAACAAATGAAGTAAGTTTAAATAGAAAAATAAAGGAAGCAATTTTGGCATTTAGAATAGAAAGAGCCTTATCAAAAGAAAGAATACTAGAATTATATCTAAATCAAATTTATTTAGGAAGTGGAGCATATGGAGTTGCTGCTGCTAGTTTAGAGTATTTTGATAAATCAATTAAAGAATTGAATTATAATGAAGCTGCATTATTAGCCGCATTACCTAAAGCTCCAAGTAAATATAATCCTTATAGAAACATTGAACTTGCTAAATACAGAAGAGATTTAGTTTTGAAAAATATGTTTGAAAATGATTTTTTAAATCAGGAAAAATATATTGATCTTAAAAACAAACCTATTGATTTAAAAAAAAATAAAAAAATTTTTTCTGAAGATGCTCAATATTACATTGAAGACGTTCGTAAAAATATTATAGATAAACTATCTTATGAAAAAGTTTATAATCAAGGTTATAATATTAATACTCCTATAAATTTAGACTTACAAAAAATTGCTACTATTTCTTTAAGAAATGGATTGATATCTTATGACAAAAGAAAAGGATGGCGAGGACCTATTACCAATATTAATTATACAAATGATTGGTTTAAAAAAATTAATAAAAAAAATTTTTTAGAAAATTCAATTGAATGGAATATAGCAATAGTAAAAAAAATAAACAAATTTTCAGCAAATATTGAAATTGAAAATAAAGATAAGGGCATAATTGAATATAAAGATATATCTTGGACAAAAAAAGAATTTTTAGAGTTATTAAAAAAAGGTGATGTCATTTATGTAAAAAAAATTAAGAATAATCGTTATAGCCTACAACAACTTCCAAAAATTAATGGTGGAATAGTAGTAATGGATCCTTTTACAGGAAGAGTTTTTGCTTTAAGTGGAGGTTTTAGCTTTAATAACAGTGAATTTAATAGATCTTCACAAGCATTGAGACAACCAGGATCAGCATTTAAACCTTTCGTATATGCTTTAGCACTAGAAAACAAATATACACCTTCATCATTAATTTTAGATGCTCCTCTTGTATTAGATCAAGGAGAAGATCTAAAAAAATGGAAGCCAGAAAATTATGGTAAAAAATTTTATGGGCCCTCAACACTAAGAACTGGGTTAGAAAAATCTAGAAACTTAATGACTGTAAGAATTTCTAGAAGTTTAGGCATTGACAAAGTTACTAATTTTTCAAAAAAAATGAAAATTTATGATAATCCAGAAGAACTACTTTCAATTTCTCTTGGTTCTGCTGAAACAACTCTTTTGAAATTGACTTCTGCTTACTGTTCATTTGTAAATGGAGGTAAACTTGTTGAACCAATAATCATAGATAGAATTCAAGATGGAGAAGGCAACACAATAATAAATAATGAAAATAGAAAATGTATAAATTGTGATCAAATTTCATTTACTGGAAAAGAATTTCCAAAAATTAAAGATAATTATCCTCGAGTTTTATCTGCAGAAACAGCTTATCAAGTTACTTCATTCCTACAGGGTGTTGTTGAGAGAGGAACGGGAAAAAAGTTAAAGAAACTTGGTTTAAATTTAGCTGGTAAAACTGGAACTACGAATGAAAACTCTGATGCATGGTTTATTGGCTTTACATCTAATTTAGTAATTGGTGTTTATGTTGGTATGGATAATCCTAAACCACTTGGTAAATTTGAAACTGGTTCTAAGGCAGCACTTCCAATTTTCGAAGAATTTGTAAAAAAAGCTGTTAAAAAATCTGACTCAAGACCATTTAAAGTACCTCGAAATATAACTTTAATGGTTATAGATCCGAATACAGGAGAAAAGGCTAAATTTACATCAAAAAACACTATAATTGAGTCTTATAAAAGTAAAAATGTTTTAGACGGGAAAGTTTTATATTCAGATAACGATAGATTAGATACAAATAATATATTAAAATTTTATTAATGGAAGACAAATATACTAATTTTAAAAAAGAAATAGAAAAGATTAATAATAGAGTTAAGGAGTATCTTTGAAAAAAATAAGATATATTTTAAGTTAGATAGCCATAATAAGTTAATGCTGGAATCTAATTTTTGGCAAGATAAAGCAAAATCTCAAAAAATTATTAAAGAGAAAAAGTTATATGAGGATTTAATAAATTCTTATGAAAAATCTACTCTACAATTTAAAGATTTAGATGATTTGTATAAATTAGCTATAGAAGAAAAAAATTCTGAAATACAAACTGAAGTTTATCAAAAATTAAAAGAATTGAGGGCAAAAGTCAAAGAAAACGAGATTAAATGTTTCTTATCTAACGATCTAGATTCTCTCGATTGTTATTTAGAAATACACGCTGGTGCAGGAGGAACTGAAAGTCAAGATTGGGCAGACATGTTAAGAAGAATGTATATTAAATGGTCAGACAATAAAGGGTTTAAATATCAAATAGTAAGTGAACACAAAGGAGATGAGGCAGGCATTAAATCTTCAACAATTAAAATTGAAGGTAATTACATTTTTGGTTGGTTGAAAAAAGAGTCGGGGATACATCGACTTGTAAGAATATCACCTTTTGATTCTGGTTCTAGAAGACATACTAGTTTTGCTAGTATTTGGATTTATCCTGTTATTGATGAAAACATTAATATAGAAATTTTTGAGAAAGATTTAAGAATTGACACTTATCGATCAAGTGGAGCAGGTGGACAACATGTTAATACTACAGATAGCGCAGTAAGAATTACTCATATACCAACAAAAATTGTTGTCCAATGTCAAAATGAAAGATCACAACATAAAAATAAAGAAACTTGTATGAATATGTTACGTGCAAGACTATATGATTATCAGATTAAAAAAAAAGAAGAACAAAACCAAAGTACTGAGGCAACTAAATCTGAAATTGGATGGGGACATCAAATAAGATCATATGTATTACAACCTTATAGGCTAGTTAAAGATAATAGAACTAATCATGAAAGTTCAAACCCAGATAAAATTTTAGATGGTGAAATTGATGAATTTCTAGAAGAGTCTATTTATCAAATCAAATGAAAATTTTTTTTTATAGATTTTTTGTAACAATATTTATTATTTTATTATTAGTAATAGTTTATCTCAGTACTATAGGGATAAGTACTAATCTTTTTAATTCAAATATATCTAAACAAATAAAAAAAATTGATAAAAGTTTAGATATTGATTTGAATGAAATTTTTATAATTTTAAATCCATTTCAATTAAAAATTAAAATTAAAACAGTAGGAACAAATATAAAATATAATGAGGAAAAAATTCAATTAGAAAATATTAAATCAGATGTTTCTTTTAAATCATTATTAAATAACGATTTTTTATTAAATAAGATCAATATTTCTACTAAATCTATAGAAATTAATGATTTAATTAAATTTTTAAGATTATTTCAAAAAGACCCTAAATTTTATATTGCCGAAAAGGCGATCAAGAAAGGGTATTTAATTGCAGATATTGAAATTGAATTTGATGATAATGGAAATTTAAAAAATAACTATCAAATAAATGGTATAGCAAAAGATGGAAAGATTAATTTTTTTAATAGAAATAGTTTAGATGCTATTAATTTTGTATTTAAAGTACAAAAAAATAAATTTCAATTAAATGATTTACATTTAAAAATTGAAAATGAAAATTTTCAGCTTCCAGAGACAATAATAGTAAAAAAAAGTAATGAGTATTCAGTCTCAGGAAAATTGATAAGTAATCAAATTACCTTACAAGAAGATAAGATTTATAATTATATCAATTTAGATAATTTAAATTTTAAAATTAAAGAAGTTGATTTTTTATCTGAAAATAATTTTAATTTTTTAATAAATAATAAATTTAAAATTAAAGGTTTGAATGTTGATTCAAAAATAAATTTAGTAAATTTAGAAATTGAAAATAATCTAAATTTACAAAATTTTTTTCCAAAAATTAAAAATAAATTTTTTTTAAAAGATAATCAACTTCAAATAAAGTATAAAAAAAATAGTTTAGATATTATAGGATCAGGCAATATATTTTTACAAGAAAAGCCTGACATAATTGAGTACAAAATTATTAAAAATCAAAATAATCTAAATTTTGATGTAGAATTAGACATTAAAGACAATAATCTTAAATTTGATTTATTTAATTTTGCAAAAAAAGATAAATCAAATTTAAAACTAGAAATTAAAGGTGAACATAAATTTGACAAAGGAACTTTGTTAAAAAAAATTAATTTGGTAGAAAATAAAAACTTTATTTCTATAAAAGACTTATCTTTATCTAGCGATAAAAAAATTAATTATATAAAAAATATTACTTTAAATTATCAAGACCGAGATAATTTAAGAAATAATATTGAAATTACAAAAAAAAATAAAAATTATTTTGTAAAAGGTGCAAGTTTAAATATAAATCAAATAGTTGATAATTTAATTAATTCTGAGAATAAAAAAAAATATAACTTATTTAAAGATGATTTTAAGATTAATATAAAAATTGATCAAACTTACTTGGATAAAAAAAATATTATAGATAATCTTAAAGGATATTTTATTTATAATAATAATGAGATTTACGAATCTAAATTAGAATCAAGTTTCTCAAACAACAAAAAAATTAAATTTACAATAAATACTGATAATAATGTTAAAATTACAACTCTTTATACAGACGTAGCAAAACCCTTTGTAGGTAGATATAAATTTATTAAAGGTTTTGAGGAAGGAAATTTAGATTTTTACTCAACTAAAAAAAACAATATTTCAAATTCAACATTAAAAATTGATAACTTTAAAGTGCAGGAAGTTCCAATTTTGGCAAAGTTACTTACTCTAGCTTCTCTTCAAGGAATAGCAGATTTGTTAACTGGTGAAGGTATAAGATTTACAGATTTTGAAATGAAATTTTCTAATCAAAAAAAATTAATGAAAATTGAGGAAATGTATGCCATTGGCCCTGCAATTTCAATTTTGATGGAGGGTTATATTGAGAAGGATAAACTTATAAGTCTACGTGGCACATTAGTTCCTGCAACTACAATAAATAGAACAATATCTTCAATTCCTTTAATAGGTAAAGTATTAGTTGGTAAAAAAGTAGGTGAAGGTGTTTTTGGTGTAAGTTTTAAAATTAAAGGTCCACCAAAAGATTTAAAAACAACCGTTAATCCTATAAAAACTTTAACTCCAAGATTTATAACTAGAACTTTAGAAAAAATAAAAAAAAATTAAACTAACTCAATTTTGATATGTCTTTTTTTGCCAAGTGATAATTTTAAAAAATTATCTTTAAAATATTCTTTATTAATATTCATTTTATCGTCAGTAACAATTTCATTATTTATTTTTACCGCACTTCCTTTAATTAATCTTCTTATTTCACTTTTTGATGTTTCTAATTTAGATAAAGTTACCAGATCTAGAATATTAATTGAGTTTTTAAAATTATCTTTTTTTAGTTTTATTGATGGTAGATTTACACCTGTAGAATTTTCTGAAAATGCTTCTTTAGCAGCTTTTTCACAATTTATTGCTTCATCTTTTCCATGAAGCATTTTTGTAGTTTCATTTGCTAACAATATCTTTAATTCATTAATTTCTTTATTTTTTATTTTTTCTATTTCATCTATCGAAAGATCTGTAAAATAATTTAAGAACTTAATTACATCATGATCATCTGAATTTCTCCAGAATTGCCAATAATCATAAGATGAAAGAAATTTTTTATCCAGCCAAATTGCTCCATTTTCAGTTTTCCCCATTTTTGCTCCAGTAGCTAAAGTAATTAATGGAGTTGTTAGTCCAAAAGCAATTTTATCTGAATATCTTTTTATTAATTCAACACCATTTATAATATTACCCCACTGATCAGAACCACCTAATTGAAGAATGCAATTATGTTTTTTATTTAATTCTAAAAAATCATAAGCCTGTAAAATCATATAATTAAACTCCATATAACTTAAAGATTGTTCTCTTTCTAATCGAGTTTTAACACTTTCAAATGTTAACATTTTATTTATTGTAAAATGTTTTCCAATATCTCTTAAAAAAGAAATATAATTTAAGTCTTTCAGCCATGAGTAATTATTAACAAAAATAGGTTTAACTTTTTCATCATCAGAATTTAAATAGTTTTTTAAAATGTTTTCGATATTTTTAGTATTTTTTTCTATTTCACTTTCACTTAAAATTTTTCTAGTTTTGTCTTTTCCTGAAGGATCCCCAATTCTTGTTGTACCACCTCCCATTAAAACAATAGGCTGGTGGCCATGTTTTTGAAGTAATCTTAAACACATAATTTGAAGCAAGCTACCTACATGTAAACTTCCAGCTGTACAATCAAAACCTATGTAAGCTTTAATTTTTTCATTATCTAAAAGTTTTGATAGTTCATCTTCTGCAGTACACTGATAATAAAAACCTCTATCTTTAAATTCTTTTAAAAATTTATTCATAAGTCTATAGTTGAACAATATACAAATTTTTTTAAAAAAAAATAAATATGAGTAAAAAAATATATACTTCTTTAGGATTGATGAGTGGTACATCTATGGATGGAATTGATGCATCAATAATTCAATCTGATGGAATTAACGAATTTGAGCTAATATCAAATGAATATTGTGAATTTGATAAGGATTTATACCAAAAATTAATAGTATTAAGAGACAAACTTTTTTCTTCGAAAGACTTATCTAAAAATCTAAAGGATATTAATGAAATTGAGAGAGATTTTACATTGTTTATCAGTAAATTAGTAAACAGTTTGGTAGAAAAAAATTCATTAAATATTGATTTAATAGGTTTTCATGGACAAACAATTTTGCACTTACCCAAAGAAAAAATTTCAAAACAATTAGGTGATGGAAATCTTTTGTCACAATTAACAAAAACAAAAGTTGTTTACCAATTCAGGCAAAATGACTTAAATCATGGTGGAGAAGGCGCTCCTCTAGCCCCAATATTTCACTTTTTGATATCAGGAATTTTAAAAACAAAGTTTAATTTAGATTTTCCTATGAACATAATTAATATAGGTGGAATTACTAATGTATCACAAATTAAAATTAATAATTCTGAGAACGAAAATTTATTTGCTTATGATATTGCTCCAGGAAATTGTTTAATTGATGAGTGGATTAGAAAAAATAGTAATAAAAAATTTGACTTTAATGGTGATATTGCCTCGAGTGGAAAAGTTAATAATTTAATATTAAACCAAACAATTGATAATTTTAATATAAAAGAGTTAAATAATTCCTTAGATGTAAAAAATTTTGATATTTCTTTCGCTCGAGGCTTAAGTTTAGAAGATGGATGTGCAACAATTACAAAATATACAGCTTATTTAATTTCAGAAGGTTTAAAAAAAATTGATGAAATTAATAAATTAAAAACTGTAAATCTATATCTTTGTGGCGGAGGTAGAAAAAATAAGACTCTTATAAAAAATATTGATGAATATTTAAATAATAAAAAAATAACTTTAAAAAATATTGATGAATATGAATTTGATGGTGATTTTATAGAGTCACAAGCTTTTGCATATCTTGCTATAAGATCTTATTTGGGCTTACCTATATCTTATCCAAATACTACGAGAACTTTGAGACCTATTTCAGGTGGAGTAATAAAAAAAAATTATTAATTAATAAAGAGCTGTCTCTTTTTTTATATATTTGTCTAAGTTTTTTACTAGTACGTCTTCACTTTTAGAAAAAAAATGATTTGCATCTTGTACAGATTGGAAATCTACTTTAATTCCTTTTTGAGAACTTAATCTTTTATCTAATTCTGTAATATACTCTAATGGAACTAGCTCATCTTTTTTACCATAAATTACTAAGCCAGAAGTTGGGCATGGTGACAAAAAAGAAAAGTCATATACATTAGGCTGAGGGGATATTGCAATAAATCTGTTTATTTCAGGTCTTCTCATTAGCAACTGCATTGCAATTAAAGATCCAAATGAAAATCCTGAAACCCAACATTGAGAGTTATCAAAGTTTTCTCTTTCCAACCAATCCAATGCAGCTGCAGCGTCAGCAAGTTCACCCTGACCATTGTCAAATTCACCATCACTTTTTCCCACACCTCTGAAATTAACACGGCAAACAGAAAAATCATTATCCATAAAAGTTTTAAAAGTTTCAACAACTACCTTATTATTCATAGTGCCTCCATATTGAGGGTGAGGTTGTAAAACAAGAGCTATAGGAGATGTATTTTTTTTACTTTTATAATATTTTGCTTCAAGTCTTCCAGCAGGTCCAGGAATAAATATTTCTAAAATTTTGTTTTCCATAATTGATATTGATTATTATTCTCAAAAAAAAATTACATTTATCATAACTGCGTCACAAAATGTTAGTTTTTTTTTGTTAATGATACTTGACTATTTTAGTCAGGTTTATATATACCCTTGTAAATTGCGGATTTATGAAACTAACATCTAAAGGCAGATATGCTGTAATGGCTTTAGTAGACCTGGCGAGATTTGATAATATCAGTCCAGTTTCTCTAAGAGACATCTCTTTAAGACAAGGTATTTCTTTAGATTATTTAGAGCAAATTTTTTCCAAATTAAGAAAAAATCAAATTGTACAAAGTGTTAGAGGAACTCAAGGAGGATATGTTTTAAACAAAAAAGCTAAAGAAATAAAACTTACGAATATTTTTGATGCAGTAGATGAAAAAGTAAAAACTGTTCAATGTAAGAAAGAATCAAAAAAAGGGTGTAACGGGAAATTGACAAAATGTGTTACTCATAATCTTTGGGACGATTTAGACAAACATATAAATAATTTTTTTGAGCAAAAAAGTTTAGAAGATTTAGTTAAAGATAACTCTGAGAAAAGAATTTAAATATGGATACTAGAAAAAAAGATATAGAAAAATTAAAAGATTATAAATATGGTTTTTCAACAGATATTGAAAACATTAAAGCACCTAAAGGCTTAAATGAAGACGTAATTAAGTTTATTTCAAATATTAAAAAAGAACCAGAATGGATGTTAGAATTTAGATTAAAAGCTTTTGAAAGGTTCAAACTATTAAAGGAACCTAATTGGCAAAAACCAAAATATCCTAAAATTGATTACCAAGATTTATATTATTATTCAGCTCCAAAAAGCATGAATGATAAACCTAAAAGTTTAGATGAATTGGATCCTAAACTTCTTGAGACATATAAAAAACTGGGTATTCCACTTCAAGAGCAAGCGCGATTGAATGGTATTGCTGTTGATGCTGTTTTTGACTCAGTCTCAGTTGCCACAACATTTAAAGAAGAATTAACAAAGCAAGGAATTATTTTTTGTTCTATGTCTGAAGCTATACAAAAACATCCAAAACTTGTAAAAAAATATCTTGGAACTGTAATACCCACTACAGATCATTTTTTTGCAACTCTTAATTCAGCAGTATTCACTGATGGATCATTTGTTTACATTCCTGAAGGAATCAAGTGCCCAATGGAATTATCAACATATTTTAGAATAAATGCATCTGAGACAGGTCAATTTGAAAGAACACTAATCATAGCTGATAAAGGAAGCTATGTGAGTTACCTTGAAGGATGCACAGCCCCTATGAGAGATGAAAATCAATTACATGCAGCTAATGTTGAATTAATCGCGCTAGATGATGCTGAAATAAAATATTCGACAGTTCAAAATTGGTATCCAGGAGACGAAAATGGAAAAGGAGGAATTTATAATTTTGTAACAAAAAGAGGCCTTTGCAAGGGAAAAAATTCAAAAATTTCTTGGACACAAGTGGAAACTGGTTCAGCTATAACTTGGAAATATCCTAGTTGTATTTTAAAAGGAGATAATTCAATCGGTGAATTTTATTCTATAGCTATAACTAACAATCATCAAAAAGCAGATACTGGAACAAAAATGATTCATTTGGGAAAAAATACAAAAAGTAAAATTATTTCTAAAGGGATTAGTGCTGGATTTTCAGATATGACATATAGAGGATTAGTAGATATTAATTCAAAAGCAGAAAACTCTAGTAACTATACTCAATGCGATTCTCTTTTAATGGGTAACAAATGTGGTGCACATACAGTTCCATACATTAAAAATAAAAATTTTGACTCAAATATTGCGCATGAGGCAACTACTTCAAAAATAAGTGAAGAACAATTGCATTATTGCCAACAAAGAGGTTTAAATCCTGAAGAGGCAGTTGGATTAATTGTCAATGGTTTCTGTAAAGAAGTTTTACAACAGCTGCCAATGGAATTTGCTGTTGAGGCACAAAAACTTGTAGGTATTAGCTTGGAAGGAAGCGTAGGCTAATGCTTAAAATAAATAATTTAAATGCAAATGTTGAAAATAAATCAATTTTAAATGGTTTTTCTTTAAATATAAATCCTGGTGAAGTGCATGCAATTATGGGCCCTAATGGATCTGGTAAAAGCACATTATCAAATATTTTATCTGGTAAAAAAGGCTATGAAATTTCTGGAGAAATTTTATTTGAAAATAAGAACTTATTTGATCTTGAAACTGAAGAAAGAGCACATAAAGGTATATTTTTAGCATTTCAATATCCTTTAGAAATTCCAGGCGTAAATACAAAAATTTTTTTAAAAACTTCATTAAACGCTATTAGAAAAGCTAGAGGAGAAAAAGAACTTGATGCTATTGAATTTTTAAAACTTGTTAAACAAAAAGCCAAAGAATTAAAATTTGATGAAGAAAAATTAAATAGACAATTGAATGTTGGTTTTTCAGGTGGTGAAAAAAAGAAAAATGAAATTTTACAAATGTCTATGTTAGCACCCAAATTATCTATATTAGATGAAACTGACTCCGGTTTAGATATTGATGCATTAAAGATAGTTGCTGACGGTGTTAATACATTAAGAAATAAAAAAAATTCTTTTTTAATCATTACTCATTACCAAAGACTATTAGAATATATAAAACCTGATTTTGTTCACGTACTGATGAATGGAAAAATAATCAAGTCTGGTGGTCCAGAACTAGCAATTGAATTAGAAAAAAAAGGATACGAAAGCTTCAATTAAATGAAAGAACAATTAAAAACAGATTTTGAGAAAATTTTAAAAATATCTAATTTTTCAGAAAAAGATATTGAATTTAAGAAGAATCATTTAAATAAATTTATTGAAAATGGTTTTCCAAGTAGAAAACTTGAAAATTGGAAATTTTTAGATTTAAACCAAATTATAAAAAAAGACATAGGAGAACTAAGTTTTTATAATGATTATTCTTCAACAAATAAAGTCGACACATCTATTTTTATTGATGGTTTAGAGCACAATAAAATTATTTTTATAAATGGAAGAATAGAAAAAATAGATTTTAATTATGAAGATGAAAATCAAATTGAAATTTACGATGATATAAAAGTAAATGACAAATTTGATAATGAAAACTCTTTAATTGATTTAAACAATGCATTTAGAAATAAATATTATAAAATTTTAGTTAAAAAAGGTTACTCAACAAAAAAACCTTTAGTTATTTATCACTTAACTAATAAAAAAATGAAATCTAAGAATATTAATTTAAGATTAGATTTTGAGCTTGAACAAAACAGCTCATTGAAGCTTATAGATTTTTTCAATGATTTAACTGATAAAAATTTTATGAATATTTTGTACAATTTTGATTTAAAGAAAGATTCAATTTTAAAAAATTATAAAATTGACAAATCATTAAATAAAAATCTTAAATATTCATTTAATAATATTGATCAAGAAAAAAACAGTATTTCAGAAACTTTTATTTTTTCAGCAGGTTCAAATTATTTTAAAAATGAAATAAATTGTAATCTGAAAGGTGAATATTCATCAGCTTTTGTTAATGGTATTTTTTCATTAAAAGAAAATCAACTACACGAAATAAGATCAACAATTAATCATTTAGTTGAAAATACTAAAAGTTATCAACTAATAAAAAGTGTGCTTGGTAAAAATTCAAAAGCTGCATATCAAGGAAGAATACATGTAGCTTCAAAAGCTCAGAAAACAGATGGTTATCAATTAAGTAAAGCGATATTATTAGATGAAACTTCAGAGTTTAATGCTAAACCAGAATTAGAAATTTATGCTGATGACGTTAAATGCTCACATGGATCAGCTTCAGGAAGTCTTAACGAGAATTCAATTTTTTATTTGATGTCAAGAGGACTTAATTACAAACAATCAAAAGAACTTTTGATTAATGGTTTCATGTTAGACGTAGTTGAAAAAATCACTGACTCTGAAATTAAAAATTTAATAAAAAATATGATTGGTCTAAAAGAATGAATATAGATAATATTAAAAGAGAATTTCCAATTTTTGATGAAAAAATTCAAAATAATGATTTAGTTTATTTAGACAGTGCTAATTCATCACAAAAACCAAAGATTGTTTTGGATAGAATAAATAACTTTTATTCTAAACAATTTTCTAATGTTGGAAGAAGTTTACATTACTTGGCTGTTGCGGCGACTAATTTATATGAAAATACAAGATCGTCAGTTCAAAAATATATTAATGCTAAAGATAAAAATGAGATTGTCTTTACTAAAGGAGCAACAGAGGCTTTAAACCTGGTAGCAAATACTCTTGGTCAAACTATTATAGAGCCAAATGATGAGATTTTAATTACTGAATTAGAGCATCATTCAAATTATGTACCTTGGCATTTTTTGAGAAAATCTAAGAATATTAAGATAAAGTTTGCTGAAATCAATGAAGATGGAGAAGTCCCGATTGAAAATATAGAAAAAGAAATAACAAATAAAACTAAAGTTATAGCAATTACACATTTATCAAATGTAACTGGTTCAATTCTTCCTATTAAAGAAATAACTCAATTAGCACACTCAAAAGGAATAATTGTAGTAGTAGATGGATGTCAGGGGGGACCTCATCTTAAATTAGACATGCAGGATTTAGATTGTGATTTTTATGCCATCTCATGTCATAAAATGTATGGACCAACAGGACTAGGGGTTTTATATGGAAAAAAAAAATGGCTTGAACAACTTCCTCCTTATCAAGGTGGAGGTGGTATGATCAATGAAGTAAAAAAAGATAGAATTTCATATGGAGATCTTCCGAATAAATATGAAGCAGGAACAATGGCAACAGCTCAAGTGATAGCTTTTGATCAGTCGATAAAGTTTTTAGAAAGTATTGGAATTGAAAATATTATCAAACATGAAAAAGAGTTAATTGAGTATGGTCAAGAAATATTACAAAAAAATAATTCTGTTGAGTTGATTGGAAATCCAAAAGAACGTGGGGGAGTATTATCATTTACTATTAAAGGTATTCATGCACACGATATAGCAACAATTTTAGATGAGACTGGAGTAGCAATTAGAGCTGGTCATCATTGTTGTCAAATACTTCATGATAAATTAGGCATACCTGCAAGTGCAAGAGCTTCTTTAGGTGTTTATAATACTAAAGATGATCTAGATAAATTAAATGAGGGAATTAATAATTGTAAAAAAATTTTTGATTTAAAATGAATTTAAAAGAACTATATCAAGAAATAATCCTAGAACATGGTAAAAATCCTAGAAATTTGAGGAAGACTGAAAATTTCAATAAAGATGCGAAAGGAAATAATCCATTATGTGGTGACAATGTTCATATATATTTAAAATTAAACGATCAAAAAAAAGTTGAAGATATATCGTTTGAAGGTAGTGGATGTGCAATATCTATGGCATCGGCTTCGATAATGACTGATTTGATAAAAGGAAAGAGCAATAACGAAGCCAAAGAGATTATTGAAGATTTTTTAGGAATGATAAAAGAAAATCCAGAGTTGAAATCTCAAATTTTGAAGGATGATGATAAAACAAAATTAATGTGTCTTTCAGGAGTTAAGCAATATCCAATGAGAGTTAAATGTGCAACTTTATCATGGCATACTTTAGTTTCAGCAATGGAAAATGATGGAAAACAGGTTAGTACAGAAGATTAATAATTATGGAAATTAAAGACAAAATAATTAATGAAATAAAAAAAATTTACGATCCTGAATTACCAGTTAATATTTATGAACTTGGTTTAATTTATGATATAAAAATAGTAGGCAAAAAAGCCGAAATTAAAATGACATTAACTACACCAAATTGTCCAGTTGCAGAAAGTTTACCTAAAGAAGTTAAAGAAGGTGTTATGCAAGTTGAGGAAATAGAAGATGTTGATTTAGAGTTAGTTTGGGACCCACCCTGGACAAAAGATATGATGACTGATGCTGCTAAATTGGAGTTAAATTTATAATGAATCCTATAATTAAACTTAGTGATAATGCTGCATCAAGAATTAAAGAAATAATGTCTAGTGCTCAAAAAGATTTAATTGGAGTAAGAGTTTCTGTTAAGTCTGGAGGTTGTGCTGGAATGTCATATGTCATGGAGTATTCAAAAGAAATTAATCCAAATGACGAAGTGATAGAAGAAAAAGGTGTTAAAGTTTTTATAGACTCGGCTGCTGTTATGTATCTATTAGGTACAGAAATGGACTATAAAAAAGAGGAATTTTCATCAACTTTTGTTTTTAATAACCCAAATGAAACGGAGCGATGTGGTTGTGGGGAATCTTTTAAAACTGACTAAAAACAGTATCCCATAAGTTGCATAGCAGTATTGCGTAATATGCATATCTTTGATATAAGATTCTTATGAATAAATTTGAATTTAAAAATCTTGTTAAAAATCTTAAAGATTCTTTAAAGGAAAAAACTTTTTTTAAAGATTTACGTAAGGAAGTAAATACTGGTGCAAACGGCACTCAGGATTACGTTGTTAAAAAAGGTGTAAACAAAGATAGAGTTGCTACAACAAGACAGTAATTAACTACTGTAATACATCTCAAATTCTACTGGATGAGGTGCATGCTCAAACTTGTGAATTTCTTCAAACTTAAGTGCAATGTAAGCATCTATTTGATCATCAGTAAATACATTACCTTGAGTTAAAAATTCTCTATCCTTATCTAAATTTTCCATTGCTTCCCTCAGCGATCCACAAACAGTCGGAATAGCTTTAACTTCTTCAGGTGGTAAATCATATAAATCTTTATCAAAAGACTCTCCTGGATGTATCTTATTTTTGATTCCATCTAATCCAGCCATTAACATCGCTGCGAAGGTTAGGTATGGGTTTCCTGAAGCATCTGGAAATCTAATTTCACATCTTGCACCTTTTTTACTTAAAGTAATTGGAATACGACATGAAGCAGATCTATTTCTAGCAGAGTAAGCTAATAATACAGGAGCTTCAAAACCAGGTACTAATCTTTTGTAACTATTAGTTGTTGAGTTAGCAAATGCATTAATTGCTTTTGCATGTTTTAAAATACCACCAATATAATGTAATGCTGTTTCAGATAATCCGGCGTAAGCATCGCCTGAAAATACTGGTGTATCACCTTTCCAAATAGATTGGTGAATATGCATTCCTGAACCATTATCACCAGCAACAGGTTTCGGCATGAATGTTGCAGTTTTTCCAAATGAATGAGTCACCATTTGAACAACATATTTATACAATTGAACGTTATCAGCTTGATTAACTAAAGTACCAAAGTACATACCAAGCTCATGTTGACTTGGAGCAACTTCATGGTGATGTTTTTCAACTTTAATTCCAACTTCCTTTAAATTTTTAAGATATTCGCCACGCATATCTTGTTCACTATCTACAGGGGGAACTGGAAAGTAACCACCTTTAACTGGAGGTCTATGACCCATATTACCGTTTTCATATTCTTTACCTGAATTGTATGGACCTTCTTTACTATCAATTTTAAATCCACATTCATTCATATCATTTTTAATTTTAACATCATCAAAAACAAAAAATTCAGGTTCAGGACCAAAAAATGCTTTATCACCAATTCCAGATGCTTTTAAATATTCTTCTGCTTTTTTCGCCACACCTCTTGGATCTCTTTCATAAGGAGTTTTCTTAACTGCATCTAAAATATCACAAAAAAGTACAGCCGTATTATGTGAAGTAAAAGGATCTAAAAAAAACCTTGAAGTGTCAGGTTTTAAAATCATATCTGACTCATTGATAGCTTTCCAGCCAGCGATAGAAGAACCGTCAAAAAAAACACCATTCTTTAACATATCTTCATCCACTACAGTGGCGTCCATAGTTAAATGCTGCAATTTACCTCTTGGGTC